>CAJGCY010000028.1 GCA_904501955.1 uncultured Akkermansia sp. | reverse complement strand
TCTCCGTCGGCTCCAGCTTGGGAGCGTTGATGAGCTTCATCACGTCCTCACCGGGCTGCTGGGGCTTGGGCTGCGTGGGCAGCTTCTTAACAGCCCAAACGGGGAAATCAGCCTCCGGCTTGATGTCACCGCCGGTAGCAAGGGAATAGTAGCCGAGCTCCGGGTTCAGGCGGCAGTTAATCTCCATGTTCGGGTTGCCGTCCTTGGTGAAGCGGAACTCCGTGGCAGGATGCCAAGCCTTGCCATCCCAACGCCAAGCGGGACCGAAGGTGGCGCGACGCTCATACTTCTTAGACTCGACGTTGCGGCAGAAATCTTCCACGAAACCGCAGCCACCGCCCAAGCCACGGCTCAGCGCCTGAATGCGCCAGCAGCTCAGCAGCTCCCACTGCTGTGTCTCGGGGTCCCAAATGTAGCCGGCAATCTGGCGGAAATCCTCACCATCCGGGCGCTCAATGACGAGCGTGCGAATCACATCGCCCTCCTTCCAATCGAACACGCGCATGGAGTTACCGCCCGTGCCCTCACCGCCGAAACGGCGGGTAGTCACATTGCGGCCCTTGCAAACGAGCTTAGCGCGCTCCTCTTCCGGGGCAGCGTGGGGGTTGTCACCGCTGTCCTTGGCGTCCCAAATGGAGAAAATTGCCTTGCGCACGTAGCGAGTGCCATCTTCCGTCTTCTCGCACAACTCCTGCACGCCGATGTAACCGCAGCCAAAGTTATTGGCGGCAAAGTAGGTACCGGGAGCACTGCTCTCCACCACCATCTCTTGGTAAGCGGCCGTATGCTCCGGCAGCCCGGGCAAGTACCCCAAGTGAACGGACGTACATTGGCGAGCGGCCATATTCTCCGGTGCCCAATAGTCAGAATTGCGGTCTGCCTGAGCCTGCGGGGCTACCGCAGCCACCATGGCAACCACTCCGGCCAGTATGCTTGTTATGGCTTTCATACGTGGCTATTATACCCGTTTTTGCCCCCTTTGTCGAGACAAAACATCACGCTCAGCGCGTAGAAGAGGCATCCCGGAAAATCGAAGGCAGGGCAAAAGACGGAGCAAAAAACTGTTTGCGCAGCAAGCCCTCGGTCTCGCTCAGGGAAGAATAATCATCCATGATGTATTCCTGCCGTACCGGGAAGCCGGCAGGCGCCGCCTGATGCACTTTTTTGCGGTGTAACTCCGCCGCCACGCTGACCGTCGATACAGCGAAAAGAGAAATCAGCAGCAGGCGACCAGTAAAGGAACGGTCTACGGCTTGCAACAAACAAGAAATCAGCATATAAGTATACAAAACAACAAACTTATACCGCCATTCGCTGATACCGTTCTCATACCCAACCCAAACGAGGATTAACACGGGCACATAAGCCATCAAAAGCAGCAAAATCTTCCGCTCAGAGCATACCCAAGCTCCCCACAAGGGTAAAATAAGCAACGCCATGCTGCCCAGGCACAGCAGGATGCTCGAGGCATTCAGACCGCGCCCCAAGGGCGCATCAAACACAAGGCACCATTGCCCACATGAGCCGGAAAGATAATACACCGCAGCCAAAACCACCAAAGCGAACGCCACGACGGATTCCACCGCTGCCAGCGACCGCACCACGCCCCGCAGCCCGCGCAAAGCGCCATCTTGCCACACGCGCGCGCAAACCGGCAAAAACAGCATAGCAGCCATCATGGGGTGCATAACGGCCAGCAAGGCGGAAATAAACAACAACACCCCCAAGGGTAAACGGCGACCCTGCACCAGCGACAAATACAGGCAGGTGATAATGAAAAAGTGATACGTATCAAACCATTGTGTCAGGGCGGAGGGCACCCCCATGTTCACCATGAAAACGCCTGACGGATAAAGGCCGAACATGCCGACAATATCCACCACCCGTGTAAGCGGGGCTACCATCAGCATACCGATGAGCAGCACCCAAGCCCGCAGATTACCCCAATAGGCAACAACATTGAGCGTCAGCAAACACATACCGCAAAACACCCATAGCTGCAAAACACAGGTGCTACACCACGATGGCAACAAGGCGCTGACGCCGGCAGGCACAAGCCAAAATTGCAGCGGATATATCACACAGCCCCGTTCCGCGAAACATAGCGGCCACGACTCGCTTATCAAATCCTGATACAGAGGATTGCGCACGATAAAATCCCATGACTGCTGCACCCTACCATCCAAGCCCAGCAGCAGGGTACATACCAAGGCAAAAAGAACAGCCCACAGCACCTGAGAATAAGGTACGGACTTCTCACCACTCGCGAAATGCTGCCGCACCTTCCGCAATACCTGCCACAATGCCGCCAGCATACCGACCAGCACGGCGCCGCCCAACCAAAGCTCAAACCACGTTGCCACCCACAGCATCACCGGCAGCACCATGTACAGCACGCCGGCCATCACCACGTATGACTCACCCAGCCCCGTTTTTTTCAACGCAGCGTTCGCCTGTATGATTGCAGAGGTCTCCATATACACGCAGCATCAGAAGCTATAGGAAGCACCGAGGTTCAGGCTGTGGCTCGTGCTGTTTTCCATGAGCTCAAGGCTGTAAGAGGCGTGCATGCTCCAATCCTCAGAGAGGCGGTGCTCCGCTCCGACGCTCAGGTTGAGCCCGGCACGGCCGGGGTTGGTGCCGTGAGTGCGGTAGTCACCGATGGCGGCGGTGGGATTGTGGCGCACCATGTCACCGATGAAGCTCAACTCGCCGAAAAGCAAGGTGTTTTCACCCGCTCGGTGGCTTGCCCCCACGCCGAGCTCAGCACGGAGATTCTGCACGGAGCCGGTCTTCAGGCCGGAGCACTCCGCGCTGTCGGTCGCGAGGTACTGCAAGCCCACAAAAGCGCTCACAGCGGTCTTTTCGCTGAGGGATTTGCCCCAAGTGAGGCGGGCATCCAGCTGCAGGGCATCCTGCGACCAGCTGTAGGGTGCGCCGAGGAGGGAGGCCTCGCTCTCCGAGCGGGAGTGGGAGGCCATCCAGCTCAGCGTCAGGCTCTTGCAGAGCTGATGATTGCCGTAAATACCCACGTGCACGGAATCCAGCTCCACCGTGAAGGCGGAGAAAGTGCTGACCTTGCCCCAGCTGTTACCGATGGCAACACCGAGCGTAGAATCCTGCGTCAGGCGGGCTTCCGCACCGAAGGCAGCGCCGGACAGGGTGAAATCCGCGCCGCTGTGGCCCTCCGCGGAGGAAATACGGCTACTGCCACCCATCACGGACACCCAAGCAGCGCCCTGCCCCGCATTACCGAGCAGCGTGGCATGGCGCCCACGGTTCGCAATCGTCTCCCCGAAGGCGCGGGAGGCCCCCACCACACCCCACGTACTCTGCGCCAGGGTGTCCGCCACCTTGGCGGGCAATGAGGCAAGCTCATCCGCTGCGGGGGCAGACTGCAAAAGCAGCTCCTCAGGGTTTACCACCACCTCCGTCGGCTCATCGGCAGCCTCCGCTTCCGGGGATTCAGCAGGCGGCGCCTCCTCTACAGCAGCATCTTGCACACCGGAGAGCGCTGCCAAGTTATCGGAAATATAATCCTGCCAAAGATACGGATTCAGCACCGTCAGAGTAACATACTTATTATAAACACTCAGGGTGCAACCGGCATCTTGCAGGCCCAGCATATTCAGCAATTGCTCAGAGCTGTAAGTTGCAAGGTTATGGTACTTGTAGGTGAAGAGTTTATAAGCCTTACCCACGCTGAGATTGCAGCACAGGTTCAAATCCACACTGCCGTTGAGTGTGAGCTGATTCTTAACGGCAATGGTTTGCCATTTAGCGGAGCTGAGCGTGATGGAGCCGCCGTTGAGCGTTAAATCCTTGGCCGTTATTTTGCCGTTCAGGGTAATGGCAGCCCCGCTGCCCAGTGTGAGGGCACCCTTGGACGTGAGCGATTGCGCCTTATTCTTCGTGGAGGGGTCGTAAAGCGTGAGGCTTGCGTTCTGCAAGCTCAGGCTACCGACGGACACCTTGCCGGAAATGAGCGCAGCAGCTCCGCTATGGAGATTCAGGGCACCATTCAGGCTCAGGGATGAGGCCTTTGCGCTGCTCAGCTCCACGTCCGCATCCCACACCTCCAGGGAATAAGCCTTGATGGCACCTGCAGCCAGCAGGTAAGCGCCCTTCTCCACCTCAATGGCGGAAGTTTTGGTATTCATGGCCAATCCCTTGGTGGAGGTAGTGAGCTCACCCTGCACGGATAAGCCCGCCGTGGTCACTTTGCCGGTGGAAGCAAGCGCTACCTCCCCCGCCACCACTGTGGTGCCGTTGCCGTACAGAGAGCCACTCACAGTACCGGAGCACAGCGTGGCTGACTCATACACATTGAGGGAGGAGCCCTTCAGCAAATCGCCCTGCTGCAAGGTGAAAGCACCGAGGTACTTCTTACCGCCCTTAACCACAGCACTCCCCTGCAGCTCAATGTCATTGGTCACCGCCTTGCTCGCCAAATCCAACACGCCGCCATGCACGTAAATATCCCCACGGCCGAAGGATGTCACCCCCTTCGCCGTGAGTGTGCCGGCATAAAGGTGCGAATCACCGTACCAATTCAAGTTACCATCATTAAGGGTGAACTTGCCTTTGCCGTATTTGCTGAGCGTGGCACTGCCCGCAATCTCACCGGAGTAAAGGCCTGTTTTCTTATTGTAAGATGTTTTGAATGAGGCGGTTTTGTCATTGGCAACGGCAATGGAACCAGGGCGTACCTGCCCGGAGATGCTGATAGTGCCGGCGGTAAAGGTCACGTGATCACCCGCAAAGAAGGCAGAGCCGGCAGCGCCGTCATTCCACAGCGTGGTGTGCCCCTCCGCCCATACGGTTTTCTTGCCGCCGAGCCATATAAGGGAGCCGGCACTCTCCACCACACGCAGGGTAAGCGCGCCCGTGCCCGCCGTCAGCTCGTATGCCAAGCGGGGCGAACCGGTGGAGGGTAAGGTGAGCAAATCAACATCACCCGCAAAGGCACCATAATACACCAAGGTATACTCCTTACCCAGCTCATACCCGCTCAGGCTCAGTGAAGAAAGCGAGTTCACCGCAAAAGTTCCCGATACGGATAACGCAGCACCGCCCAGCACCAACTCACCCCCGTTGAGGGTGAGGTTGCCCTGCACGCTGCCACCGGCTGCCGTCAGCGTATCCCCGGCATCCAGAATCATGCCGGCGGAGGTTTTGAGCACCGAGCCGGAGCACAGCTCGATAGCGCCCTCCGTACCGTTCCCCAGCAAGGTGACAGCCCCCTGTACGGAAAGCAAGCCCTTGTGCCCGGTGGCGGATATACTGCCGCCCTTGGCAATAATGGAGTTCTTCACCGCGTAGTCACCGAGGTTCAGCGTGCCGCCGTTCACCGTTACGGCACCGGTGCCCAAAGCCGTTGCGGAACCCGCCTGCAGCACACCGGCATGCAGCACCGTGCCACCCGTGTAGCCATTGTTACCGCCGAGGTACAGTGTACCCGCGCCGGATTTCGCAAGACTCATCCCCCCTTGCAGTGAGGATGCAGCATCCTCAGGCACAAGCTCTACCGTACCGGAGCTATTGCTCACGGTCACGGCAGCGGGGCGCAACGCTCCGCGAAAACGCACCTTACCGGCTTTATTGAAGAGCACGCTATCGCCGTTGTAATAATTCAAATCCACCGTGGTACCGGCTGCACTCCAAGCGGAGGACTCCTCCCCGCAGGTGCTTGCCCACAGCGTACCGCTGCCGGTCCACGTCAGCGTGGTAAAATCACGATCCAAGGGGGCATCCACACCGGTGCTGTGCTCATACACCAAAATGTACATTTTCTCACCACCCACGGTTTCATTTATCCAACGGTATGCATCACTCGGAGAATTAGTCAGGTTGATGTCACCCGACCACGTAAGCTCATCATCATAGGCAAACAAATAGTAAAGCCCGTTGCTGAGCGTCTGAGCATCATACTGCAGGGTGAGGGAACCCAAGCTGAACGTCCCGGAGGCGGAGCTACCCAGCATACTGAGCATCACCTCCTTACGGCAGGAGCCATCCAAGCGGAACACCCATTCCGAGCCTTGAATGGACTGCGCCTCCAGCACATTGCAGCCGCTCACCGTAGCATGCGTGAGCGTAAGCTGCCCACCGGAGGCTTCCAAACGCGTGTTACCACTCAGCGTCAGCGCGTTAATGCTCGCCCCGCTGCGTGCACGCAGCAGTGTACCCTCCGCCAAGCTCACGGCAGAGGCGGTAAAGGCGCGCTTAATGTCCAGCACACCCTGCCGCACCGTCATCGCTCCGTTAAAGGCGCTCATATCGCCCGTAAAGCTCTGCGTACCGCTCCCGAGCTTCTCCAAGGACAGCGAGGCACCCACCGTACCGGCAAAGCTGTAAGAGCTCGCCCCGGTATCTATAGCCAAGCAGGCGGAGGCATCCGCCGTGGTGTGGTAGAAGAAGCCTTTTTCCGTCAGACACTCCGCCTGCGAATACTCACCGCTGAACAAATACACGGGGCCGTTGTCCAAGCTGCTCAGACCGCGCACGGTCACATTGCCCTTGATGCCGAGAGCGGCCGTAGCGTAATCGGTACGGTTGGGCACAGCTAGGTGCACCCGGCCATTGAGTCGCTGATTCGCCAGCTCCAGCACATTCACATGGAAGTGCACCACATTACCGTTGCTGTCGGCATTCTCTCGCCAGACGGAGGAGTTCAATACGTTGATATTACCGGTGAAGGCAGTGGTATCCGTGAGATAATAGCGCGACATCTGGTTCCACGTATCCACATCCAGGGTCAGGTTACCGCTGCCCTTCAACTGAGCGATGCTCACATTCGCACAATAGGCAAAGAAGCCATGCCCATCCGGCGTTTTGCGGATGATGGTACCCGCGCCATCAAGCGTCAACTCCGTGATGTACACGCGGTTATTGGTGCGCAGGTTCTTCCACGATTGAGGATTGGCGAAAAAGGCGTTAATCTCAAGCGTACCGGAATCCAGCGTCAGGGAGGGGATGTCCAGGCTCACTTTTTTGGAGGAAGTAGCCCCTACCGTGCAGTCCACCCCCAGTGTGAGCGTGCCCTGCACTGTCACAGAGTCCGCCAAGCGGCTGTTTAACCCGGCTGCCTCAGAGCCGACGGTGGCATGCCCCAGCACTTGCAGGCGCACGCCCTCATCAAACAGCGGGGCATTGGAGCTCAGGCTGAAGGTAACGTCTGCAGCGCTGTCCACCACCAGTTTGCCGTTCTCGTGCACCTTGCCGGAGAATGTGCCCTCCCCCTGCAGCACCAGCTCGCCGGTCTTCCATACATAATACTCAGCAGCATTCTCCGCCGGCGTGTATACGCGCGCCACGGAGTTCAGCGTATCATCATTATAACCGATGACAACAAAACCGCCATTTGTTTGCACACCGTGGCTGAGCGTGTAGCTTACGTTCTGCGTGCTATCCTCCGGGTTCAGATACAAGGCAGCCCCGGAAGCCAGGTGAAAGGAGGCATCCAGCGCGACATCACCACGCCCACGCAGCGTAAGCCCCACACCGGACGCTACATTCACGCTGCCCTTGAGCGTGGCGGGGTCATACGCCGTGTAGTACAGCACCGCACTCTGCGATTTATCAAGTGTAAGCGTTCCCCCGGCGGAAAGTGCCATGGTGGGCAGCGTCAAACGCTCACCGCTGAGTTTTAAGGTCAAAGCAGCACTGCCACCCACCTCCAAGCGAGAGGCATTCGGCATAAAATCCATACTCAGGCTTGCCGTGCCTGCCACCTGCAACAGGCCTGTATTGAGGGCGGCGTTGCCGGCATTACTGAACGCATAATGCCCGGAGGCAATGTAGACGGAGGAAGGCGCCACAGCCCCGCTGACGCTCACATTGTTTGTCACGCCCGAGCTACCGGCAAAGCGCGCCACGGAGCCATCCTTGGACTCATAATTACCTGCCCAGCGGGTAGCGCTCCACGTACCGCTGTAGTCACGCCAAGTGCTGGCATAGTAGGTCAGGGTCAAATACCGCCCATCATAGCCCAATATGCCTGAGGAGCAGCTGATGTTAGATAACTGTGAGGCATTGAACCCCGTTAAGCCCAACAGGTAATAGGTGGTGGAATCCACCAGCCCGCTGCCGCTCACCACCAAGTTCACCGCACCGTTGAAGCTCAGGCTACCACCGCCGATGGAGACACTTGCAGACCCGGTGGAGGCGGAAGTGAGCCCCAGCGACAGGGTGGAACCGGCTTGGAACACCATGGTACCGCCGTTCAATGCCACAGAGCTGTTGCCGCTGAGCATCAACGCACCGCCCAAGGTGAGCGTAGCGGTGGAGGAGGTCAGTTGCAGGGTAGAGTTGTGGAGTTTCAGCGTGGCATCTGCCTCTACTCCCACCATCCACCCCCTCAGCAAGGAGCTATTGAGCGTCATGGTGCCGGCATTCAAGCGCGTTTCCGTTGCCACCAGGCGCATGTTATTCATTTGCACCGCACCGCCGTTACCCTGGTACAAAAAGTTGACATTGATGCCACCGGAGCTCGTACCGGTACCGTTGACAGTGTAAGCCTTATCCGCATTCAGGAACTGCACGGAGTAGGGATTGAGCGTACCGTTTATCTGCACGGTGGTGCGCACCGCATCATCATTGAAGCACGCGAACTTGCAATTACCGTACCAGCTGTGGTAGTAACCGCTGAGCTCCCCGGCATCCCTGATATAGGCATCCCACCCGGTTTCCGCCGTGGGCAGCTCCGCGGTGCTCCCCGTGTCCATACTCAGCACCCCACCGGGGGCATAGCCGTTCCACCACAGGGCACGCTCCGGGTCGGAGTACTGCTCATACATCGTTTTGAGCACCTGCGGTGTTTTGATGGAGTACAGGTAATCCACGTACCAATACTCATCAGAGTATTCCCACAGCCGGGTGCAGGCGGCATCCTCATACAGCCACGGCGTGCTTTGGTTCGGGTCCAAGTAAAGCGGGAAGAGCGAATACTCAACGTCGTCAGAGTTCGTGACCCACAGCGTGCTCACCTGCCCGGCAGCATTCAGCGTGAAGCCATGCCCTGCAATGGAATGCCCGCTGCCTTCCGAACTCGACATAGAGATAGACAGCAGCTGCCCCTTAGTTGTTTGCGTATACTGCCCGTTGCTGTTTTTCTCATACCCCATCAGCGAGGTAACGGCAGCGGTCATTTCGCTGTAGCGGTTGATGGTCTTGTAGGTGTAGGCAGACGCAGTGCCGAACACATCCGCCCAATAGCCACCCTGCCCCTTGACCAACACCGTACTGTAATCCGGGCGGTCGTCGCCCTTCATGTACCAGTTCACGTATGAGCCGAAATTGTCCCCCTCGTTGGTGAAGGTATCCAGCAACGCAAGGTTTTGCTTCAGGGAAAGCGTGCCACCCGTCATCGGCAAGTACTGCTCATCATAGGTATAGCCATACAGCAGCTCGCGTGAGCCTTGGTAAAATACGCCGTAGTATGAGTTCCAATACTCCACGGCATTCATGGCAGCCTGCGCCCAGCACGTATCACCATCCCCCGACAAATTGACGAAATACCCCTGCAAGTTGGGCGCACTCGCGGGCATGCGCTCGTACAAATCTCCCAAAAAGCGGAAGCTCCCCTGCGCGTTATATTCGGCTTTCAGGTCATTGAAATAATTGCTGTACTGCACCCAGGGGAAATAATGCCCCTTGCCCGTATCATAAAAACGCTCGGAGGCCGTCACATTATCCTTGTTCACCCCATCCGTGATGTATACAACATCCGCAAAAGCCTGCAAAGTGACGGCACTCACGGCAGTCATGCATGCCATGACGGCGCGACGCAGCATTCGGTTCAGTCTCAGCTTCATAATATATCAGATATCAGTTACGTGTTACGAATGGTCTCTCCGGCGGTTTGTATACCCCTTTCCCTGTGGTAGACGCATGCTATGCCCCATTTGTTCATAACAATCGACCTCCTACCTTCACCAGACTACACCTTCCACCCGAAAAGTCAAGCACATAACGCAGCCACCCGCACCGGTTTGCGGTGCGGGTGGTGGAAAATCACATGCAGCATCAGCGGATGCAGGCTGTGGCGGCAGCGGGGAGCTTTACTCCCACTCGATGGATGCCGGGGGCTTGGTGCTGATGTCGAAGAGCACGCGGTTGATGCCCTTCACCTCGTTGAGGATGCGGTTCGAGGCCTCGCGCAGTAGGTCGTAGGGCAGCTGCACCCAGTCGGCCGTCATGGCGTCCTCAGAAACAATGGCGCGCAGGTTGGTCGCGAACTCGTAAGAGCGCTCGTCACCCTTCACACCCACGGTCTTCACGGGGATGAGGCCGGCGTATGCCTGCCAGCACTTGTCGTACCAATCCCACTTGCGCAGGGTGCCGATGAAGATGGCATCACACTCGCGGATGATGTCGAGGCGCTCCTTGGTCACCTCACCGGGGCAGCGCACGGCCAAACCGGGGCCCGGGAAGGGGTGGCGCCACAGGATGTCGTGGGAGATGCCCATGGAGGCACCGAGCTCACGCACCTCATCCTTGAAGAGGAAGGCGAGCGGCTCAATCACCTTACCCTCCTCCTGCATCTTGAGCACGCGCTCCACGCGGTTGTGGTGGGTCTTAATGACGGAGGCCTTGCTCTTGGCGTTAGAGGCACTCTCAATCACGTCCGGGTAAAGCGTACCCTGGGCAAGCATCTCCGCATCACCCACGGCGTCCCAGAACACATCGATGAAGAGGTTGCCGATGATGCGGCGCTTCTTCTCCGGAGCAGTCTCACCGGCCAGGGCTTCCAAGAAGCGGGCGGAGGCGTCCACCGTCTCAATCTTCACACCCATGCGCTCAAAGTTAGCCTGCACCTCCTTGGCCTCATCCTTACGGAGCAAGCCGTTGTCCACGAAAATGCAGCGCACATTTACACCTGCCTCGTGCAGGAGCACGGCCAGCACGGTGCTGTCCACACCGCCGGAAACACCGCAAACTACCTGCTTGTCACCCACCTTGGCGCGGATGTCCTCGATGAGCTCGCGCTTGAAGTCGCCGATGTCGAAGGCAGCGAGCTCCTTGGCGTAGGAAAGGAAGTTCTTGAGGATGGTGCGCCCCTCGTGAGAGTGCGTTACCTCCGGGTGGAACTGGATGCCGAACATGTTATCACCCCACTGCAGAGACACGGGCACGCCGTCGCTGTTGCGGGCGATGACCTTGCAGTTGTCCGCCAGGTGGTCCACCGTGTCGGAGTGGCTCATCCACACCTGGGAGGAGGGGGACATATCCGCATACAAGCCCTCGAGCTGCTCGGGGATAAGGGCGGCGGGGCCGTACTCGCGCTTGTTGCTGCTGCGCACGGTACCACCGGTCTTGATGTTGAGCAACTGCATGCCGTAGCACACACCCAAGATGGGAACGTTGAAAGACTTAAGCCACTCAAAGTCGATATCCGGGGCATCCGGCTCAGAGGTGCTGCGGGGGCCACCGGAGAGGATGATGGCACCGGGCTCCGAGATTTCCGCAAGGTCCTCCAGAGCGTAAAGTTTGGCAAGGTAGCCCAGCTCGCGCACGCGGCGCACGATGAGCTGCGTGTACTGTGAGCCATAGTCAATTACGGCAACAATGTGTTTCGGCGTCATAAAACTGATGATTTTTAACGTGTGTAACGCTTTGTGTTAGGCGCATTCTACCACATACGCGCCCTAAAGTGAAGCCTAAAATCTCATCACGCAGCAGAATCCGCCCGTAAATCAGCTATTTTTTGCTTGCAGGCAGGGGGGACTTGCGGTAGACTGTAGAAAGCACGAGAAAGGTGCACGAGTTTTATGAACAAAACACCATTTAATACCAAACAGACTGCCGCTCCGCAGAAAAAGAGCGGCAAGGGTGGCATTATTGCCGCTATTACCGCCCTGCTGGTGGCGGGCGTAGGCGCCGCCTATGTCGCTAAACCGGAATGGTTCGGCAACGCTGAGCAGCAAGCCACCACCACCGTAAACCCCAAGAGTGCCAAGGCGGACAAAGCCGGCAAAAAAGCCAAGAAAAAGAAAGGCAGCGCCTTTGACGGCATGAAGCTGGTGAGCAGCACGGATTGGAGCAACGTGGAGGGCAAGCGCAACGACTTGTCGGAGAAAATCAAGGCCGGCATGAGCGGTGATTCCGAATCCGCCGCGCAGGACTTCATCAAAGACGCCGCCAACCGCATGCTGATAGCGCAGTGGCTCATTGCCCAAGCTGAAATCGAAGCTGTGGCAGAGGAAGCCAAGCGCCGAGAAGACCGCCAAAAGAACTTGGAGAAGCTCCAAGACCAGCTCGCCAAGGCAAAAGCCGCCATCCCGGAGGGCGTAGAACCCTCCAAGCGCGCCGCTTGGGATATCGCCCAGTTGGAGAAGAAGGTGAAGCGCGCAGAGGCTGAGTGCGCTGCGGATTACACCATGGCGGACGCCGTGAAGGACAAGAAAGCAGCCACCATGATGGAGGCCATCGCGGAGGATGAGGAGTGGCTGCAGCAGTTCGCTTTCTCCGGTGAATGCTCTCGCCCGGGTGCAGCAGTAGCCATCCTCGTGAAGATTGCAGAGAAGAACGAGGACTTCTTCACCAACCGCATGGTGCGCGACATCGCCACCGCCACCGCGCTGGAGTACGCCCGCTCCGGCTGGAACCAGGAGGACGCCGTGGAGCGCGCGGACTACTACATCCGCAGCTACAAGGCCGGCCGCCTCAACAGCGTGTTCGATACTCTCCCCTTCTGGCAGCGCCGCATGGTGTGCGGCTGCAAGGGTGATAATGATTACGGCAGCATTGCCAGCTTGGAGTGGAGCTTGGAGAACGTGCACCTGCCCGCCCATGAATATCCCGGCAGCTGCTGGCGCTGCGCTTACCGTCTGAACAACATTTACGGTGACAGCATTCACGGTCCGCAGTACTACGCCCCGTGGGAGGGCACTAAGTATGACCGCAACCGTACCGCCCTTACCTACTTGGTGGGTGGTGTATGCGGCAGTCTCTCCCACTTCGGCGCCTTCTCCGCCGTGGCCAACGGCATTCCTGCCATGACGGCGGGTGAGCCCGGTCACTGCGCCTACATCGTGCTGGTGGACAAGAAGTGGACCCCCGCTTACTCCCTGACTTGGGAGCGTGGTCTGCACTGGCAGGTGTTCCGCAATGTATACACCTTCTCCTCCCTGCATGCCGCTACGGAGATGTACGCGGATGACGCCGCCACCGGCAAGACCGCCGTCTCCAACGCCCTGCGCATCGCCGGCAACATTCACCGCCAGAAGGGACAGCTGAGCCGCTCCATTGCCTGCTTTGAAGCAGCGGTAAAAGCCCAGCCCCGCAACTTCATGGCTTGGCGTGAGTGGACGGAGGCGCTCGCAGAGCACGCCCCGGACGCGCATGACAAGTGGGAGGACCTGAACACCACCCTGTGCAAGCAGCTGGTGCCCACCTACCCGGAGCTCGCCCATGAGGTGATGCAGAAGGGCCTGCTGGAGGGCATGGGCAAGGCCATGGCGAAGGACAAGAAGAAGCTGCGCAAGTGCATGCTCGACTTCTGGCGCGCCTGTGACCAGATGGGACCGGACCGCTGGCGCATCGAGCAGTTTGCGGATGCTCAGCTCAAGCAACTCGGCATCTCCGCCAAGACCCCGGCGGAGCTCTGCAGCTTCTACTCCGACATCCTGAGCAGCACCTCCGCCTCCGCCACCTACATGAACGTCATGCTCGGCTGGGGCAACAAGCTCTCCGAGGGGCTCGGTGAGCAAGACCGCGCCGCCTTCATGGAAAGCATGGTCAAGGGCATCCAGAAGGGCAAGGGCATGTCCGCTGAGGATCGCGACGCCCTGCTCGGGCCCGCCCTGCTCGCAGCGGAGAAGAACCGCGACATGAACACCTTCCAAGCCATCGGCAACATGCTGTCCGACAAGTACAAGAAACCCGCCAACGTGCTGCCCAAGCATGAGCCCTTCCCCGGCAAGCTGGCTTCACAAGGTGGCTTGGTATGGGCAAGCTCCACTTCCCAGTGGGACCAGCCCTGCAGCCACTGGGGCTTGCTGGAGCCCTGCGGCGGCACCTTCCATACCGCTAAGGATACGGATGCCTACCTCGTCGTTCAGCTGCCCCGCCAGGTGCACGTCACCGGTGTGGTGCTCATCGCTAACCCCGGCAACCTCCACCGACTCCACAACATGAAGGTGCAGGTGTCTGAGGATGGCGAGAACTGGACGGACGTCCACCAGTTCGGACCCTGCAAAGAACGCGTCATGCGTGCGGACTTGGGCGGCAAGCTGCCCGTCGCCAAATATGTGCGCATTCTGCGCCCCGGTGGTCCGGAGTTCTTCCACCTCAACGGCATTTACGTGTACGGCAACCAGGCTGCATAACCCTAACTCTTACACACAATCATGAATAAAACACATCTTTCCATACTGTTGGCAGCTGCCATGGCTACGCTGGCTCCCTTGGCTCACGCAGGGGATGCCAAGACCGCCAAGAGAGCCCCCGTGGCAAAAGCGGAGCTCAACATGGCGGAAAACTACGAAGCAGCTCAGGCAAACGTGCCGGAGGATGGCTACGTACTGGCCCTCTACGCGGAGGATTGGGACAAGTTCAGCAAGAAAACCGTCAAGTCCTTCTACAAGAACAAGGCATTCAAGCAAGAGATGGCCAACTCCGTCATCATCGAATATGCTGCACCGAACTTCTTCTCCGCCCCCACCAAGGAGAACCCGGACCTCCGTGACTGCCGCAAGGAGCGCGAGGCAAAGCTCGGTAAGTTGAAATGGACGGGTGCACACACCTACCCCGCCTTCGTGCTGTACGACAAGAACGGTCGCCACTACGCCACCGTGCTCGTGCCCCACGCCGACCGCAAGAACCCCGAGAAAATCGCCAAGCAGATTGCGGCTGCCCGCAAAGCGCTGGCAGAGCAAAATGACTTGCTCGCTCAGGCGGAAAAAGAAAGTGGCATCGCCAAGGCCAAGCTGCTGGGCAAGGCTGCTTCCTTCTCCAACATCAACCGCCCGGACAACATCGTCAAGCGAATCAAAGACGTAGACCCGGAAGACAAGTCCGGCTACATCCGCAGCCTCGACTTCAACGGGCACCACTACGCTGAGAGCACCGCCAAGACCGAGGACTGGAAGGCCACCCTCGCTGAGGTGGAAGCCAAAATTGCTGACAAGAGCTACACGGATGCCCAGCGCCAGGGGCTCTACGCCACCGCCATCGGTCTGCTGCACCGCCACGGCTCCATTGCGGACCAGAAGAAGCTCGTCAAATACCTCCGCGCCATGGAGAAGCTCGACCCGGATTCCATCCTCGGCATCTCCGCGGACCGCGCGGAAATGCTCTGGGTGAGCAACCTCAGCTATGCGGACGGATGGTCCCCCGCCGTGCTGCCCCCGGATACCAAGCCTGCCGAGGTGAATGGCCCGCTGCCCATCAAAGCGGCCGGCACCTACACCGTCACCTTCACCTACAGCCGTGGCTCTCACCAGCTCGTAGTACTCGGGGTAGAGCTCTATGACGGCGACAAAAAGGTAGCGGAAGACAAACACCGCGGCACCACCGGCATCAAGCACAACCAAAACGTCTACACGCTTGAGGTCAGCTCCGCGGTGAAGAACCCCGTGCTCAAGGTCAGCTTCGACATGGTCAAAGACCGCGACTCCTACGGTTCCATCCGTATCGAGAAGAAGTAATCCTCCACGCACCGCACACGCGCTATGCGTTTCCTCAAACACCCCCTCTGCCTCTTCTGCGCAGTGGGGGTGTTTTGTGCCTGGCTCATCTACCGCCATGCCTACGTGCCGCACACCTATGCAGCCACACAGCCCCTGCCCTTCAGCCACGCCACCCACACCGACGCCCACAAGGTGAACATGCAGTGCCAAAGCTGCCACCCCGCGGCGGATAAAGCAGCCTCCGCCGGCATGCCCGCTGCCTCCACCTGCTTGGACTGCCACCGCCACATCCTCGCGGATGACGTCCGACTGCTTCCCCTGCATGCCGCAGCGAACCCGGACTCCCCCATCTACACCGCGGAGCCCCTCCGCTGGGTGCGCCAAGCCCCCCTACCCGCCCACGTGCACTTTCACCACGCCTACCACACCCGCAAGGGCGTCAGCTGTGCAGAGTGCCACCCCACACCGGATGCCCCCACCGAGCACACCATGCAATCCTGCCTCAATTGCCACGCCAAACACGCCCTCCCCACCAACTGCGACTCCTGCCACCACTGAGCGAATGAGATAAAAAGTCGCCCTTACCGGCATATCGCAGCTTGTTCGGTCACTTGTTCGGTATCATTATCAGGGATGAGGAGAAAACGATTTTTAAGCTCATGCTGCTCACCCATCAAAAGGTTGCGAAGAAAGCGCAGGAGGAAAACGGGTGTTTTGCTGATGCCTTTTTTCGTATTGCGGTAGTTAGCGCGCACCAAAGCATTGCGGAAGTACCATGAATGTCGGGCAAAAAGGGTGTTATCCACCGCAAAGCCCATGAAGCGCAAGTATTTGATAAGCAAAACCGCCGTAGTACGAGTGTTACCCTCCGCGAAAGGATGTATTTGCCACAACGCAGCAATGAACTTACCTATATGCTCCACGGCTTGCTCCATAGAGGCTGCATCATAATCAAAAAGCAACTCCTGCTTGATATCCCACTCCAGTGATTCCTCAATAAACGGTGCCGGGGTATAGAGCACGGTATCCCCTCGCAATACCCATTCCTTTTTGATGATGTCCACCTTACGGATTTCTCCGGCAAAACGGAACACCCCTTCGAACAAGCGGCGGTGTATGTCCACCAGCGCTGCCGGTATGAGTTTGAATGCGCTCTCCCCCAGCAGCTTTGCCATGTTCACGGATACCTTATCCGCCTCTTGCTCATCAGCTTCTTGCGCTGACCTCATTTCGCGGCTCTCATAATAGTCGTGAATGAGGCGCCGGGCTTCATCTATGCTGATGTCACCCGCAATGTTTCGTTTGGCCGTTTTCAGTAGGTAAGCGGAGGGGTGCAGACCATCCACAGCCTGCAGACCTATGGCCGTCTGCCATGCCTGCAGGCGCCCCTCGCCGTCCGGTTCTCCGACCGGTATGTATGCACTGTAATCATCCATACTCCCGCCATTAATGTAGCATGTTTCCCCCACTCCCTCAAGCACAAAAACATCACCCTCCCTCACACGAAAAAATGAAACGCTCTGTTTAAGTTTTTGGTTGATTACAAACGGCTCGATAAATCGGAAGTTGAAGGGGAGATTGCGAGCCGTAGGCGAGCGGAATTCAGAGCCCCGGCAGGGGCGCCATAAAATAGCCCGGCGGTGGAGCGGCGAAGCCGCGGAACCCCGGGTAGCGTAAAAAAAGGAAATTGAGCCCGGAGCGACGGAGCGAAGCGACGCAGCGTAGGCCGACATATAATGGCGAGGACCGGAGCGAAGCGGAGCTCCGAGCCGTTGTGGGCGCGTGTTTTATCATGTTTGCGGCATTTTGAAACAATGCCGAATTCCGAGCCACGCTTTATGTCACCCCTCCGGGGTTCGCATTTGTTTTTGTGGCCTTTTCCCGGGGTTCCGCCCCTTGCGGGGCTCCACCGCCGGGCTATTATATAGCGCCCCTCCGGGGCTCAAATTTAGACTCCCGTCTTCGCTGCTGCGCAGCTACGCCGAGGCAGGCGCTAACGCTCGCAAACTCCTTTTCAACTTCCGATTTATCGAGCAGTATACTATCAACTAAAAACTTTAACAGAGCGAAAACTAAAAAACACCGGAATCGCGTAAAAACAATGAACAAAAAACTTACACAACTTGTCTTACATATAAGGGCGTACATTTTAACCATCTCTCCTCACACCATGAGCTACAGAAAACTTCTCAGACCGGGTAACATGTTATTGACCACCCTGCTCTTATCAGCAGCGGGGGTGGCTTACGGGCAAGACGCAGCAGCGGTAGAAGCACAGAGCCCACCCGGTATGCAGGCTGACAGCGTAAGCGCACCCACGGAGGAGGAGTTGGAAGCACTGGAAAGTCTACAGCAATTGATTGCAGCCGGGGGTGATATCAACCAAGAGAATGAAGAGGGACAAACGCCGCTCCTCGAAGCGATAGAGGAAAACTACACCGCATGCGTGCGGCTCTTGCTCGCCACACCGGGCATTGATGTGAACCGGGCAGATAAGTATGGCAACACGCCGCTCACCCGAGCAGCGTGGAACGGCCATGCGGAATGTGTGAGACTCTTGCTCGCAGCCCCGGGCATTGATGTGAATTTGGCGGATGAGGAAGGCAACCCTCCGCTCTACTACGCCGTGGTGAACGACCACACGGAATGCGTTCGGCTTTTGCTTGCAGCACCCGGCATTGATGTCAACAAGGCGGCTATGGATGGAAGCACGCCTCTGCGCAGGGCTGCAAAGGCCGGCCTCGTGGAATCCACACAGCTCTTACTCGCAGCTCCCGGCATTGATGTAAGCGAATGGTCACCACTTGCTCTTGCCGTTTTACGCCATGACTGTCATCTAGTAAAAGAACTTATCCTCTCCGGAACAGATGTCAACACGGCAGATTCCGAAGGGCTGACACCCCTCCACTTGGCTGCCGGGTGTGGGTACGCAGATTGCACCGGGCTCCTGCTGGCAGCACCCGGCATTGAGGTCAACTCAGCGACAGAGAGAGGAAGCACACCGCTCCACTTCGCCGCGGAGGGTGACCACGCGGAATGCGTGCAACTGTTGCTCACCGCCCCGGGCGTTAGGGTGAACCCGGTGGATGACAATGGATTCACCCCGCTCTGCTGGGCAGCCTATCTTGGCCACGCGGCATGCGTACGGCATTTGCTTGCGGCGCCGGGTTTAGAGAGCAACATAGCGGACAAGGAGGGCTGGTCAGCGCTCCACTTGGCAGCGGCGGAAGGGCATGCGGAATGCGTACGCGCGCTGCTCGCCACACCGGCCATTGAGGTCAACCAAGGAAATGAAAATGGCAACACGCCTCTGCACATGGCAGCATATCATGACCACGCGGAATGCGTACGCCTTTTGCTCACCTCCTCGGACATTAAGGTCAACCAAAGGAATAAAGACAACGAAGCGCCTCTGCACTTGGCTGCATATCAAGGCCACACGGAATGCGTACGCCTCTTGCTTACATCCACGGACATTAAGGTCGACCCAAGGAATGAAAACGGCGAAGCACCTCTGCACCTGGCAGCATATCAAGGACACCCGGAATGCATCGAGCTCTTACTCGCCACTCCGGGCGTTGATATCAACGCGCTGAATGTGGATTTCCGCACGCCCCTCCACATCGCAACCCGGCACGGCAACGCAGATTGCGTGCGGGCATTGCTCACGGCAACGGGCATTGCTCTCTCTCCGACGGATAGGAATGGCCACACGCCTCTTCACATAGCGATACAGAATGGTCACACAGAATGCGTCGAGCTCCTGCTGGCAGCCCCGGGCTTTGATGTCAATGAATTTGATGGGGAAGGCATGACGCCTCTCCTCTTGGCTGCATTGAGTAATAAGGCCGAATGCGTCAAGCTCTTACTCGCTGCTCCGGGCATCGATGTCAATCGAGCGATGGAGAATGGCGACACGCCCCTTCTCTGCGCTACCAGTGAAAACCACACGGAATGCACCAAACTCCTGCTCGCGGCACCCGGCATCGATGTTAACAAAGCGGATGTGAACGGCTACACGCCGCTCGTCTACGCAGCAATGGTCGGCAACACTGATTGCGTGGAACTCCTGCTCGCCATGCCCGGCATTGAGGTCAACAAGGCAACGCAGAAAGGCTGGACTCCGCTCCACAGCGCAGCGGTAAACGGACACGCCGATTGTGTTCGGCTTTTGCTTGCAGCCCCGGGCATTGATATCAGCGAATGGGAGCCCCTTTCTCTTGCCGTATTACAAAATGACTGTGAGCGGGTGAATGAGCTCATCCTATCCGGGGCTGACGTCAACAAGGCGGATAAGTATGGCCGCACACCGCTATATTGGGCCGCACAATACGGGTACACCGCTTGCGTTGAGCTCTTACTTGCTGCGCCCGGCATCGACGTCAACCGGGCGGATTCGGGCGGCATGACGCCTCTCCTCTGGGCAGCTGAGAACGGGCACGCCACTTGTGTAGAGCGCTTACTCGCAGCACCCGGCATTGAGGTCAATAAGATGGATTCGAATAACCAAACGCCACTCCAAATAGCAGCAGCGAATGGATACACTGAATGCGTCAAGCTCTTGATTGCCGCTCCCGGTATCGATATCCACGCGGAGAATGGGCATAATCGGTGGTCGCCTCTCCACCAGGCTGCTCTCCAAGAACACACAGAATGCATGAAGCTCTTGCTCGCCGTACCCGGTATCAGGGTCAACATGCCGGATTACCATGGATGCACGCCTCTTTACTCAGCAACATTCAGTAACAACGTGGAAGGCATCCGGCTCTTGCTCACCACGCCCGGCATTGCGGTCAATAAGGCAAATGATGATGGCCGTACACCTCTCCACATGGCGGCGGAGGAAGGGTTCGTGGATTGCCTCCGCCTCTTGCTTGCTGCCCCCGGCATTGAGGTCAACCGGACGGATAAGGATGGCAACACCCCGCTCCGAATAGCCACAGAGAAAGGCCTCACGGAGTGCGCGGAGCTCCTCCGCGCGGCGGGTGGGCATGAGTAAGGCAGAGTCAGCGAACACGCCACCACACACACAGCGTCCTTCCGTGAGCCAAAACACGGAAGGACGCTTGCATTTGAGCGCAAGGGAGGCAACCGGCAGCCCGATAAATCGGAAGTTGAAGGGGTGATTGCGAGCGGAATTCAGAGCCCTTCAGGGCGACGGACGTTAGTCAGGCGGTGGAGTGAGCGTAAGCGAACGGAACCCCTGTATAGCAACAAAAAGGAAATAGAACCCAGGGAACCTGTGGTGACATATAATGCCGAGGACCGTAGCGAAGCGAAGCTCCGAGCCGGGGTGGGCGCGTGTTTTCAAAGCATTTGTTTTGTAGTCGATACGGTAATTTAAGCCACGCATTCTGTCACCACAGGTTCCCTGGGTTCCATTTAAATTTCTTGCCCTAACAGGGGTTCCGCGGCTTCGCCGCTCCACCCCTGCCTAACGTCCGTCGCCCCGTTATCACGGGGCTTCGAATTCCGCTCGCTTGCGCTCGCAATCTGATTTTCAAATTCCGATTTATCGCGCAGTAGAGACTAATTAGAAGTTCCCTCCTATTTACCGTGATATTTTCTCCCAAAAAATAAAAAACTAATGAACAAATCTTTTTCACACCCGTCATCAATAATAACGGCACACGTTTTAACACATTCACCACACACATCATGAACTACAAAAAACTACTCAAACCGGGCAATCTCTTATTAACCACCCTGCTCTTATCCGCAAGCGGGTTGGCATACGGCCAATCCTCTGCAGCGCAACAAGCGGAAAACCAACCCTGTAGGCAGACAATCAGCGTTTATACAACCTCTCCCGAAGGACAGAAAGCGCAGAAAAGACTACAGCCATTGATTTCATCCGGCATAGATGATAACGCCAAACCGCCTCACGGGCTCGGCTCGAAAAAAGCTAAGCCGGTTCGCACGGAGCTCGTCAGCACCCACGCAGAGGAAGAAGAGTACATACCGGGCAAAAAATTGCAAAAGCTCCGCAAGCCAAAGGGCAAAAGACCCAAAAGTTATGACATCGACCTTCAGGATATCCGCAACAATGCCGCCCTATACAGCACCGTGGAGGGAGCCCGCCGCAAGCTCCGGGAAGTAGGGATTTCCAATTATGATGAAGCTATGCTCGAAGCATATGACGAGCCTGATTTATTACGTCTTTTTATTACCGCAGGGGCTGATATCAACGCTGTGAATAAGGATGGAGAAACGGTGCTCCACAAAGCGATTGAAAAGGGGTACGCAAAGAGCGTTGAGCTATTGCTGATGGTGCCGGGCATTGACATCAACAAGGTAAACCACAATAATTGGTCACCGCTCTACCTTGCAGCCGTGTACGGCTTTGAAGACTGCGTCAAGCTTTTGCTTGAGGCTCCGGGCATTGATGTCAGCGCGTGGAATCCGCTTTCTATAGCAGTGTTACAAAATGACCGCAATAAGGTAAAAACACTCCTCCAATACGGAAGCAGCGTTAACAAAGCGGACAAGTATGGCCACACGCCCCTCGACTGGGCGACATATTATGGCCGTGCAGAATGCCTCAAGCTGCTGATTGCGGTACCCGGCATCGAAATCAACAAGGCAGATAAGCACGGTAACCTGCCCCTCTGCCATGCGGCCAGGGACGGCCACACGGAGTGCGTGCGGCTTCTGTTGGGCGTTCACGGCATTGATGTGAACAAGGCGAATAAGGATGGCAAAACCCCGCTCCGAATAGCCACAGAGAAAGGCCTCACGGAGTGCGCGGAGCTCCTCCGCGCGGCGGGAGGGCATGAGTAAGGCAGAGTCAGCGAACACGCCACCACACACACAGCGTCCTTCTGTGAGCCAAAACACGGAAGGACGCTTGCATTTGAGCGCAAGGGAGGCAACCGGCAGCCCGATAAATCGGAAGTTGAAGAACAGTTTGCGAGCGACAGCGCCTGCCACGGCGTAGCTGCGCAGCAGCGAAGACGGGAGCCTAATTCGGAGCCCCGGAGGGGCGCCATAAAATAGCCCGGCGGTGGAGCGGCGAAGCCGCGGAACCCCGGGTAGCGTAAAAAAAAGAAAATTGAGCCCGGAGC
>CAJGCY010000027.1 GCA_904501955.1 uncultured Akkermansia sp. | reverse complement strand
TTCCGATTTATCGCGCACTTGGGGAGCAAAAGCGCGTAGGGGGGATGCCCCTACGCGCTGGAAATGATGCTGTTCGGCGCTGTTTTAGAAGCTGTAGCTCGCGCCCACGTTCAGGCTGTGGCTGGTGCTGTTCTCCATGAGCTCCAGGCTGTAGGAAGCATTCAGGCTCCAATCTTCGGTGAGCTGATGAGCGGCGCCTACGCTGAGGTTGAGGCCCACGCGGCCGGGGTTCGTGCCGTGGGTGCGCTCATCACCGGTGGCGGCGGTGGGATTGTTGCGCACAATGTCGCCAATGAAGCTCAGTTCACCGAATACCAGCGTGTTTTCACCCACTTTGTGGCTGGCACCCACGCCGAGCTCCGCGCGGAGGTTCTGCAGCGAGCCTGTCTTGAGCCCTGCGCACTCCCCGCTGTCCGTAGCAAGGTACTGCAAGCCCGCAAAGGCACTGACGGCGGTCTTATCGCTGATGCTCTTGCCCCAAGTCAGGCGGGCATCCAGCTGCAGGGCATCCTGCGACCAGCTGTAGGGTGCGCCGAGGATGGTCGCCTCGCTCTCCGTGCGGGTGTGCGTGGCCATCCAGCTCAGCGTCAGGCTCTTGGTCAGTGTATGGTTGCCGTAAATGCCCACGTGCATGGAATCTTGGTCCACCGGGAAGGCGGAGAAGGTGCTCACCTTGCCCCAGCTGTTGCCTATGGCCACACCGAGCGTAGATTTCTCACCCACACAGCTCTCCACACCGAAGGCAGCGCCGGAGAGGGTGAAATCCGCCCCATTGTGCCCCTCTGCGGAGGAAATGCTGCTGCTGCCCCCCATCACGGACAGCCAGGCTGCGCCCTTGCCATCATCCAGCAGCGTGGCATGGCGGCCACGGCTTGCAATCGTCTCACCAAAGGCGCGAGAAGCGCCCACCGTGCCCCAAGTGCTCTGCACCAGCGTATCTGCCACCTTCGCCAGCAGCGGGTCAACATCCGCAGCAGCAGCAACCGGCTTCAGCAGCAGATCCTCGGCCTCCACCGCTTCCTCCGCGGCTGCGACTGCGGAGTCGTCTGCTTCGTCTTCTGCCATGGGCTCGTCTTTCTTCAGCGCCTCCTGCACATCAGCCACATAGGCATTCCAAGCAGCGGCATCCGACACCGTGAGGATAATGGCCGTTTCCTTGGTGTTCAGGGCGAGCGTGTACTCACCTTCGTAACCCAGCGTCAGGTTGCTGATATCACCCACCAAACTCTTGAAGCTGAACAGGGTGTACTCCTTACCCTTAGCGACATCCTTTTCCGTCACGGTGAAGCCGAGGTCGAAATTCACCACGCCGTTGAGCGTCAGCGCACCGCCCACTTTCACCGTGCTGAGCTTCGCGGAACCCAGCGTCAGGGAGCTACCGGCCTCCAAGGTCAGATTCTTGGCGGAGAGCGCGCCCGTGAGGCTCAGCAGGCTGCCGCTGCCGACAGTAAGGTCACCCTTTACACTCAAGCCCTTCGCCTTATTCTTACCGGAGTAGTCACGCAGGTAAATATCGCTATTCTGCATCAGCAGATTCCCCGCTACGGACATACTACCGTTCACGTATACAGAGCTGTCAGTCAGAATATTATCTTGAGGCACCCCCTTGGTGACATCCTTGCGGGTGAGCTTCATGCTCTGTGCAGCCATGCCCTCTTGCGCAGCAATGGAAATGACGCTATCTGTCGCCGTGAGGGCAGCGGCGCTTACCGTGCCCTTGGTGGACAACTCGGAATCATCCAAGAACAGACTACCGGCAACACTCATCTTACCGGCGACATGTATCTGCGAATTCCACACCTCATGAGCAGCGTTCTTAGCGCTCAGGGTCAAAGCACCGGCGGATTTTTCATTCACAATATCAATCACGGATGAACGCATGTGAAGCGTTCCACCGACGCTCATGGATGACTCCGTGCTCAGCTCTGCAATGAACAAGGACGCATCACCCTTCAACGCGATTTTGCTCTTCTTACCGGTCTGAGTCAGCACTGTATCAGCCAAATCCATGGATTGAGCACTGAGTGAAGCACCCAAGTTAATTTCTGACGATTCCGCAGCATGGCCATCGGCTATCAAATCCGCACGCAGCGTCAACGCGCCACCGAGGTTAAGGGTGGAGCCTTCCATCTCCAGAGAATAAGCAGCGGTCTTCCCCTCCACAGTCAACTCCGCGCCGGGCTGCAGCACAATGGCGCTTGCCTTGCTATTCATGGTAAGGTGCTGATTGGCATAGATAACGGCATTTTCCTCCAGCTTCAATTTATTGCAGCTGATGCTCCCACCGTCCAGCTCCACATCCCCCGCCACCACGACAGAGCCACTGCCACTCAACTTACCGCTGACCACGCCACCATACAAAGTAGCCGTGTGACCCGCCGCAATACTCAGCTGAGAGCCCTTCAGCAGGCTGCCGTCCATCATCATCAAATCACCGCAGAACTTGCCACCCTTGGTAATTTTGGCATCTCCATCAAGCTCGATAGAGTTTCCGACCGACTTATTATTAAGGTTCAGTGCACCACCACGCAGAATGACACGCGACTCACCCAAAGCCGTAGCAGCCCCGGCGGTAACGGTTCCCTCATGCACATACACGCTTCCTTGCCAGCCGGTATTTTCACTGCTGAGGGTCAAATTACCCGCACCGTACTTGGTCAGAACAGCCGTACCGCTGATGCTTCCGCCCTGCTTTTTATCCTGTTTCAGGGTCAGTGATTTGGCAATATCCACAGTCATATTGCCCGGGGCTACATCCCCGACTATGGTCACCGTGCCCTTGCCGTTGAAGAGAATGGTCTTGCCATCCTCATATACCCCATTGTCAGACCAACCGGCAGCACCTACCTGCCATACGGCTTTCTTGCCACCCAGCCATGTCAAATCCGGGGCAAAATCCACCACGATTAACCCGCTTTCTGCATCATAGCGCAGAGAGCTGCCCTCCGCATTCTGCAATGTCAGAGCCCCCTCACTGAATCCCTGCACCTCGCCCACAACCTTCAGCAGTTCATAACACCCATAGCGATCCGCCACTAAGTCCATCATGTCCAAGGTGGTGACACTGCCCTCTGTAAAGATGAGATTCCCTTCCAAGGTCAACAGCCCGCCCAGCGATATCATACCGCCGTCCAGCGTCAAATCACCGATGTAGCTCGCACCGGCCTCCGCCCCGAAGCTTACACCCTCGCTCACGGTATAGCCGCCCTCCACCGTCACTGTAGCGTTTTCCAATACGCCCAAATGGGTGAGGTTCTCCGCCCCGCTCAGCAAGCTTTGCCCATCTACGATGACACCGCTGCTCACCTGCTTACCCTGCAGATGCAGAGCGGCATTCCGCAGTGTTACGTAAGCGGAGCCCAGTGCCCCATCAACCTCCAGATAAGTAGCACCGCCGTTCAAATCCACCGAGCCGATAAACTCGCTGTTATCTGTTGCAAGATAAAGCGCACCGCTGCCATCTTTCACGACAGAGCCACTGCCGGTCAGGCTGCCATTGCCCTCTATGCGCACATCCTCCGGGGTGGATATGACCAGTGCTCCCGGTGCTACCTTCCCCTCCAAGGCTATCGTTGCACCATCGCAAATCAGCACATTGGAGGATTCCGTGAAGGCGACCTGAGCCCCCTCACTGTTCTTCCAATTCTTGGCTGTAGCATTCCATACGCCATCACCTCCGGCCGGGTTCCACAGCAAGGCATTTTCCGGCATTGCGGACAGCACAAAGCTTAACTGTAGGGTATTATCTGCTCCGGTCAACCAATTAATGTGGTGAACATACGCCCCCACGCTCGCCATATCACTCAGCGTGCCATCCTCCTCGCAGAAGACAAAGCCTGTAGCGCCGCTCAGTCGCTCCATCAAGTCGGCATCCGGCTCGCCTCCCAACTGTATTGCCTTGAGGGTAAGCGTTTCGCCAAGGGCACAATTATTCAGGAAATCCAACCCACACGCCACCTTCACAGCCACCCCCTCAGCCAAGCTCAAATCACCCGTCAGCGTGAGGGAGACTCCGCTCGCTGCTCTCGACATCGGATTGCTCATTGCCTCCGCACTCAGCACCAGGGAGGAACCGCTCTCCAGCGTCAACCCACTGTACAGAGCGCCCCCCGCAGCACTACCGGCACGCAGCTCACCGCCTTCACCGACTACAGTGTTACCGAAGCTGCCGGAGCCACTCAACACACTGCCACGGCCGACCGTTAAGATTCCGCTATCTGCCCCAAAGGCTATCACGCCATCGTTGTGCAAGCTGCTGCCCTCCGTTATCGTCAAGCTTGCAGCCGTAATGGTGGAGTTATTGCCCAAGCGAACCTCTGCGCCACTTACCGTGCTCAGCGCCGTATCCGGGGCGTCCACCCTGCCTCCCAGCGTCTCAGATATGCTGATGTCGGCAACTATATCTGATTCCGAACCAATCGTATGACTCCCCAGCGTACGGTCAAGGCTCTCTCCATCCTCTGTCAGGGTAAAGGCCAGTACGCTGTTGTTTAATTGTATGCCGAAATCGTACGTCTCTGATGCATCCAAACGGTAAGTCAAATTGGTGCTGATGTAGTCAAAGTTGTAATTATAGACACTGCTTAACTTGCCATCAGACGTCAGCAAAGACATAAACGCTTTGTTGAGAGAGTCAGACTGATTCAGTTGATTCTCAGAAACCGGCACCTCCACGCCACCGAAGTCGAGGTAACAAACCAATGTACCATTACCGGAAACCTGTTTAGCGCTCAACTCACACAAGCCTGACGCTACATTGTAGTAAGACGAGCCCAACTGCACGCACCCCTCACTCATAACATCTGAGCGCTGCAGTGTCAGCGACCCACATATAAGACTGGCATTCCAGCCTAATTCTACTCGACCTGCCTCAAGTCGGGTTGAAGAATCTCCATCCCATACACATAAGTTGCCATTGACGTTAAGAACATCCGTCTTCACGTTCAGTTGACGGATAGTCAACCCGGCACCACGTTCCACCGTCAGATTCTGCGCCGTCAGGTTTCCTGTACCTGCAGTCTTCCCTGTGAATACATAATCTTTGGCCTTTACTGTTGCAGTACCTATGCTGATGTTGCCATCGACCGCCACCGTCTTGTTGGTAACTGCTTCGCCCCCCACGGCATCACCAAACACAAAATTTGCCCGTTCGTCATTGGTGAAATACTTGTGAGCATACACCGTCTTCCCGGCTCCGCTGCACGCAATCTTGAAGCCATCTTTTACATTGGCTAATCGTATCGTACCATCTATCTTAGCGGCCCATGCTACACCTCGCCCCGTCCACTCCAAATCATTCTTCCCGCTGTAAAAATCCTCCAGCATCTCGTCCATGCCTTCGGGGGTGGTCATATAACACAGGCGTTCAATTCTCAAATCCTCTTTGTTTGATATACAAGCAACTTTATTGTTTTTATCATATTTCACCTTTAATCTGAGCATAGAATCCTGTTCAGAATCACTATCTGTAACATGAATATAACAAATATCTTTTTCAGGGAATATTTCTGCACCCCACAGCGTTAACACGTGACCACCTATACGTTCATTATCTTTATATTCTCCATAATGGAGAAATATAGCAGAATCGGACAAATTAAAAACAAGCTTCAGATTTGAAAAGAAATCTGACATAGAGTCAATATTTTTAACCCTCAATGTAATAAAGTTTTCTTCAGAAAATCCAAAAGAATTCACCCATGGAGAATAATCATGTTTCGATATAGCAATTCTATCGTTTTGTGATTTCTTGTTTAAAAACCATGGATACATAGCCGTTTCAAAATACGAGCCTTGGTCAACAACTCCTGATATTTTTTTGTAATAGGCAAAAATTGGCGAAGAATGAGAGCTAGAATCGGTATTTGATACGAGAAAATCAGCTTGGTAAAGGGGAGCATATTTATCTTGCCAGTATTCTATTATATTACAACCTGCAACCATCCAACATAACAAAGAATCGCCGTAAGACGTACTAGCTTCTTTGCTTTCAGTCACCTTCTTTTTGTTAATATCATAGTAATCAAAAACGTCACCTCTCCAAGTCCTATCCGAATAGAGTCTTGCCACTTTATAAAGCGACCGTGCTTTATTACCTGCATAATAGAACAATGTATTATCAATCCATGACAAACTATGCTTTGCATCGGAAAAGGTCCATGAAAACAAATCATTTATAGTATCTCGTGTATGTGTACCCAATTCATCTGAATACTCCCAACCTACATTTTCTCTATATACGTACCTAACGCCGTCGTATTCTACCCCTCTGCCCACTGAAACTAATGACCAAAGAGTAGTATCTTGTACTACTTTAGGAGGCGCTGCGACTGTAATATTTACCGATTTATCCAAAATTAAGAAATCATCTACAAAAACGAAACCTTGAGGCGCGCTCATTTCTGTCGCTTGATCAAGCTTGAATGTAATATCTGAACCGTTTTGTAGTATTAAATTACCATTTACCGTTAACGATTTCAAATTATATCTACGCGCCGATTGATTAAACACCAGAGAAGCACCTTTGTTTTGGCAACCTACGGTATAATTACCACCGATGGTCAATTGAGCACGATCTTCCCACTCCATTGAGCCACATCCCAAGATAGCATCATACAGGACATCACCTTTAGCATCCTCGCTCAAAACGATACGACCATCACCGGTAGGATTAAAGGCAGTTGGGTCATTTTTATAATTATATTTACTATTGATGTAAAAATCATCACTGAACTCTATACAGCTATCAGCCACACCCTGCTTTGTATCAAACACGGCTTTATTGGTAGAGAGGCCTTTGATGTTGCCGTAAAAACGGACATAATCATTACCACTAATCGTCAAATCTTCTGCGTTAACAGCATACGACGAGCCGTCATTTTGAACATTGTTCATAAACACGACAACGCCATTGTCGACAATGTTGAGGACAGGAGCACCGGAAGAATCGTTTGCCTGAATAGCGGAAGCACCACTGGTTGAAACATTACCGATAAATTGCACACGTGAATTATCAGATATAGTAATCACACCATCGTGTGCATATATGGCAGCACCGGCATCAGCAATATTTCCCTCAAACTTGAGATTAGTATTACCGGTAAGAGTTAATTCATCAGGTGTATTGTGCGGCATATATATAGCCCCGCCTTTTGTAGCAGTATTACCAATAAATTCAACAATGCCGTTATTTTCAATAATACCATAGTTTGAATCCATCCAGATGGCTCCACCTATTTCAGCCGAATTACTTACGAAACTGACCGTTTTATTACCGGAAAAGGAAAAATTATCAGAATGAATGGCGCCACCGCGTTTTACGGCAACATTTCCTATAAAACTCACAGACTCATTGCCATTAAAGTCTACATTTTGTCCAATTATAGCACCTCCATGCTGACCGGCCTTATTATTCTGAAAGAGAACGGTCGCATTATCATTAAAAACAGCAGTGGTAACAGAAATCGCTCCGCCTTGACCTCTTACTTCGTCGGCAGTGTCGGGCATAGCAGCATTACCAATAAAAGAGATAAGGCCATTCCCGGAAACAGTCAAACCATAGCCACCCCCTATCTCTATGGCGCCACCCAAAATAGAGGTTCGGTTATTTTCAAAAACAACTTTTTCATTATCGGATATACTAATGGCTTCGTAAACGCTAAACACACCACCCCATTTTTCGGATGAATTGTTCCTGAATAAGACATCCGCATTTCCAACCAACTGATGTGTACCGTTTTTAGCACTGGTATAAACAACACCTCCCATATATGCGGAATAGTTATCTTCGAAAATTATTTTTCCCTTATTGTCAGTGCATACCAGCGTCCCCATAAGCACGCCACCACCACCACTGCTGCTCGTTGTCTTATTATTCCGAATTTCGACAGAGCCGGAGCAACCCTTTATGTGCAAATCACCGGTAATAACACCCGAATTAGCACTATTATTGGTAATAGACACATTAGCGCAATCCTCAAAACAAAGAGATGAAGCCTTGGCAACCGCTCCACCGATTGCAGAATTATTGACAAAGCTGATATTGTCGCAACCTTCAAACAACACAATACCGGTACTATTAATGGCACCACCTAATCCACTGCCATAAACATCATCGATGGCCTTATTTGAATCAAAGAGCACGGAAGAACAACCGGCAAACAAGATATCACCGGCATGAATGGCACCACCCCATCGGGCGGAATTTTTTACAAAGCTGTATGAGCTACCGGTCAGAGCAAGAGAACCACCGAGCTTGACAGGATAAGGTGTTGATATTTCTTTACCATCGACAATTTCCGTATGATAATATACTCCTATTGTATTTCCACTTGACAAAGAAGAAAAAGAAAACACGGCACCACCATAAGTAAGGCCGGTATGACCATGAGCATACAAGCTATCAGACAATTGCAAATCACAGCCCCAAGCAGCGCCACCACATAACGAATTATACCCCTTCAAAGGGTCATCAAAGCCAACAATGACACTGTCTGCCATGGCGACCCCTCCTGCGAAAAGCGTAACAGCAGAAAGGACGGACAGAACGGCACGACGAAGAAGAAGCGGCAAATGTAATTTCATGGTGGAAAATCTAAAGGTTACAACCTATGGAGACGCGGAAAGATATAACGATGTTCACGAAAGACGCGGATTTCCCCGAAAAAAAGGGGGAAATCACAATAAAATGGTTAACATATATTCAGCCGTAAGTCAAGCTAAAAGGCGGAGATGAAAGGCCTTTGCAAGTCATACCGACATGCCAACGGAGCAAAGGCGAATAGCCTAGGTTCAGCAACTTCCGATTTATCCGCCAATACGACCTTATCAAAAATGACCGAGAACAAAAATGCACGGGTGTGACCGATTACTTCGGAGCGGGGCCGGAGTATGGCTGAGGAGAATCAGAGGAAAGGTCGAGGGCGGGATTGTAGTGGGGGGAGGAAATACCGAACGTGCCGAGGAGCGTATGGAAAATATGCTCATGGCCGACACACAAGGAGGAATGCTGCTGCAAACGCTGCAACGATTGCTCAAAGTGCGGGTGGAGGGCTCGAAACTCAGGGGAAGCGAAAACGAACATGCCCACGCGGCATCCTTGCGTATCGTGGTAATTCATCTTGGCATCACCGAGGGCGCCACGCCCCCATATACCATCATGCCCGAGGTACTCGCCGTGGTCACTGATGTACACGTAGAGGAAGGGGCGGCCCTGTAACTGCTCCGCCACGCGGCGGATGTACTCATCCGTGTAGTGAATGGTGTTGTCGTAGGCGTTTTTCACCTCCGTAGCCTGAGCACTCGGGTTCTCAAACTCGCGGACAAAGGGGGTAAAGGGTGCAGTCTCTTCATCGAAATGATAGAAGGGCGTGTGGCTACCTTCATTGTTAACGAACAGCACCAGATTCTGCTCGCGAGGAACGGAAGCGAGCACCTCCTGCATCTGCGGGATAGCCGTCCACGGGCTCTTCGGCGCATTGAAACGCTGCTGAGCACAGCGGGTGAGCAGGCGTACCACGCGATCATACTTGAGCTGCTGCCCTACCCTGCGCCCGAAGAAGGCGTATACCCGGAAGCCGTTGGCATGGAAGAGGTCCAACACGGAGCCGGTAGTGGCCTGCATGTTAGGCGTGGTATCATAAATATCGCGGCGGGCGTTGGTGAGAATGGCAATCTGTGCCTGGCAGGTATCACAAGCAGCGGAGATGCAATTCGGGAAGTTTATCAGCCCCGGCCGGGAGCGCAGCCACGGGGTGGTTTCTCGCTCATAGCCATTGAGGCTCATGTGGTCGGCGCGCACACTTTCGCCGATGTGCAACACCAGCACAGCCCCCTCATTACCCTGTAGCGTATGAATGGAGCTGGGCTGCTCCGCCGGAGAGGGGAGAGCCTCCACAATGCGAACGGTTTGCTGGTTGTGGTAAAGGGCTTCACGCACGGCTTCCTCCATCACATAAGCTTGGTGAACCGGCCAAAGGGCGTCTTCATCCAGCTCATCCTCCGGCACGGCAGAGGCAGAGATGAAAGCCAAGAAGAGGAACAATGAGCCGGTTAACAGGTAAGAGCCCAAGCCTTTCACCTTTCGCAGCAGCCATACCTGCAAGCCAAGCATCAACGCAATCCCCAGTAATACGACAGCCAGCAGCAGCAGATTACCCGCTGACATGTAGGCTGCTACCTCATCCTCCGAGGCCTCCAGCGCCTCCGCTATCACCAGCGAATTGAGGCGGGTGGAGTACTGCTCATACGCAGCAAATTGCACAAATTGAAGCAGCAAAAAGGGCAGCCATATAAGCAAGGCCGCATAACGCAGCAAGCCCCACAGTATGAACATGCAGCCCAGTGTAAGCAGCACGGACACATGCATCTGCCCCAAGTAGACAAAAGCGCCTATATTGCAACAGAAGACATAAACGGCAGCCAATGCGGTCATCCCCCACAGCAGCCCGCATGAGGGCAAGCAGGGCTTACCGCGCCACTTGCAAAGACGCCACAATACACAGGAAAGCGCACCGAACTCCGCAGCAAACCACAGACTGATACCGGGCTTCCCTTCCCACTGAGGAATATAGCAACATCCGGCGTACAGCAAATAGGCGAACAAGAGCCCCCAATACAGCAGAGGACTGCGCAATACTCGCCACACACGTGCCCACCTACTCTGTTCCACCGGCTCAGACATACTCCTCAGGTTAATGATTTACTCCAAACATTCGCGCAGTGTCTTGCCACCGCTTTGCCAATAACGCAGGTCTTCCTCAAAGTTATCGGCCATATCTTCGGAATCTGCAAGATGTTGCGCTGCGAGTTCCTTATCCTCTGGCAGATACAAGCCGGTACTATGCAGTAGCGCCAGCAGATAGTGAGCGACAGGCTCCTCTACGCCGGCCGCCTGCATCTTCTCCAACCATTCGGGCACAGCCTCGCGCCCACCTTTGAACTGCTCCTCATGCAGACCGAGGATAATGCCGAGGAATGCATCCGGATGAGCGGCATCCATCTCCAGAGCCTTGGTATAGAAAAGCATGGATGAGGCATAATTACGGCGGGTAGCATACCCGTGGTAGTATATATCACCCAGGGTGATGCAAATCTCAGCGGATTCATCAGCATGGTCACGCAGAATCTTTACCACACGCTTGCCTTGCTCTTTATCAAAGCAATCCATTTCAAGAGCAGCTTGCAAGGCAATCAAAGTGTCCCAGTTTGTCGGGTCCTCCTCCAACGAGCTGAGCACCTCCACGGCAAATCGGTCAGGCTCGCCACTCTCCGCTTCATCATCGGTCAGCTCATCATCCTCCTCATCAAAGAGGTCATTTTCCGTCGAATCTTCCTCAACGGGGGAGTCCTGATTCTCACTGTGAATCGGATACCCGGCTTCCACGCAGCGAGCCTCAAGCGCCGGCAAGTCCACAGTAGGCAAATTCTCATCAGCCTGCAAAACGCGAGCTCTTTCCAGCAAGTCGAGGCCGGTCTGAATATCCTGCTCTACCCCGATACCAAAATAGCAACGCTCCGCCATCATGGTAATGCAGTGCAAATCTCGGCGTTCCACACCCTTCTCCAGCCAAAGGAGAGCTTGGGCGTTATCAACATTCACACCGAGGCCCTCGGTATACATGTAGGCCAAATAGCCACAAGCCTCCGGATGATTCGAGGCAGCGGCGCGGGAGAAATAATCGAGGGCTCGCTTATAGTTACGGCGCATCCCCTCGCCGGTGAAATACATCATACCCACGGAGAACAAGCCATCAATATTCCCGAGATTGGCAGCCTTTTGGAAATACTTGAGAGCGAGCTCGGCATTTTTGCGCACGCCTATACCCTTGCGGTACAGCACAGCCATTCTCATGCAAGGCAAGCTGTCTTTATCATCAGCCTTCATCCAAAGGCGCAGGTATTTGACAGCCGCTTCCATATCCTCCATCTCATCGCACACATCCGCCAAGGTAGCAAGCATCTCCGCACTCATCTCTTTTTCACTACAGCAGCCGAGCAGCAGGTCGCGCACTTCCTCAGGGCTGTGCTCCTCCTCATCCTCATACCAATAGTAATCAGCCAACTGCTGACAGCACAGGGGGTACTTGTGCTCCGCACCCTTCTTCAGCAGAGCAATCATTTCATCATAATCATTGAAGATGCCGTACATCGGGTTGTACATGCAACTGCGCTGGTAGAAAGACAAACCGGGGTTGGTCGCTTCTTCCGCAATCGCCCATTGCTCCAGCTTTACCCAATCCGGGTTCTCGATATTGCCAACAAGCGCTTGCTGTATGTAAAGCATGCGCGTATTAGGCCAGTCCTCTTTAACAAGCTCCTCTAACCACTGAAGACAAGTGGGAGATAACACGCCTTCGGTATTTTCATACTCCGTAGCTATGCAGGCAAGTTGGGCATGTTTGTCGCCACTCATGCCGAGTCGCATCAACTGCTGTGTCTCAGAATCTCTGTATCTCATGGTCTTCTTTGGAAAGGTAGGAATGTGTAAATTATGCCAGCAAGGACTTCCAGTGAGCAATGCGGCGGGCGGTATTGGCGGGGTTAGGAGCACCGGGATTGGTGCGCAGCTCAAAGGCTCGGTCAAGGCTGAACACGGAGTGTACGTCATCACCGTATTCTGCGGAAATCTCGCGGAACTGCTCCAGCGTCAGCTGATTCAGCGGGGTGCCACTGCCCACCGCCACGGCTACAGCCTTACCCACCAGCTCATGCGCATGGCGGAAAGGCACGCCACGGCGCACCAGGTAGTCCGCCAAGTCCGTTGCCAACAGCAGCGGGTCAGACACGGCTGCTGCGCACTTGTCCTCGTTGATGCGCATGGCTGCCACCATCTCGGCATTCACACGCAGCGCGAGCGACACCGTCTCAAAGGAATCGAAAAGTGGCTCCTTGTCCTCCTGCAAATCACGGTTATAGGTAAGGGGCAAGCCTTTCACCGCCACCATCACGCTGACCAGGTTGCCGTACAGGCGGCCACTCTTACCGCGGGTGAGCTCAGATACATCGGGGTTTTTCTTCTGCGGCATGAGGCTGGAGCCGGTGGTGTGCGCATCGGACAGGGTGCAGAAACCGAACTCCGCGCTGCTCCACAGCACGAGGTCCTCGCTCATGCGGCTGAGGTGAGTGCCGATGACGGACAGGCAGAACAGCGTCTCCATGATGTAATCACGGTCCGCGATGGCATCCATGGAGTTTTCCGACACGCTGTCGAAGCCGAGCTCCTCCGCAATGCCACAGCGATCCAAATTGATGGTGGAGCCGGCAATAGCACCGGAACCGAGCGGGGACACATTCAAACGGCGGCGACAATCCTGCAGGCGGGTCACGTCACGCCCAAGCATCTCTACATATGCCAACAAGTGGTGCCCGATGGTCACGGGTTGAGCACGCTGCAAGTGCGTGTAACCGGGTATGCGCACCTCCGCATACTCCTCTGCCTTGGCAATGAGGGCACGCTGCATCTCACGCAGCAGCTCCAGCGTGGTGTCAATCTCCGCGCGGCAATACAGGCGGGTATCCGTAGCCACTTGGTCATTGCGGGAGCGTGCCGTGTGCAGTTTGGCACCGGGGGCGCCGATGCGGCGGGTCAGCTCGCTCTCTATGTTCATGTGAACATCTTCCAGCTTAATGGTCCACTCAAAATTACCGGCCTCGATATCAGCCAAAATGCTGCGCAAGCCCCCCTCAATGGCGTCAAACTCCTCCTGAGTGAGCATACCGGCGCGCAACTGAGCACGGGCGTGAGCAATGGAGCCTGCCACATCATGCTTGTACAACTTCCAGTCATACGAGATGGATTCACCGTACTTCAATACCAAATCAGCCGTTGCCTGAGAGAATCGTCCTGTCCACATAACGCAGGAGAGCTTACACCATAACAGCGCAAAAATCAAGCCCGGAATGCGTTACACCCGCGCAAAGAGCGGAGGAAATGCGAAATTCCGTTCACTCAGATAACGGAGCTCCGGCAACAAGCGCTACGTATTATGCCCAAAAAGCTGCGACATCCCCCAAGCGACTCATGCTCACATAGCGAGTGCGCAGCAATGTACTGTCCCGGTGACCGGTCTCGTATTGCAACTCATTGTAGTTACGAAAAAAGCGCAAATGGTAACTGGCAAAGGTGTGGCGCAACACATCAGGAACCCAGTGACTGAAGCCGCCCAGGCGGCGCAGCTCACGCCAATGCCTCAACCATTGAGTCGGGCAAATACGCCCTACCCCCGCGCACCCTTCAAGCAAACGCAACAATGGCGCATGAATACTCACCAAACGCGCACCACCGGTCTTGCTATGCTGAGGTAAGATACTGATACATCGATTCTTTAAATCCACTTGTTCCCAACTCAGGCGTGCCACTTCGTGCGGGCGTATACCGGCATAGAGCATCATTCCCACCGCTGCAAGGCAACAGCCATCACCGTACTGACGCGCAGCGCCCAGTAAACACTCAATTTCACGCGGTGACAGCACCTCAATGCGCCGTTCAACTACTCGCGGAACCTCCACCTGCAAAACAGGATTCTCGCTACACCATCCACGCCGCACAGCTGTGCTGAATACCCCGCTTAGCACCAGCCTCGCCTTTTGGCGTTGCCTAGGAGTATCAAAAGCAGTCTCAATATACGCTGTACATTCCTGAGGAGTTATAGCTCGTACACGCCTCGAAGCCAAACCTTCACAACGCTTCATAAATCGCCTCGTAAAATAGCGGAAGTCACTTTGTGTCCGTGCTCGCCTCTCTCGCCGCGCCTCCAGAGCCGCCGTCACCGCTTTCTCGAAGCTCACGGTACGCTCCAGCCGCCGCAAAACCTCCGCTCCGGATTCAATGCAACGTCTCGCCCGCTGCGCTCTGCCCCGCCCTGCCCGCATGGCATCGCATGCCACCTGTGCAACTTCCAGCACATCTCCACCACAGCTCTTCAGCAGCGCCAGAGCAGCCACCTCCTTCTCTGTTATTTTAACCTGTATTGTCTCCATATTATGTAATCGGGTTTCATAAACCGCATGTCAAGTATAAATATCAAGTATATGCAAAAAAATACTCCACGTGGTAACAATAGACAAGATTAATCAGCATAATAACTGGCATAGCGAGCGTTAATTAGATATAATTTTCTACGGTTTATGAATGGGTATGATAATGCGCGACGGGGAAAAGAGCGAGTCGCTCTAAACAACGCCCCTCACCTTACTAACCATCCAAACACATAACACGCATATGATTACAACTATCGTTACCATGATCAGCCCCTTTGTGGTTGCTGACCAGCAGGAGCAGGTTGCTACTCCGGTAGAGACTACTGCCACTGTAGCTTCCTATAACTGGGATGCTCAGACCATGCAGGCGACTGAGGAGGAAACTCTCGATTGCGGAGCCACGGGTACATGGAGTTCCTTTGGTAATAGCGGTTACCAGGTAGATGACTGGCACCTTGCTTGATACGCTTAAAATTCAGGGGTAATGTTATAGCAATATAACATTACCCTTTTTTTTTACCATCATGATACTGTTACTCACCAGCAGCCATGACTTAACGACAGACATCCTTATGCCTTACCTGAGGCGGAGAGAGGAAGTCTTTCGCTTTAACATAGACCTGTGGCAACAATATAGTTGGAGCATATGGAACGGAGGGTATGAAATAACCGACCCCTCGGGCCGAATATGCAGAGAAAGCGAGGTAGGCGCAGTGTATGAACGCAAAGTAGTTTTCAATCCGCCCTATATTGACACACCCGCCGGGGGTAGCCCGGAAGCATGGTTACGCAATGAAGTAATGCTCATTTGGAGCAGCATCAAAGACTTGGCATTCCATTATGGTAAGCTGGCTCTCATCCACCCGTCTCCTTACGGCACATGGTATAAGATGCGTCAAATGAGATTGGCAGCGGAATACTTTACTGTACCGGATTGGCAAATGTTGCATTCTGCGAAAATACGTTTATCCGCCCCCGTGGTCTGCAAAACGAACGGAGTGCAGCCGATGGGCAACGGAAAAATATTGGCGGTTAACAAAGTAGATCCAAATACCGTGGATGTGACTTATCCTTGGTTTCTGCAACAACAAGTAACAGATGCCACACATGATGTCACCGTCGCTTATATTGCAGGCAAGCTATTTGCCAGCGAAATAAAACGTGTATCCACCGTGGATAGTCGTATAGCTGCCGTTAACGGTCACGCAGAATGGCAGCCCTGCGAATTATCGGACGAGGAGCAACAGCAAATCATCGCCATGATGCAGAAAACCGGGTTATCGTTCTCCCGCCTTGATTTTATGAGAACGCCGAACGGCTTATGCTTCTTGGAGTTTAATCCAAACGGACAATTTGCTTGGCTCGACATTAAAAATGAGCGAGGTATGATAACGGCGATTTGCGATGAAATCATGCGTGTTCATAACCAACATATATCCTAATGATGAAAGGAAACCCTAACATTATCTGCTTGTTACAGTTCCTGCTGTATGTTATCCTGCTGTCTGCGGGTGTATTATTAGTGATGTATTTACTGCTTAACTTCGCGGAATAAGAGGATAGGCTAAAAGCCCGGAATGCGTTACACCCGCGCAAAGAGCGGAGGAAATGCGAAATTCCGCCTTGACCTGAGCAGGGATAAAAAGTATACTCCGCTTGCAATGGCAAATTACGCACTCATACTCGCCGGTGGTAGTGGCACACGATTCTGGCCGCTTTCTCGTAACGCAAAGCCCAAACAGCTGCTGGATTTGTTCGGCAAAGGCACCATGCTGCGCCAAGCAGTAGAGCGCTTGGGCGGATTGGTACCGGCGGAGAACATCTTCATCTTGACCAATGCCTTGCAAGAGGCTGAGGTACGCAACCAAGTACCGGAGCTGCCGGCGGAAAACATTGTGGCTGAGCCCGCTCGCCGTGACACGGCTCCGGCCGTTTCTCTCGGCGTGGCGCTCATTGCAGCGCGTGACCCGCAGGCCAACATGATTGTGATTCCCAGCGATTCGCTGATTCTGGATGACAGCGCTTTCCGCAGCCTGGCGGAGGATGCGCTGAACCTTGCGGGGCGCGAAAACGCACTGATGACCATCGGTATTCGCCCCACGTGGGCTTGCCCGAGCTACGGCTACATTGAGCGAGCCGAGAAGCTGAACGATGCGCAGCTCCGCCATGATTGCTATGAGGTGGTGCGCTTCCGCGAGAAACCGGATGCCGCCACGGCGGAGCAATACCTTGCCAGTGGCAACTTTACGTGGAATGCAGGCATGTTCATTTGGAACGTGGCTCACGTGCGCGCCCAGCTTGCCGCCCACACCCCCGAGCTGGCGGATTTCATCGACCGCCTGACCGCTACGGACAACATTCCCGCCTTCATTGAAAATGAGTTTGCCAAGCTCACCCCCATCAGCATTGACTTTGCCCTCATGGAGAAAGCTGACCGCGTGCTGAACTTCGAGGCTTCCTTCGATTGGGATGACGTGGGTTCTTGGATTTCCGTGGGCAAATACCTGCAACAAGATGACGCTCAGAATGCAGCCAACACCGCACTGAGCGCTCAGGATGCCTCCGGCAACATCGTTTTCTCCGCCCAGGGCAAGCACGTAGCCTTGGTAGGGGTGGATGACCTCATCGTGGTAGATACGGGTGATGCCCTGCTCGTTGCCCACCGCGACCAGGCGGACAAGATTAAGAACGTGGTAGCCAAGCTGCCGGACAATCTCGTATAAAACACGGCGACCATGCACCCCGCGCTCGGCATAGACATGGGAAAAGCCCGCATCGGCATTGCTGCTACGGATGCTTGTGGCATTCTGGCGCACCCGGTGGAGAGCATTCACTTAGCCAAGACCGAGCCGCTGGGGCGCATTGCTCAGCTGGTGGAAAAGCTGGGCATCCGCACCTTGGTGATGGGGCTTCCCATCCGCATGGATGGCACGGAGGGCTCCGCCTGCGAGTATGTGCGCGCCTTCGGTGAAAAATTGCGCGCCAAGTTCCCCTCGCTGCCGCTGGTGTATGTGGATGAATACCGCACCACGGTGGATGCACAGGCAAAATTGCACGCAGCAGGCAAAAAAGCGAAGGATTTTAAGCCCATCATCGACCAAGCCGCCGCGGTGGAAATCCTCAATCTCTGGTTAGAGCAAACCGCCCCGCCTCCTGATTTTATGGATGCGCCGCCATGGTAAATGGCATTCGCCTTTAAGAACAAAAACTCCGCCCGATGTTCAGGCGGAGTTTTTGTTTGGATTCTTACAGATAACTCATTACAGCGCAGAGGGCACGGGGCGCCCCGTGCGGGCGGCGTAATCAGCCTTTTGGTCGTCGCCGATGGGGCCCAGGGCAAAGTAACGAGCCTGCGGATGATTGAACACCAGCGCACAAACCGCGGCGGAGGGCTGCATCATGCAGGTTTCCGTCAGGGAGGTACCGGTGAGCTCCGTGGCATTCAGCAAGGAGAACACGGTACGCTTTTCCCGGTGGTCAGGCTGGGAGGGGTAACCGCAGGCGGGGCGCACCATTTGAGAATCCGCCACCGGCCACACCTGCTCCATGCAATCCTGCGTGCACTCAGCCAGCGCTTCCGCCAACATGTTGGCAATGGCTGCAATCAACAGAGCATTGTAAGGATCATTTGCGGCGTTCAACTCGGCAGACCATTCATCTGCACCGCTGATGGACAACTGCATCGCCCCCACGTAACCGGCGTTTTCGTTCACAAAATCCGCCAAGGCTACGCGCGGAGTTGCAGCAGGCTTTTGCTGGCGCAGCGTGTAGAAGACTGTACCTCCCTGCACCTCAATATCATCCCCCTTGCGGACAGCGGGCCATATACCGAAGCAGGCGCGGGCGCGGAGGCGGTTCTCCGTAATGGCTTGTTGCAACAGAGCCTCCGCATCGGCACGCAATTTGTCGGCCTCCGCCTTTTTCTCATCCGTCTTGGCACTGTGCATGCCGAAGGTACGCAGCGTAATGCTCCAGTCAGCCTTTTGCAGCAGATGCTCCCAGCTGAGGGGGTAATCCGGCTGCGGATAATGGCAGGAGCAACCGTACGGCACCCCCACGGTGAACACACCGGTGCGCTGCGGGGTCGGGTTGTTGCCGGCATCACGCAAAGCCTGCTCGCGAGCAGCACTCAGCGACATGAGGAGCACCTCTTGCTGAGCAAAATCTGCGCACATGCGGGCTTGCTCCGCCTTGTGGGCAGCAATGTATTCCTCACGCCCCGCGCCTATCAAGGCCGCCGCCACGGGCACAATGGTGGAGGCATCCGCCGTTTGCACCACTACGCCATCGGGATAATGCGGGGCAAGCTTCAGGGCGGTATGCAGGGGGCTCGTCGTCGCACCACCCACCAACAGCGGGATGCGCATCCCGGCCTCCTGCATGGCAGCAGCAACGGCTGCCATCTCATCAAGAGAAGGCGTAATCAGACCGGAAAGCGCCACAAAATCCGCCTTTTCGCTCAGGGCGCGCTCAATAATCTGCTCCTTGGGCACCATCACACCGAGGTCCACCACACGGAAGCCATTGCAGGAGAGCACCACGCTCACGATATTCTTACCGATGTCGTGCACATCACCCTTCACCGTGGCAAGCACCACCGTGGCAGCTGAGGATTGACCGGATTGCGCAGCCTCCAGCAAGGGAGTCAGCACCGCCACGCTCTGTTTCATCACGCGGGCACTCTTCACCACCTGGGGCAGGAACATTTTACCGCTGCCGAACAGCTCGCCCACCTGCTTCATGCCATCCATGAGGGGGCCTTCAATCACGGCGAGGGGAGTACCGCACAGCTCCAGCGCCTCGCGGGTATCTGCTTCAATAAACTCCGTGATACCATGCACCAGCGCATGGGCCAAACGCTCCTGCACCGTCTGCGTGCGCCAATCCGCCACTTTCGGGGCTGTTGCAGCGGCAGGAGCCCCGGCTCCGGCTGCCTTGAGCGCGTTTTTGGCCTCAGCCAACTCCTGAGCGTAGGAAATCAGGCACTCGGTAGCATCTTCACAGGTATTCAGCAGCACATCTTCCACCAACTTGCGGCGGTGCGCCGGGATGGTATCATAATCCGTCATCAAGGCGGCGTTTACAATGCACAAATCCAGCCCGCCCAAGGCAGCATGGTGCAAGAAAGCGCTGTGCATGGCCTCGCGCACGGGATTATTGCCACGGAAGGAGAAACTTACGTTGGAAATACCGCCGGATATGTGGCAAAGCGGGTGGCAGCGGTGAATCTCCGCCGCAGCTTGGAAGAAGTGTAACGCATAATTGGCATGCTCCGCAATGCCCGTGCCCACGGTGAGCACGTTCGGGTCAAAGATGATGTCTTCCGCAGGGAATCCCACCTTCTCCGTCAGCAGCTTATAAGCGCGGTGCGCAATCGCCACGCGGTCATCATAGCCACCGGCCTGCCCGTTCTCATCAAAGCCCATCACCACCACGGCAGCACCGTAGCGGCGAATGATACGGGCTTGTTGCAAGAACTCTTCCTCACCGTTTTTCAGGGAAATGGAGTTCACAATGCCCTTACCCTGCACGCAGCGCAAGCCTGCCTCTATCACCTCCCACTTGGAGGAGTCAATCATGCAGGGAACCTTGGCAATATCCGGCTCCGCAGCCACGAGGTTCAGGAAGCGAGTCATCGCCGCGGGGCCGTCAATCATGCCGTCATCGAAGCAGAAATCCAGCACGCGAGCCCCCTTTTGCACCTGAGTGCGGGCAATTTCCAGAGCCTCCTCATACTTACCCTCGCGGATAAGCTTCGCAAACTTCGGAGAGCCGGCCACATTGCAACGCTCACCGATGAAGGTGATACCCTCCTCACGCTTGTGGTTGAAGGGCTCCAGCCCGGAGAGACACAGCGTACCGTCGGACTCATGCACGGGAATCACGCGCGGGGCATAGCCCTGCACCGCCTCGCGTATAGCAGCAATGTATTGCGGGGTCGTACCGCAGCAACCGCCCACAAAGTTCAGCAGCCCCTGCTCAGCGTATTCCTTCAAGATGCCTGCCATGTGCTCCGCCGTGTGGGCGTAGCCACCGGGGGCAAGCGGGTCCGGCAAGCCGGCATTCGGGTACATGCTGACGGCGCAGTCCGCCAAGCGCGCAAGCTCTTGAGCAAAAGGCAGCATGAGGTCCGCCCCCAGCGCACAGTTGATGCCGATGGACAGGGGCTTGGCATGGCGCACGGAGTTCCAGAAAGCCTCCACCGTTTGCCCGCTCAGCGTGCGCCCCGCTCTGTCCGTAATAGTAAAACTGATCATCACCGGGGGCAGCTCGCGCTCCTCGCGCAGCTCATCAATGGCGTACAGGCAAGCCTTGGCATTCAGCGTGTCGAAAATCGTTTCCAGCAGCAGAATATCCACCCCTCCATCCGCCAGGGCAAGCACCTGCTCACGGTAAGCGCGGCGCAGCTGGTCAAAGTTCACCGCGCGGAATCCGGGGTCATTCACATCCGGGGAAAGTGAAGCCGTCACAGCCATGGGGCCAATGGAACCCGCCACCAGACGCGGGCGCCCATCCTTTGCCTCCGCTGCCTCTACCGCCTCACGGGCAATGCGGCAAGAGGCGAGATTCATCTCGCGCACCAAGGCAGCCAGCGCTTCATCAGCCAACACTCCCTCATAATATGCTTGGTCATGGCGACAGGGCGCACAGAAATGGAAGAACTCATGCTGGCCAATGCTCGTGGCGGAGAAGGTGCACGTGCTGATAATGTCCGACCCCGCCTCCAAGTATCGGTCGCAGATATCGCGGATGATATCCGGGCGAGTGAGCACCAGCACATCGTTGTTGTTTTTCAGGTCGCGGGGATATCGGGCTACATCCGCAAAGCGCTCACCACGGTAGTCAGCCTCTTGCAGGTGGTGCTTCTGAATCATGGTGCCCTGAGCGCCATCCAGCATTAGGATGCGCTTCTTCATTTCCTCCGTCAAATACTGCTGACGAGTCATCGGCGTGCTCATTGTCGTTTAGTTTCTTCAAAAAAAGGCGGCTTCATGCAGAAGCCGCCCGGAAAAAGTTTCTTTACATCGTGAGGAGATTCTCTCCGGCTCAATCACGCGGCTTCGGGTTGCGGTGCCATACGATAACACCCTTACCCAGAGCATACAGATAAGCTACCATCAGCACGGCAATGAAGACGCTCATTGCGCCGAATGCTGCACCGTTCTCCACCACGAAATCCTTGAAGCCAAGTGCCCACGGATACAGGAAAATCACCTCCAAGTCGAACACGAGGAACAGAATAGCCACCATGTAGTACTTAATGGAGAAGAATGCCGGAGCACCATCACCCTCGGGCACGTTACCGCACTCATACGGTACATCCTGTGCGGGACGCAGCTTCGCGCGACGACCGAAAAGCACACTGAGCACAATAATCATACCGGCAAATCCGAACCCGGCAATCAACTGAATCAACGCTGAAAAATATTCCTGAGACATGGCTTGTACGCGCCTCTTTTAGCATGCTTTTTGTGCCTTGTCAAGCAAATTCCACCGTTCACCCCGCAGCAAATCCGTTTTTACTTGACTTACACAGCCTTACTTGCTACCCTAGCACCGTATGAAAAAGCTTGCAGCACATCTCATTCTCTGCTTTGCATCCCTTTGCGCCGTAACGGCTAACGAGCAGGAACCTCTTATTTACGATGAAAGCACCATCGTCGAGGCGGAGCTGCGTTGCCCCTCACCGGATGGCAAGTGGTAGCTCGTTTATAAAGGGCGCCGACATACAGCCGTCACGGAGCTCACCGTTGCTGATGAAATAATGTTGGTCTCATGCGAAGGTCACGAGATTCCTCTCACCGGACTCTTCCTGTCAGGCCAAACACTGTACAAACGCCACATTATCAAGCAACCGTGGTCACCGGACGGCAAATGGTTAGCGATTCCCAACGGCAACACCGGTTACAAGTTCTGCAGAACAAGCTCGCTTAACACAACCTCATTCAACAGCGATATGCTGCTGAGCATCATCATCAAGGATAATGACGGACGCAGCGTCTACCGCGTGCAGGATGGGCATTGGGACGAAACCGGCACCTTCCTCTTCTATGCCGGATTATCCGGCTGGCTCGCCCCCTACCGCGCGGAGCTAACGGATGACTCCGTCTCCTACAAGCAAATCGGCAAAATGGAGGGAGCCTTCGAATCTGCCGGTATGAATAAGTAAAAAACGGCACCTGAGACATCACACCATGAAATCCCTATTCATCAGCTTAGCTGCACTCTGTGGCACATGCAGCTCAACAGCCCCCGCAGCCACGGAAACGGATGAGTTTGCCGTGCAGGTATTCAATCAACTGGCACTGACGCAAAAAGACAACATCGTGTGCTCCCCTGCCTCGCTGGAGGGTGTGCTACTCCTGCTGCGCCAAGGGGCACAGGGCAACACCGCGCAGCTGCTGGATGCCATCCCTAGGGGCAAACAAGGCGTTGTGAGCAATATTACCCCGGTGGAAGCCAACGCTCTCTTTATTGCCGATGACTTGCGACTCAATCCCGAGATTAACGTGGATGAAGTCATTGCGGTATCCTTCAAAAAAAGCCCCGCAAAAGCGGCTAAAACCATCAACCAATGGGCATCAAAGCACACGAAGAAGCTGATTCGGCATATTATTTCCGCAAGTGACCTTTCACCCTACAGCCGATTGGTAGCAGCCAATGCCATTTACCTCAAGGCGGAGTGGAGCTTGCCCTTTGAGCCTGATTTGGTTGACACCGGCGCGAGTTTCACCACGCCGAAAGGCAAAAAGGTGACGGCACCCATGATGACTCAGACGGAGCAGTTCCGCTACGCGGAGGGTGATGACTGGCAAGCCGTAGCGCTGTATTACTGCGCAGAAATCGGCGCCCCGAAAGGTGAAAGCCTCTGCTTTATCGGCATTCTGCCCAAAGGCGATGCTCGGCAATTCGCCTCACAGCTCACCCCGCAGCAATTTCAGGAAATACGAACCGACTTGGCCAAGAGCGGTCCACAATACGTGACGGTGAAACTACCGAAATTCAACTCAGATTCCGGGGTAGTCTCCCTGAATGACGTGCTGGAAGCCTGTGGCTTAGCGGAATTATTCACCCCCGAAGCGAACTTCCGCGGCTTCACGGATGAGCCATTGATGCTCAGCCAAGTGTTGCAGCGCTGCTATGTCAACGTGAATGAGGCAGGCACCGAGGCAGCTGCCGTAACATTGGCCGAGGAGGAGGAAGGCTGCTGTGCGGAGGATGAGCT
>CAJGCY010000026.1 GCA_904501955.1 uncultured Akkermansia sp. | reverse complement strand
CTTACGTGCTCCGGGAAGGTTATGCCACCCGCATACCGTTTCGGCAAGCCTCAACGGTTCGCGGGTTCGGATTTGTTTTTTTACCCATTTCCTAGGGCTTACGCCCTAGGCTAAGTTAGGTCACCCGCTGACGCGGGTTCAGAATTCCGCTCCCGTCTTCGCTGCTGCGCAGCTACGCCGTGGCAGGCGCTTACGCTCGCAAAATTTCCCCACCATCGCCCCAACTTCCGATTTATCGCGCCGTTTGCAATCAAGCATCAACTCCGACAGTGCGTGTTATTTCCACCGAGCGTTCTGTTTTACCATTGACTTTTTCATGCTTCCGTGCTAACTTGGGCACGTTCCCGCTGTTCCTTTGTGTGGGCTATCACGTCAGGAGCAGGTCCGGGCGGCCGCGGGAAATAGCCGCCTGCGGGGTGAGAGAACGACTCAAGCGAGTCCCATCAGGGCACTGCCCCGGGAACGCATAGCTTGAGTCGTTCTTTATTTTGCCGCCCCCATCATCAAAAAAATGCAAGAGAGCTGTTGCCTAAAAGAGCGGATGGTGGTATCATCTCCGCCGCGATGATAGAACAGCAGGCCAAAAGAAGGGGAAAAGCGCATCTGATAACGCTGGCGGCGTTCCTGTGCTTCGGGTTGATGAGCCCGATGTGCAAATGGACGATGGCGGGGGGATGCATCAGCGGGGTAAGCATGGCAGCTTTCCGCCTGTGCGGAGCGTCGCTGTTGTTCTGGCTGGCATCCGCCTGCGTGCCACAGCAAAAAATTGCGCGGAAAGATTGGTTACCCCTGGTGCTGATGTCGCTGTGTGGCATGGGCATTAACCAGTTCTGCTATGTGATAGGGGTGCAATACACCTCACCCACCAATGCCTGTGTGCTCACCACCAGCACGCCGGTGTTCACCTATGCGCTGGCAGCGGTGTTTCTGCATGCAGGGGTCAGTATGCGCAAGGTGGTGGGGCTTGGCATTGCCGCCACGGGAGCGCTGGTGCTGATACTGGGCTCCGGCATGCAGGGAGGGCTGAGCGGCAACCCGGTGGGTGATGGTATTTGTTTGTGCTCACAGTTGGCAGCCTCGTGCTACTTTGTATTTTTCAGTGGCATTATTCGCAAGTATCATCCTTTTATCCTGATGCGCTGGCTGTTCCTGGTGTCCGCCATCCTCACGGCACCGCTGTGGGGCATGGAGGTAGCCCACATGGAGTGGGCGCAGTGGGGCACGGCGGAATTACTGGGCACGCTGTACGTGGTGGTGTTCGGCTCTTTCATCAGCTATCTGCTGATGATTATCGGGCAGCGGCATTTGGAGGGCAGCACGGTGGCAGCCTATAATTACATACAGCCCATCATAGCGGCAGCCGTGGGGATTTCCATGGGGCTGGATGCCATGAATTGGCAAAAAATTGTGGCCGTGCTGTGCATAGCCATCGGCGTGCGAGCCATTACGACGGCAACAAGCGCACCACGCGATCCGCGCGAGGCAAAGTGATGGTGACCGTGGTGCCGATGCCCTCCTTGGAAGCCAAGGAGAGCGTGCCGCCGTGCTCTTTGATGATGTGGCGCACAATGAGCAGCCCCAAGCCGTTGCCTTTGCGTTTGGTGGTGCGGAAGGGCTCATACATGTTGCCCATGACCTCATGCGAGATGCCGGAACCGTTGTCACCGATGACGACGCGCACATCCGTATCATTGAAATCCGTTTGAATGTAGATACCGCCCTCCCCCTCACCGGGGATGGACTGGAAGGCGTTGCGGATGATGTTGTAGAAGGCTTGGAAGAGTTGCCCGCCGTCCGCACTGAGCTCCGGCAGGTCTTTGCTGAGCGATTGCTGCACGGCAATGCCGCGCGGGGCAATCTCCGGCTCCAGCACCTGCAACACGTGCGCGATGACCTCATTGAGCTGTACACTGTCGCGCTGCATGTGCCCGGGGCGCATGGACTGTAAGAACTGGCGCAGCAGTGTGTCCAAGCGGCGGGTTTCGCCCAGCGCGCTCTCCAGCAAGGGGGTCAGTTTGGCTTGGGCTGCGGCATCCAGCTTGGCTAATTTGCGCTGCATGAGCTGCAAATTCAAGCCCAAAGAGTTCAGCGGGTTGCCGATTTCATGCGCTACGGCTCCTGCCATGTAGGTGATGAGGTTGAACTGCTCCGCCTCAGCATCTTCCTCACCGCGGGTGACACTCTCCGTATCATCACGGATGAGCAACAGGTACTCCGCCCCTTCCGCCACGGGGCTCATCAGGAAATTGTAATGGCGACTCTCCGGGTAATTCACATGCAAATCGCGCGTAATGGCAACGCCGCTACCGCAGAGGTCCTGCCAACTGCATGTGCCACCGACCAAGCGCTCGAAGGGCATGCTCAGCAGCTCATGGAGCGGGCGGTTGAACATGGCGCAGGCGGATTTGTTCGCAAAGCGAGCGTGCCCCTCGGAATCGAAGAGGATGAGGCCATCTCGCAGGGCGTCGAACACATCCTGCAGCAGACCTTTCTCCGATGCCAAGCGCATGAAAATGCGGCGCAGGTCATCACCGCCCAAGTGCTCCAAGCGGTCGAGTATTTTATCCAGTGTATCGCGTTTCATGGCGAATGGAATCGAGTTGTTGAACGGGAATCAGAAACGAAGCTGCAACTCAGCGAAATCAGCAGGCACTGCAGCGCGGAAGATGTGGCGGGCATCGAACTCGCCACGCACTTCCCTGCCATCCACCACTAGGGTGGGGGTGGCTACGTGCGGCAAGGCATGCAGAGCGAGCTCAAATGTCTCGCGCGCAGGCGCCAAATGCCCCTCAACCTGACGGCGCAGGGTGAACTCGCGCGCGGCGGAGGCATACGTGAAGCGGTGCAACAGGTATTCCCCCTCGCGGTAAGAGAGGCCATCCCCCGCGTCCTCATAGAGCTCATCCTCATGCTCCGTGTCGGGCGCCCACCATACATCCAAGGTGACAGGCGGTGTAGGCAGCTCGCCCACATACTGCTGCACAGGCCAGCGAGGAATGACACTGCCACCGCGCACAAACACCGGTATGGTGGCCATGGGGGTGGATACCCATGCCTCCGCATCGGCATCCGGCGCGGGCGCATCATTCCACAGTGAATACCAATGGCCGGGCGGCACGTACAGGAAGCGCCCGCTCTCCCCGGGGTGATGCACGGGCACCACATACAAATCATCCCCCAAGAAGAATTCACTGCTGCGCCAGTACGTATCCGTGTTGTCCGGGTACATGAGCGCCAAAGAGCGGATGATGGGCATACCCTGGGTAGAGTATCGATAAAACTGCGTGTACAGATAGGGCAAGAGGCGGTAGCGCTGCTCCACCGCGGCGCGCACCATTTCCTCCACCACGGGGCCGAAGCACCAAGGCTCTTGCCCGCCGTACTCACCATTGTTGTGATTGCGGAAGAAGACGTGGAAGGCCGCCATTTGCATCCAGCGGCAGAAGAGCTCCGGTGTGGGGCGCCCCAAGAAGCCACCCGTATCCGCCCCGCAGAAGGAGACACCACTGGTGGAAAGGCGCTGCACCATGAGGTTGGCCATTTTCAGGTTCTCCCAGTCGGAGTAATTATCCCCCGTCCACGTGGCAGCCCAGCGCTGCAAGCCGGCAAAGCCCGCTCGCGACAGGATAAAGGGGCGGTACTGCGGAGCGGCCTGTTCCATGCCCATGCGCGTGGCGCGCGCCATGCACTGGCCGTAGATGTTGTGAGCCTTCAGGTGGGAGCAGTAAAAGCCATCATAGTTATGGCGAGTATCATCCGGGAAGGTTTTGTCCGGGAAGAGCGCAGGCTCGTTCATATCCGTCCAAATACCGCGCACGCCGTACTCGCCGACTTGGCGCTTGAACAAATCCGCCCACCAGCTGCGGGTGGTGGGATTGGTAAAATCCGGGAAGGTGCAAGTGCCGGGCCATACCTCGCCCTCCAGCAAGGCGCCATCGTGACGACGGCAGAACACATTGCGCTCAAACCCGCTGCGCCACACGTAATTGTCCGGGTTAATCTTGATGCCGGGGTCAATAATGGTCACCACCTTGAAGCCCTGCTCGCCCAAGCGCTGTATCATGCCTGGAGGGTCGGGGAAGCGCACGCGGTCCCAAGTGAGCGCTTGGTATTGCTTCATGTGGTGGATGTCCAAGTGAATGGCATCACAGGGAATCCGGCGATTGCGGAACTCTGCCGCCAAGTCATTAACGGCCTTCTCCGGGTAATAGCTCCACTTGCTTTGGTGATAGCCGAGTGCCCACAACGGCGGCAAGGGGGGCAGCCCGGTAAGGCGTGTGTAAGTGCAGACGGTATCCAGCGCATGCTCACCGCAGATGAAGTAATAGTCCATCACGCCGCCATCCGCCCCGAATAGGAGACGGTCCTCTCGCTCCTTGCCGAAATCAAAATAGGAGCGCATGGTATTATCAAAGTATATACCATAGTGCGAGCCTTTGTTCAGGCAGAGGAAAAAGGGGATGCTCTTATACAGAGGGTCGCTGTCCGGGTGGAACTTGTAGTGGTCCGAGCCCCACATTTCAAAACGCCTGCCGCGCAGATTCAGCGCGCAGGGTTTATCCCCCAAGCCATAGAAGTGGGCTTCCTCCGGCAAGTGCTTCAGCACCCACACGAGCTCATCTCCCGTGCGCTCCTGCAAGCGGTGTCCCATGCCCTCAGCATCCGCACTGAGTAGGGTGTTGCTCTTGCGCTCCCAAAACTCCAGCCCACCGTCTTCACGCCGAATGCGCACGGCCAAGCGTGGCGTGCGCACCTCGTAGTACAGAGCCGTGCTGTATTCCTCCAACGCGACACCGGGGGCAACATATTCGGGAGCTACGCCATAGCTCGGGATGTTCTCAAACACCGCATGGGACACATAGCGACAGCGAATCACCCCGGCCTCCATAAAATACAGGCGCAGGCGATTCGTCGCGAACCCCAGCTCCAAGGTGGTGGGGGTCACCCATTCATAATGTTTGATAAAAGAAGGCTCCGCCATGGCAGCAAATATACAACACAACAGCCACGGGCTATGACTAGCCCGGAGGCCACTGCATGGAGCGACCGCCGATGATGTGGATGTGTAGGTGCGGCACGGTTTGACCGGCATCCGCCCCGGTATTCATCACCGTACGGAATCCGCCCTCTGCCAAGCCCTCTGCGCGGGCAATATCACCCACTTTCAGCATCAGGTGGCTCAGCAGCGCAGCATCCTCCGCCACGGCGGCCTCTATGCTGGGGATGGGCTTGCGGGGCACCAGCAGTACATGCACCGGCGCCACCGGAGTAATATCACGGAACGCCACGCAGAGCTCATCCTCATACACCATGTCTGAGGGAATCTCCTTATCAGCTATTTTCTGGAAGAGTGTTTTTTCCATTGCAGCAACATATTTAACACACCGGAGCGCTATATGCAATCTTAAATTGCACCGAACGCCCAATAATGATGACAAAGCCTCTCACGAAGACGGCATATCACGCAACGCAGGCGCAGTGGAATTATTGAGTGGCTTATAGGATGAGCTCGAGCTGTCACTCGTGGGCAATTGGAAGGAATCCAAGGTGCTGGGGGTGTAGGTGGCATTATTGCGCAGTGGCTTCAAGGGAATGGTAACGGAATCCTCCTCAATATAGCGCGCGCGCGGGTCATTTTCCGTCCACAGCAGGGAGCGCCACCAGCTTGTTTTGGTGTTGACGGTGAGAGAGCCGACCTCATAGCCCGGACGTTCCACCACGATGCCGAGGTCTTTATCCTCGCGGATTTCCGTCGTAACAGGCGTTACCCCGGATATGGACTTACCGTTGATGGTAACAGCGGCGCCTTGCGGGCTGGTGTTTACGGTAAACTGCTTTTGCGCTACGCATGAGGCGAGCGCGAGACATAACATGCTGATGAGAAGTTTTGCACTGCGCATGCGCTCAGTTTACTCCAGTATAGCTGTAGTTTCAAGCAAAAAGCAGCAAAAAACACGGCACGCTGAGTCAGCACCGTCCTACCGGCAGACTCAGCGTGCTGTTGATGTTACGCCGTGCTCAGCGAGCAGACTCTGCGCTGAGGCGTGCCAGCCACTTGCTTTGCGGCATAGAGGCGGCTTCTGCAGCAGTGAACGGCATGCGCGGGCGCCAATTGGTACCCCCGACAGTGCCGGGTGTATTCAAACGCTCCGGCACATCGAAAAGCTCCGTCCACATCATCGCTACGTAGGCTGAACGGCATTGAAGCAGTGCAGCAAAAAGAGCTTCCTTAATCCCCTGTCCCCAAGGGACCAAGCTTTGCTCAAGACTCAGGCCGGCGTATTCACCCAACCAGCCCAACACGCGAGAGCAATCTTTCGCGACGCGCAATTTATCGCGCAACTCCTGCCCGGAGAGCGCTACATCCTGCAAGGCTTCACGCCCGGCCTTCACATGGGAGTACCACTCATTCCAATCATTGCAGATGGGCGGAAAATCATGCGTGGCATACGTGGCAAAGGAGCACGGGTTATAAGTTTTGCCACTGACGATGTGCTGATTCGAGTCAATCTCCCAATGAGGGATTTTGAACCCGGCTATGCGCAATCGGGATAAATCCGGGCGCACGTAATCCGGCACACACCCCAAATCTTCACCGACCACGAGTTGTCCGGGCACGGCTTTAAGCAACTGGCGCAGCAAATAATCCCCCTGCATCAGGTTGGCGCGACGGTCTTCCGCGGTCCAGTCCGGGCGCGGTCGGAAGCCCGGCCTGCGGCCATCGCAGCGAGCAGCAGCTTCATCTTCCGTCATGTTCAGGAACTCGTCATTCCTATCCGGCATCCACGGGAAGGCATATATTCTGTAGAATCCCAAAATGTGGTCTATGCGGTACATCCGGAACACCTCTGCCAGCTTACGGATGCGGCGGTGCCACCACGCGAAGCCATCACGCTCCATCACATCCCAGCGATAAAGCGGTATTCCCCAATTTTGTCCCCACTTCGCCGTGAACGGATCTTCCGCAAAATTCCCCTCCGCCGGCGCGCCGCCACTCCAATTCATGTCAAAAAGGTAACGCTCAAAATACACATCCGCACTGGCAACGGAAATACCAATCGGCACATCACCCATCAAATATACCCCGCAAGCATCCGCCAAGGCGCGCACCTGAGCCCACTCACGAGCACACAGCCACTGCAACCACTGCTGGTAGCGTTTCTGGTGCCGGGATTCAGCACTGCCGTTCACAATCAAACGCGCGATGTCCGTATCCTGCACAGGCCACTGCCACCAAGCATTGGTGCCGAAGGCAATGCTCAGCACACGAAACGCCGCAAAATCATCCAACCACTGTCCTTGGCTCTGCACCCATGATTCAAACTCTGCACGCAAGGACGCATGCGCAGCCTCCGTCTCGAACCGTTCAAACGCACGCTTGAGGTAGTACCTTTTATACTCACGCACGCGCGCGTAGTCCACATAGTTTTTACCACCGGGCAACTGGCGCGGTGGCAAATCCTCCGGGTAGGGAGGCAAATCCGGCTCCATGCCGGGCACGCGCTCCAAACTGAGGTACAGTGGTTCCAACGCAACGGAACTGATGGCGGAATAGGGTGACGGGGAATCATCCTCCCCCACCGCGTTTACCGGCAGAAGCTGCAAAAAGCCCACCTTATGTTCCGCAGCCCAGCGAATCCATTCCTCCAACGCCTTCAAATCGCCGATACCGGCATCACCCTCACGCCGCATGGAAAAAAGCGGCATCAATACTCCAGTCATTCGTTGCATCAGCATACTATGGAACTTTAACACAAGCGACACGCGGAATCAACGCCAAAAGCGTGTTCGCGCGCATTTTCGCGCACGCTGTCACACATTCGCACGCGCGCACACAGAAAATACGCAATTTTTTCTTGCATTCTCAGCGGTGTTGTGATATTAGCAAATGACAGGCGCGCCGCGGACTCTTGGTTCCTCCCCGGCCACCGCAACAGATTCTCACATCAAAGCAACATCATGGCTACAACAAAGAAAACGTCTACTACTGCCGCAAAAAAGACCGGCAGTGAAAAAAGCAAGACCACCAAAGCTGCGGCTACGACCAAAGAGAAGTCCGTAAAAAGCACCAAGAAAGCTCCGAAAACAACTGCTGAGCCCACGACGCAGGCCGTAACGAAAGCGTCCGCTCGCGACACCCTTACTCCGGAAGAAAAAGCCCGCAAAGCTAAGCTCAAAGAGACTCTTGCCGTCCTGAAAGCAGACCCGGAGTGGCCCGCTTTCTTGGAAGAGCAGAAAAAAGCGCTGCTTGAGTTGCGTGACAAAATGCTGCCGAACATGCAGGATGTTACCAGAGACCACCTGCGCAGCGGTGCTTCCAACGTATCCTCCTCCTCCGGCCAGCACATCGGTGATGCCGGCAGTGAAGCGGAGGTGCGCGACCTTACCATCCGCCTACTCGGCAAAGACCGCGAACAACTTTTCGAAATTGATGCCGCTCTGGAGCGCATCCGACTCGGTTACTACGGCATTTGTGAAATTTCTCTCGAAATTATCCCCAAAAAGCGCCTCCAAGCTCGCCCGTTCTGCCGTCTTACCGTGAAATGTCAGGAGGAATTTGAGAAAAAATTCGGCTCTTATGCCAACTATATGGCCAAAAAATCGGACGATGTCGGATTTTCCGGCCTACAAAATGACATGGAAAACGTATTTTCGCTTGACGAATCCGAAGAATAGTGTAGAATAGGCGCCCGCAAGTCAACAACATTACAAATATGCCTAGAGATATCATCATCCTGGAATGCACAGAGGCCAAGGCAGAGGGTAAGACCCCCTCTCGCTACGTCACCACTCGTAACAAGAAGAGCCAGCGTACCCCCGGTCGTCTGGAGAAGGTTAAGTTTAACCCCTACCTCAAGCGCCGCACTCTTCACCGCGAGATGCGCTAAACCTCATAGCACACCAGTTCACCTTTCAGCATTATGATTACAGAATTCAAGAGCGTTGAGCGTCGTATCCGTTTCCGCACCTGCAACAAGACAATGCCGCGTCGCCGCATTGACATCCCCGCCGGTGCTGTCGATATGTGCAACCCCGAGTTCCTTTCCAAGTTCACTTCCGAGACGGGCAAGATTCTTCCCCGCCGCGTGACAGGTGTTTCCGCTAAGATGCACCGCAAGATCACGCGCGAGATTCGCCGCGCTCGTGCCGTGAACCTGCTCCCCTGATTTCCCTCATTATGGAGGACTTCTCGACGGCAGAGTGTCGTTGATAAAATAGAGGGGGCTTGTGCGCTTTTGCATACAAGCTCCCTCCGTTTTGTTTTTGGCACTGCCACTCGAGCCTTTTCACCTTGTTTCCCTTGGCGTTTCACTGATTTTCCATCACATGAAGGAACTTAAAGACACGCAAAACGAGCGAGACACCCGCCAGATTTCCATTGATCGGGTAGGCGTGCGTGATGTTCGCTACCCCATCATCGTCAGCGACAAGGAAAACAGAACACAATCCACCGTTGCCACTTTGGCGCTCATGGTGGACCTGCCGGAGGAATACAAAGGAACGCACATGAGCCGCTTTGTGGAGGCTCTGCACGAACACCGCCGCTACTTGGATGTTCACTCCGCCGTGCGCCTTCCCTCCAGCCTTCTGCGCAAGCTCCCTGCGCAGAGAGCGCGCGTGGAAATCGAATTCCCTTTCTTCCGCCTCAAAAAAGCCCCCGTCAGCGGGATGGAGGGCATGATGGATTACGATGTACGGTTCGAAATTGACTCCATTCGTAATCAACCCGGCACATTTACCCTTACCATCAAAGTGCCGGTAACCACCCTTTGCCCCTGCTCCAAGGCCATGAGCGACAAAGGGGCTCACAACCAACGCGGCATCGTCACGTACTCCGTACGTTTCTCCGGTGCAGCCGTGTGGATTGAAGACCTCATCGACCTCGTTGAAGAGTGCGCCAGCTGCCAGGTATACAGCCTCCTCAAGCGCCCGGATGAGAAATACGTAACGGACAAGGCGTATGACAACCCGGTCTTTGTGGAAGACCTCGTCCGCAATGTCGCCCTCGCCACCGAGCGCTACAACGCTTTCTCTTGGTACAGAGTCGAAGCCGAGAACTTCGAATCCATCCACAACCACAACGCCTACGCCTGCATTGAGCGTACGATTAGGTAATTTCTCGTGTATATTATAAATACGGAGAGCTTCAACCTACTGGCTACTTGAATAATCAAACTCAACAACTGCTCTATTATGTCGCCTATCGCGCATCTCACGAAACATATAAGCAAGGTTAAATCAACACTGCAAACAAAACTTGGTGCCAATACATCAATTATCATCTTATCCATTCTAATTGCATTTTTCATAGATCGCTCAGAGATACTGCATGACGCAATCAAGGGAAATATCTGCATCATAAGCAATATTCCCTATATCTTGTGTTCATTATGTATATTCTGTTCTTTTTGGTTCACATGTTTACAACTGGTAAGACGTTCTAAAGTTTTTGCATACCTAATTTTTCCCATAATAAGTCTTATTCAGTTTACCATTTATTATGGAGAAACGCGCTATGGAGCAGAATTAGAAGAGTTAACAGTAGCCATCCTAAATACCACGGCGACCGAAGCTGGAAACTACGTTAATCTACGGTCATCAGCGCTTTTTTTATTTTTTATAATTACCGTTACTTTCGGTGTATATATATTCAGAAAATTATACGCAATCAACCGCTCTACTATTTCACACATCTTTTTCCATTTATTAACCATCGGCACTCTCTTCATTATCCCTCACACGATTAAATTAACTGCACCGTCACTCGCAGCGTACTCAGTAAAGCCGATTATCGAAAAACACCCGCATTACTTGTACATGCCCACGGTCAGAAGCGAACACGAAGTAACTCACTCGCTGATTAATGACGACACCCAACACAACTGTTTTTATAAAATGTATCAGCCTATCAGAAAAACAGAGCTTTTCATCAAAGCCATAACATCATACTACAATCCCCCCCAACTCATTAACTCGGCAACAATATCTTCTCATCGGACTTGGGAAAGCTGCGATGAATCAATTGTTCTATATATCGGCGAATCATTCAGAGCAGATCACAGCCCCATGAATGGTTACAGCAGAAACACTTTACCTTTATTATCAAAAGAAACGAACATTATTAATTTACAGAACATGCACAGCGATGCTACACACACTATAGCAAGCGTGTATTCATTATTAACGACTTCTTTGGGGAACAGAGCACAACCTACACATACTTCATTTATAGATATTTTCAACAAACATAATTATAAAAGTGTTTTAGTCGTTGGAAAAAACACAGAAGGGCAATGGTATAATACGCCTCTCATATCTCCAATATTGAGAGAACAGGCCCCCTTATATTCAAGACCGGCATCACCAAATGAATACAAAGAAACTATAGCTACCATTCTCCGAACACATAAGGGTTCCAAGTTTATTCTGATGGAAGATGGAGCCGGTCATATGCCATATAATTCGACATCTACCCCCTTCGGCACGTCTCGGTCCATTGATAAATATGACAATGCCATTCTGGACATAGACGCAACCGTACACGCCGTAATTGAATCACTCAAATCGAGCAGTGCCATTATGATATTTACCTCCGACCATGGAGAATCATTCGGAGAACACGGACGCCACGGACATGGAGGAGCGAGCACGGCAAAAGAACAAACACACGTATGTGCATTCATTTGGTACTCGGATGCATATGCGACTCAACATCCAGAGGTCATAAACGCATTGCGAGCGAACGCACCACGTTTTACCACATTTGAACATATTTACCACACCATTATTTCAATGGGTGGAATTGCGTCTGATATCCAAGTCCCTGAACTGGATATGACGATAGCACCATCAGACGGCTCTGACAATTAACTATTGTCTGTTCCTTTTCACGGTCTGAGGGTCTTGCGACCGATGGAGTGGTATTCGAAGCCGGCGTGAAGAGCGTTCTCACCGTGCAGCAGGTTACGGCCGTCAAAAATAATGGGCAAGCGCATCAGCTCGCGAACTTTCACAAGGTTTGCCATGGCAAATTGCTTCCATTCCGTAGCGACCACGAGCACCTCTGCATCGCGAGCGCATTCATACATGTCATCCACAATGTTGACTTTGTATCCTTCCAACGCAGCAGCCCCGGTTTGGGCAGCCTTGGGGTCATAAGCGGTGACAATAGCCCCCTCATCACAAAGGCGCTTAATAAGTTTCACGGCTACGGATTCTCGCACATCATCCGTATTCTGCTTGAAGGCTATGCCCCATACAGCAATACGCTTATTGCGCAAGACCCAAAGTTTCTTACGGATACGGCCGAGGAAGCGTTCCAACTGCTTTTCATTAATCGACTCCACCTCCTTGAGCAGCTGCATGGGCGCGCCGAGCTGCTCTGCCACATTGATAAAGCCCTTCACATCTTTCGGGAAACAGGAACCGCCATACCCCAAGCCGGCATTGAGGAAATGGCGCGAAATGCGCTTATCCATTCCTATACCCTGAGCCACGAGCTCCACATCCGCCCCGGCTTTTTCGCACACGGCAGATACGGCATTAATGTAGGAAATCTTGAGCGCCAAGAATGAGTTTGCGGCGTGCTTAATGAGCTCGGCAGAATGCAAATCCACCTCCACAATGGGGGCGTTAAACGGCTGGTACACGCGCTTCATGAGGTCCATAGCGCGCTGAGAATCCGCCCCGATGACCACGCGGTCAGGATTCATCAAATCCGCCACGGCGCTACCCTCACGTAAGAACTCGGGGTTAGACACAACGTCCACATCCACATCCCCCTTGGCATAGCGCGCAATCACCTGGTACACTTTGCTACCGGTGCTGACGGGGACTGTAGATTTATCCACCACGATACGGTACCCTATTTCCGGGGTGAGGACATCCGCAATTTCATGCGAAACAGCTTCAATATATGAGAGATCCACGGAACCATCATCGTGGGGAGGGGTGGGCACCGCGATAAAAATAATTTCACTTTCCTGCACGGCTTTGGCCAAGTCCGTCGTAAAAGACAGGCGGCCGGCCGATACGTTGGATTGAATCATCTCCTCCAAATCGGGCTCAAAGATGGGGACTCGCCCCTCCTGCAACATCTCTACCTTGCTTTGATTGTTATCAACGCATACAACATTGTGTCCAACCTCCGCAAAACATGTGCCGGTTGTAAGTCCTACGTAGCCCGTTCCGATAATGGCAAGATTCATGACAAATAGTGAATACGCTTGGATAATACCCTATTTACGCGCCCATAGCAAGCTTTTTCCTGATTTTGCTGCCGAGTATGGATTTCATGCTTGACTTGGCAGGGTATAGTGATACTCTATTTATCGTATGAGCAAAAACGTAACAGGCGATTTGACACCAGTTGTGCCGCGCCGTTTCCGCACTGTGTTTTTCATGCTCGTAGCGTGCTTTGCGCTGTGGGGCTTGCTGAACAACATGACGGATAACTTGGTACCGGCGTTTGAAACCATATTCGGCATTAAACCCTCCGAATCCGCAGGCGTGCAGATTTCATTCTACGGCGCTTACGCCGTTTTGGCTATTTTTGCTGCCATGATGGTGGAGGAGTTTTCATACAAGACCGGCGTGCTGGCAGGCTTGGGATTCTACATTCTCGGCGCGCTGATTTACATACCGGCTTGTATCGCGCAAAGCTTTGACCTTTACCTGTTAGGCATTTTCATTCTGGCGGGCGGTCTCTCCATCTTGGAAACCAGCTGTAACCCGTACGTGCTTTCACTCGGGCCGGAGAAAACAGCTGTTCGCCGACTCAATTTCGCGCAAGCTTTCAACCCCGTGGGCTCTTTGGCCGGTATTTTCTTGGCAAAATACGCCATTTTGGCTAACTTGGAGGGCAATAGCCAGGCCGTGCAGCTCTTCTGGGTATGCGTACCCTATGTGGGCTTGATTGCCGTTGCTGCGGTCATTTGGTTCTTCTTCGTACGCTACAAGGCACCTGAGGGGGCTTCCGAGCAGTACGTGATGCCTGAGCAAGACGACTCCATGAAGACCGGCATGAGCAAGCCCGCACTCATTGGGCTGTACATGCTGTGCATTGCCATCCCCGTTGGCATTTTGATGGCTATCAACTACACCTGTGAGGACCCGGGCATTTGGGGCAACATGGTGTGCCAGTTGCTGACCGTTATGGTTGGTCCCATCATCTTCACTTTGCTGATTAAGAACTACCGCAGCATGCTCTGCGCCTTGCTGAGCATCCCCCGCTACTGGATGGGCGTAGTAGCCCAGTTCTTCTATGTAGGCGTGCAGATTGCCGCTTGGACATGGCTGAACAAGTACTGCTGCAAGCAACTCGGGCTCAGCTCTGACGTAGCTGCTACGTATTACTTGATTTCCCTTATCCTCTTCATCCTCTGCCGTTGGGTTGCTACCTACTACATGAAGAAGTTCAACCCGGCCGACATGATGGCACTTTTCGCCATTATCGCCATTGCCTGCTGCGCCGGCACTATGTACCTGCCCAGTGATGTACTCTTCACGGTGGGCGGTCTTCCCTTCTCCGCCAATGTGCTCTGCCTCATTCTGATTTCCGGTGGCATGAGCTTGATGTTCCCGACCATTTACGGCATTGCCCTCGGTGGCCTTGACAACCGCGTTGTCAAGCTCGGTGCGGCAGGCCTCATCATGGCCATTCTCGGAGGCGCCATCATCACACCGTGGATGGGTGGCATCATTGAGAGCACCGAAAGCATCTGGTTCGGTCTCGTATCCGGCTTCGACGCTACCTGGGATGCAGAGCTCAAGACCTCTGACTTGGCCGTTCGCGCTTCCTTCATTGTGCCTGCCATCTGCTTCGGCGTGGTACTCCTGTACAGCCTGATGTTCCGCAAGCCGCTGAACACAGAGAACAAATAATTTCCCCAAACATTCAACCATCATAACATTATGAAATACGATACATTACCGACCATCGGCATTCGTCCGACGATTGATGGCCGCCGCCTCGGCGTTCGTGAGTCTCTGGAAGACCAGACCATGAACATGGCTAAGGCCGCTGCCGCCCTCATTGAGGCTAACGTAACTCACGCTAACGGCCAGCCCGTTAAGTGCGTGATTGCAGACACCACCATCGGTGGTCCTGCTGAGGCCGCTGCCTGCAACCAGAAGTTCGCAGAGAACAACGTGGGTTGCTCCCTCATCGTGACTCCCTGCTGGTGCTACATCACAGAGACCTTCGAGACCGACTCCACCACGCCGAAAGCCATTTGGGGCTTCAACGGTACGGAGCGTCCCGGTGCTGTGTACTTGGCTGCAGCTCTCGCCGGCTACGCCCAGAAGGGTGTACCTGCATTCTCCATCTACGGTCACGACGTGCAGGACGCTGACGATACCTCCATCCCGGAGGACGTAGCAGAGAAGATTCTTCGCTTCGCTCGCGCCGGTCTTACCGTAGCAACGCTGCGTGGCAAGGGCTACCTCTCCATCGGTGGCTGCTCCATGGGCATTGCCGGGTCCATCGTTGACCACTCCTTCTGGGAGAGCTACATGGGCATGCGCGTTCAGTCCGTTGACATGACGGAGGTTCGCCGCCGCATGGAGCTGGGCATTTACGACAAGGCCGAGTTCGAGCTCGCTATGCAGTGGGCTGACAAGTACGTGAAGATCGGTCCGGATCGCAACCGCCCCGACCTCGTTCTCTCCCCCGAAGAGAAGGAGCGCACCCTGCGTGAGAGCATCCTGATGACCATCATCTTCCGCGACATGATGCACGGCAATCCCCACCTCAAGACCATCGATCGCGAGGAGGAAGGCTTGGGCTTCAACGCCATTTGCGGTGGCTTCCAGGGTCAGCGCCACTGGACGGACTTCTACCCGAACGGCGACATGGCTGAGTCCATCCTCAACAGCACCTTCGACTGGAACGGTCCGCGTGAGGCTATTCCCTTCGCCACGGAAAACGATGCCATGAACGGCGTTTGCATGCTCTTGCTGCACCAGCTGACCGGTCGCGCAGCTTGCTTCTCCGACATCCGCACCTACTGGAGCCCCGCTGCCGTGAAGCGCGTGACGGGCTACACCATGGAAGGCCTTGCCAAGGACGGCATCATGCACCTCATCAACTCCGGCTCCACCGCTCTGGACGGCAACATGCACTCCACCGCACCCGATGGTACCCCCATCATGAAGAAGACCGGTGAGACCACCCAGGCTGACATCGAGGCCATGATGGGTGCTTCCGAGTGGTGCCCGGCCAACCGCGAGTACTTCCGCGGCGGTGGCTACTCCCTGCACTTCGTGTCCAAGGGCAACGTACCCATCACGATGATTCGCATGAACTTGGTGAAGGGTCAGGGCCCCGTGCTGACGGTGGTGGAAGGCTGGACTTGCGACCTGCCGCAGGATGTGAATGACAAGCTCGACCAGCGCACGGACCCGGGTTGGCCGACCACTTGGTTTGCCCCGCGCCTGACCGGCAAGGGTGGCTTCAAGGACGTATACACCGTCATGGCCAATATGGGCGCCAACCACGGTGCTTGGACCTACGGCCACATCGGTGCAGACCTCATCACGCTTGCCTCCATGCTGCGCATCCCGGTATACTCCCACAACGTACCGGAGGAGCAGGTATATCGCCCCGCCGCTTGGGACCTCTTCGGCACCGCCGACCCCGAGGGTGCAGACTTCCGCGCCTGCGCCAACTTCGGCCCGATTTACGGTAAGTATTAATCAACACCATTAAAACAAACACATGCAGCCGGTCAACTGACCGGCTGCATGTTCTAACTCACCATGTCATACGTACTTTGTTTAGACTGCGGCGCGACCAATGTGCGCGCCATCATTGTGGACGACAAGGGTAACCTTGTAGCCAAAGCCAGCCAACCCAATTCCACTGATACAGGAGCCGAAAATGCGCAGCATCACGTTTGGAACGCGGACAGAATCCTCAACCAACTGGCAGAATGTGCCCGCAAAATTCTGCCTGAGGTAGATGCGTCTCAGGTAAAGGGCATCACCATCACGACCTTCGGCGTGGACGGCGCTTTGGTTGACGAACAGGGCGAATTGCTCTACCCTGTCATCTCTTGGAAATGCCCCCGCACCGCCGAGGTGATGAAAAACATCGACAAATATATGCCGCAGCGTAAGCTCAATGAGCTCTCCGGCGTAGGTGAGTTTGCATTCAACACTCTTTACAAGCTCATTTGGTTGAAAGAAAACCGCCCCGAGCTTCTGGAGAAGGCACACGCTTGGCTCTTCATTTCAAACATTCTTGCCCATCGTCTTACCGGTGTGATGGCTACCGACCGCACCATGGCCGGCACCTCTCAGATGACAGACCTGACAACCGGCGACTGGAGTGACGAAATCCTGTCCACCTTGGGCATCAGCAAATCCCTTTTCCCGCCGATGGTAGACGCAGGCGCGGTCATCGGGCATCTCACACCGGCTGCTTGTGAGCTGCTGGGGCTACCCTGCTCCGTCCCCGTAGTATCCACCGGTCACGACACCCAGTTTGCCCTCTTCGGCAGTGGTGTGAAAGAAAACCAACCCTTCCTTTCCAGCGGTACCTGGGAAATCCTAATGCTCCGCACAGCAAAGGCTGCGCTCGAAGCCGACGACTACGCTGCAGGTGCCACCGTGGAGTACGATAGTAAAGCCGGCTTGCTCAATCCCGGTCTGCAGTGGATTGCCAGCGGCATCATCGAATGGGTGAAGGCTACCTGCTACAATGGTGAGAGCTATGACACCATGGATGCCGAAGCCGCAGCCATTCCCCCCGGTTGTGACGGCGTAAAACTCATCCCCAACTTCTTACCCAGCGATGCAGTTCCCGGCAGCATTGAGGGACTCATCCTCGGTCGCACACGCGGTCACATCTACCGCGCAGCCATGGAAGCGCTGACCATGCGCCTCAAGAACCGCTTGGAGAAGCTGGAAAAAGTAGGCGGATTCAAAGCAACTGAGCTCCTGCTGGTAGGCGGTGGCGCCCGTAACAAGATTTGGACGCAGATGCGAGCAGACATCCTCGGTCTGCCCATCCTGGTTTCCAAGGTTTCGGAAAGCACGGTGCTCGGCGCTGCTATGTATGCCTTCTCCGGCGCGGGAGTTTATGCTTCCCCTGACGCCTGCCGCGACGCCTTCGGCATCGAGTACGAAACCACGCTCCCCGGCGAACATCAAGCGGCCTACGCTGCTCTCTGATTTTACAATCAAATATACTCAATTCATCAGCATGAATGCCGCGACTTGCAAAAAAATCTACACTTGCACGCCCGTGGCATTTCATGCTGATGATTGGTTTTTCATTCGCGATACAGGGTTGATTTCTTCCTCCCTTCGCAGTTTGGGGGTAGAAAGTAAAACCATCATGCCCCTACCGTGGTATGATGGAGATCAACAGGAGCACATCGTGCGCACAGCTCCGACTAACCTGCGTTCTACCCGTTGGTGGAAAGCACAAGAACTGGACGCGGTTGTCCTCTACTCCTGGGGAGACCCGCGCTACACGCTTGTTGCCAGAGCCATTCGCAAAGCCGGCATCAGGCTGATTATTCACTTGGACTTCAACGGGCAAGATTTTACGCCCATCACCAAGTTCCCGAGAGCGCTTCGCTCATACGTCATCAACAAGCTGAGAGCTCTGCACCTCAGCTATGCCCACACAATTACCACAACGCCGACTGCGGACAATTTCCTGCGCAACAACTCCTACTACGGCCCTGCTATAGCAGATAAATTGCACCCGTTTGTCACCCCCGTGGCACCGCATTTCAGGTACAACGGGGAGAAAAAAGAACCCACGGTGCTCTGTATCGGCAACTGGACACTCCCAGTCAAGCGCCCGGACTTCATGCGCAGCACCATCTCACAGCTGCTGGAGCTGCATCCGACTGTTCAAGTGGAAATATACGGCAAAACCGATGAGCACAGCCATGCTTGGCACACTGCCCTGCCCCTCGAACACCGACAGCGTGTTCGCTTAGCCGGTTTTGCTGACAACGCCACCCTGCCGGAAATCTACAACCGAGCCCAAATATGCCTCTGCACCTCAGAAAGTGAGGGCACCCACATCTCCTCTGCGGAGGCACTGTGCTGCGGCTGCTCCATTGTTACCACCAATCGCCCGGAACGCCTCCCCATGGTTCATTGGTACACCACAAAAGATTCCGGTTGCATTTCAGAACACGATACGCCTTCTTCCCTCGCCTCCGCCATCACACAAGAACTCAACGCCTGGCAACACGGCCAGCGCAATCCTCAACACATCTCAGCAACTTGGCAACCGCTCTTTCTCTCTGACATCGCACTCTCTAACCTCTTCCATCTTCATGCATAATTCTCACTTCATCAATTTTATAACAGCATACGTTGTTACATCAGCAGCATTTCTCGCCCACGGCAAAGATATCAACAACGATACAACATACAGTTATAATCCAGACATTAAGCTGATTGTAACAAACAATGCAACTCTAACGTTAGCATTCCAAAACAGCACCTCGTTAGAAAACAATTTAGAGGTTAATAAGGGCGCTACAATCCATTTCAAAAATGCTTCTACAAACGAAGGAATCACGTATTCATTTGACGATGGCGAGGTATGCTTTTTTGGTAACACCATTGTAGGTGACTCCGGCGATGAATACTCAACAACTGTCAAATTTCCAGGAGCTAACGCTTCATTTCAAATGCAAGATCTTACCATCTATGGTGGTTCTAAACTCATAACGGGAACAAACAAAACTCAAATATCAGGGCATTTACGTAGCCTCAAAAACGCAGCATCATTATCACCGCAAGAAGCGCACATATCATTTAACCTAGACACATCAAACCTTCAATCATTAACTATAGAAAGTACGATTAATTTAAGCAATTTAACGCTTTTCCTGACAACGGCGCCCCTCGCCTTGAATATTGCCCCGGAATACATCTCCGATGACGGTTCTTACACATTGTTTACGAACGTCAACTCTCTTTTCATAGACAAAACAGGCAACACAGCTACCACTTATGACGCCTCCGCATTCTTTACCTCAGCCCACATCACAGATGACTCACAACTTGTATACACATCTGACGGTAGCATCATCCTCACCGGACTGGTAGATGTAATCCCCGAGCCGTCTACAGCCTCATTATCCTTGCTCACCCTTCTTGGTTTTGCCATGCGCCGCAGACGAGGATAATCAGGTAAGAGCATATTCTATAGCCTATCATACATCCCCTTTAGAAGGCCTCTCTATAAGTGCAGAGAGGCCTTTCGTCCATTTCCCCACCCGCAGGAGGCGGAAGAGGTGGATGCGGAGGAGTTCGGGGAGGGAGAAGGCGAGGAAGATGGCGGGGCCCGCTAAGAAAGGAATCCACCAAGAATAGTCCATACAGTATGAGAAATAGCGGTAAGCCGGGTGAAGGAACCGGGTGATAGAGGTATGCGTATGAGCTAAGAAAATGCCGAAGGTGAGAGGCGAAAAGAAAGAAATAAGCACGCAAGCCCAGCGACTCCGGGGACGAGATTTTTCGAAGAACAGGAATACGCAGAGCGCATATGCAATGGTAAACAAAGAGGTGTAGTCCGTGCAGGCTTTCAGCAAAGTGCTATCCGTCGCAAATTCTCTAGCCATGGTATGCGCGGCGATGCAAAGCATGGATACGGCGATGAGCAGCCAAGCGGGGCATTGCGGGCGGTACAGTTTTACATAGGCGCCCAGCACATACATCACCCCCAGCCACACGAAATTGTAGCCGGCTGCGTACACATAATCGGCGCTGAAAATATTCACCACCGGCAGCACCACGCACAGCAAGAGCAGTAGCATGGCATGGCGGCGCTGCCCGAGGCTCAGCAAGAGGGGATTCACAAACGGCAGCAGGAAATACAGCACCGAATACGAGGCAAAGTACCAGTTTTCGCTACCGAAGAAGAGCAGCAGCATGTTGTAGCTATCATAGCCGTAGTCCACCTTATCCGCAGGCCACACGCCCACGGCGGTAAGCCCCCAGCTCAGCAACACAATACCGACCACGTAAAAAGCCACCTGCAGCCACAGCGCAAGATAGCGCTCGAGCTTCCAGCGCGCATTCACCATCATATAGCCGGTGATAAGGGCATACACGTTCACGCCGATGATGCACATGGCCTCCGTCAGCGAGGACATAAACTGGAAGTCCTCATGCCCGGGGTGTTTGTACAAGCCCCCTGTAAACATGTTGCCATGCAGGGTGCACACCATCAACATGGCGATGATGCGCAGTAAATCTATGCCAAGGTGGCGCTCGGGCTTAACGGTGGATTGTATACTCATAACAGGAAGCTTCAGCGTTGCCAAATGGTGTAGCGGGAGCCATCCCACTGCACGGCTTTGATGGAGGTCACCCCATTGGGGACGATGAGGTCGGTGGTGGCGTCGTCCTCATGGTTGAGCCCACGCAGTGCCACGCGAGCCAAGCGCTTACCGCGGTAGCACTCAAAGGCGACGGCATTCTGCCATTGATCCGCAGGGATGGTGATGATACCCTTCTCCACAGCCGGCACGAAATCCGGGGAGGGCTGCACGGGCAACCTATCACGGAAAATGTGCACGGAGTTCGCCGTGACGTAATAAATGACGGAGCTATCCGGCTTGGGGTAACGGCGCATGTGAGCAATGGCCTCGCGGCACATTTCCGGCGTAATGGTCACCCAGTGGCCTTCATAGTCCTCCACATAGCGGTTCATGGGGGCGAGTATGCCCGTGCGCACAAAGAACTCAGAGAGGTCGAGCTGCACGGCATCCGCCGCGCGGGTGCAGAACAACACACGTAACTGCCCGTGCGGGGTATCCGCAGGCTGCTTGCGCGCGTGGTGGAACACGTAAGGGTACAGATTATCATTACCGCGGGCTACGGCAAAGAAGAGCTGCAACTGCCACAGCGGGCACACGCTCACAAAGTGGTCCCCCGTTCGCGCCTTCGGCACGGAAGCAATGCCGCCATCCGGGCCGGTCATGAACTGCCAGAGCTGGCGGCGCACCAGCGCACTGTTGATGTAGCAATCCATACGCCCACCGCGCATGCTGCGGTGGTAGCCCATGACGGAGGTGCGCTCATGCTCCAATCGGCAGAACTCAGGGTTGATGTTGTAGCAACACCAGGCGGAGAAAATGTTATTCGTCACCTCTGCAGAGCCCGCCCACATCATCGCCGGGCGGCATTGGTTCACATGGCCGAACTCATGGGCAATCGCCCACACGGAGTTGCGCAGCGCCTCCACATCCGCCACCTCATTCATGGCAGAGCTCACGTAAGCCGTCCCCATGCCATCCGCATGCATAAAGCCACGCCACTGCACGCGACCGTGCATGTGCGCTCCGGGGTGGCAAGCATCGCGCTCCCAGCCGAGCATATCTTGCTGCATGCGCAGCACAGCATCATAAATGGCTACCAGCTCCGGGCCGCGCTTGGGGCAATACCTGCGCAGCTCGTGCACACTGTATGCCAGCTGTACGCGCTCTCCGAGTATGTCCAAAATGTTCCCTCTCGCGTGTGCCAGCATGTGGCGCCAAACTACAGAATCATCATGCTGCGTGAATACGCCGTTCACATAGCCACCACTTATCTTCACCCGCAGGGCCGGAGCCTGCTGAGGCTCCTCAGCCCGGTAATTGAGGTATCCCAATCCCTGCACCGGGGTGGTAAACTCATTTACACCGGATTTCAAGGGGAACTCCGCATGGCCTCCATCGCGGTCGAAGTTATGGATGATAAAACTCACCCCCTCCGGCACCTCTCCGGCAATCTCAAGCTTCACAGCTTCACCGGCGGTAAAGAAAATACCGGTAGGGTTCTCAAAAGCGGAGTAATTGTTCGTACAGAGGCGTTTTTTAATGGTCTCCAGGGGCAAATAAGCCCTGAACTCACGATTGCGGTAGGCGTTTTCCCTATCCGGCGCACTGTTCAGGGTAGAATAATCCGTACCCTCCGGCAGCGCAGCATGCAGCGCGGGGCAGTACACCCAGCACAGAGCACACACCATCAGCATCATCCACTTTTTCATTATCTCAGCCATGATTATTTCAATAATTGAGCAGCCTCCCCCTTAGCGTATTCCACCGCGCGCTTACCTTCGGCATCCACCGCATTTTTATCCGCGCCGGCATCCAGCAGCATTTTCACGATGAATGGCTTATCCATGCGAGCTGCCGTGTGCAGCAGCGGATTCTTGTGGAATCGGGCATCATTCACATTGATGCCGGCATTCAAAAACAGCTGCACATAATCCGCACGTGACTGGGCAATCGCCATCTCAATGGGGGTGCCCACATGCTTACCACGGGGGCTGAAGTTCTGCTCTGCATAGGCGGGCAGCAACTCCTGCAAGGTAGCCGTATTCTTTGCCCACACAGCCTCGTGCAAAGGGGTTACTCCGTGCTCATCCACAGCCACGGGCGACAAGCCGCGCTTTTGCAACACGCGCAGCACCTCCACAGAACCGGCAGCAGCCGCCAAATGCAGCAGCGTCTTACCATGCGGCAGATCCACCTCCGTGCCGGCACCTGCAGCGAGCAGCATCTCCACCATCTCCGCATTCTTATCAAGCACCGCCACACAAAGCACCGGGCCGTCCAGCTCCGCATCACGAGCATTCGGACTTACACCGCCGGCCAAGGCTGCGCGGGCAGCCGCTACATCCCCGGCGCGCACGGCGCTGCAAAGCTGCAACTCTGCATTCCTACCCGTAACGTATTTTTCCAGCAAAGCTACCATATCCGCGTGCTGCGCCAGCTCAATCGGCATTCGCCCCTGAGCGTCCTTGGCGCAGGCATCTGCCCCGGCAGCTAAAAAAGCAGCCACCACTGCCACCTTTCCGGCACGCACAGCCAAATGCAAAGGTGTATTACCCTGCTCATCCACAGCATTGAGATGCTGCGGGCATGCTTGCAACGCACGCTGCACATCATCCGCGGAATCGCCGAATGCCGCCACCTCATGCGGAGACCACACGGCATTACTGCGGCGCAACCAGTGTAACAATGCATCATCCCCATCCGCCGCCATGGCCAGCGGAGCATTCAGCGCGCACAGCGCGACCATCCATCCTGATAAAAATCGACCTCCTGTCATCATTATTTTCTGCGGTGTATCACGTTTCCACCTAGTTACGGGCGGAACCATACCACAACACTATGTTTTTTGCAAGTTGAATCGCAACGCTCAGTTTAAGTTTTTAGTTGATTGAAAACTGCGCGATAAATCGGAAGTTGGCGAGCGAAGCGAGCGGAATTCAAAGCCCCGTGGTAACGGGGCGGCAGCTCTTAGTCAGGCGGTGGAGTGAGCGTCAGCGAACGGAACCCCTGCTAGGATTAAAAAATTAAATGGAACCCAGGGAACCTGTGGTGACATATAATGGCGAGGACCGTAGCGAAGCGGAGCTCCGAGCCGGGGTAG
>CAJGCY010000025.1 GCA_904501955.1 uncultured Akkermansia sp. | reverse complement strand
GGGTGGGCGAAGGGGATCGAACCCTCGACAACCGGAACCACAATCCGGGGCTCTACCACTGAGCTACACCCACCATCTTCATTTGGTGAAGGCAACGTGTCGTTGCGGGAGTAATTATACAGATTTTTGGGAGGATTGCAAGACTAAAATGGAAAAAAGTTTAATTTTTGTCAAATTTTTTGAGAAAAGTTGAGGGAATGGCGTAGGAGGAGGGCTTGAGCGAGGGGGGCGACGTCGTGAACGCGGTGAATATCCGCGCCGCGGTCTGCTGAAAGGAGGCTCATGGTGACGGTGGGGAGGGGGGAAGATTTGGGGAGCTCGGGGTTGCGGAGGAGCTCGCCGAGGAAGCGCTTGCGTGAGAGCGCCATCATGAGGGGGAGGTTGCGAACGCGGAGGGCGGAGAGGTTTTGGATAAGCTGCAGGTTGTGAGCCGTGGTTTTGCCGAAGCCGATGCCGGGGTCCAGGCAGATGCGGGTGGGGGAGATGCCTTCTTGCTCTGCGAGGGTGAGGCGTTGCTCAAAGAATGCGCGAACCTCGGCCACAACATCTGTGTAATGCGGGGCGAGTTGCATGGTTTGCGGGGTGCCTTGCATGTGCATGAGGATAATGCCGCAGGGGTGCGAGGCACAGATTTTGCGCATGGGGGCGGAGGTGAGGCCGGTGATGTCGTTGATGATGTCTGCCCCGGCAAGCAGGGCGGCACGGGCGACGGCGGGGGTGCGGGTGTCGATGGAGAGGAGGGCGGCGGGGAATTCTGCCCGGATGGCGGAGAGCACGGGGATGGTGCGGCGTAGTTCTTCCTCTACCGGGACGGGGGCGGAGCCGGGGCGTGTGGATTCACCACCGATGTCGATGATGTGAGCGCCGGCGGCGAGCATGGATTCCGCATGGCGGAGTGCGGCGTGAACGCTGCTGTGCAAGCCGCCGTCGGAGAAGGAGTCCGGGGTGGTGTTCAGGATGCCCATGATGGCGCCTTGGGGGGGGAGATGCCACAGGCGGTCTCGGAGTTGCCATTGCCTCATAACGCGGATGATTTAAGCGCAGAATGGTGTTCAAGTCAAGACAAATGCGATGGCGTGTACGTACGCGCGCGTGCGCGTGTTAGAAATTGCGGGTAATGACAACAAAAGGTGTTGCCAAAGGTGGGGGTGGGGTGTAGAATGGCGGTAGAAGGAGAACTCATACGTATGTTCATGAAAAGATTTTTTGTAACGGTTGCTGCCATGATGTTGGCAGCGTGTACTTCGCAGCAAAATCAGACGGAGGTGGATACGCCCACGCAGGGTGGAGAGAGTCAGGCCACGACGGAGGTGTCCGGTGCCGGGACGCGGGTGACGCCTTATCAGTCGAACAAGCCTTTTGTGCCGATGGCACCGGGAATCAAGGTGTCCAGCGTGCGTGTGCCGGGAAATTATGTGGCAATCACGTTTGATGATGGCCCCAGCTCATCGCTGACGCCGCAGGTGTTGGATATACTGAAGCGCCACGGCGCACGCGCTACGTTTTTCGTGCAGGGGGTGAATGCCGCTCGCAACAAGTCTATCTTGGCGCGCGCGGTTGCGGAGGGGCATGAGATAGGTAACCATACGTACAGCCACATTAAGATGACCGGCAGCAGTACGGAGCGCGTGTGCAGTGAGATTTCTCGCACAAGTAGCATTATTGAGGCTGCCACGGGGCGCAAGCCTGCGGTGATGCGCCCGCCGTACGGCGCGGTGAATGCCAATTTGGTGAACCTGATGTACAACAACTTCGGGATGAAGACCATCATGTGGAGTGTGGATACGCGCGACTGGCAGCACCCCGGCGTGAGTGTGGTGGTGCAGCGTGCGGTGGGCGGGGCAAAGCCCGGTGCCATCATTTTGCTGCATGATATTCACTCCTCCACCCTGCAGGCTGTGGAAGGGATTGTGACCGGGCTGCAAGCCCGTGGTTTTGAGCTGGTGACGGTGTCTCAACTGATTGGTATGGGGCAGGCGGCCGCCAATGGTGGCGCAGCGCCCGCCGCACAGGCTCCGGCCGTGGAAGCTCCCGGTGCCGGGGCTGCTGTGATCGGGGGATGAAGTTGAACCTCAACCTCATACGGAGAGCGTGGAGATGATGAGACAAGGAGGAACCGTTTATTTGGTAGGTGCCGGTCCCGGTGCTGCGGATTTGATGACGCTGAAGGGGCGCGCCCTCATAGAGCAGGCGGACTGCGTGGTGTATGATGCGCTGGTGAGCCCGGTGATGCTCAGCTGGGCAAAGCCCGGTTGCGAGCAGGTGTATGTGGGCAAGCGCGCCGGTAACCACGCTTTGCCGCAGGAGCAAATCAATAAATTGCTGGTGGAGTGCGGGCGCAAGTATGCCTGCACCGTGCGCTTGAAGGGGGGTGACCCCTACGTATTCGGTCGCGGTGCGGAGGAGGCTGCTGCGCTGTATGCTGCCGGGGTGGCGTTTGAGGTGGTGCCGGGCATCAGCTCCGCCATTGCGGGGCCTGCACATGCCGGTATACCCGTAACACACCGCTCCCACTGCACGCAATTTACCGTGTTCACCGGGCATGAGGATGCCACTAAAACGGAATCAACGCTGGATATTGCCGGCATTGCCGCTGCCAAAGGTACCAAGGTGATGCTGATGGGCATGAGCCGCCTGCGCAGTACGCTGGAGCAGCTGATGGCTGCCGGGCAGGGGGGCGAGGTGCCTGCTGCTGCCATACAGTGGGCTGCTACGGCTCGCCGCCGCAGGGTGATTGCCACGGTGGCTACCTTGGCGGATGCCGTGGAGCAAGCCGGTTTGGGCGCTCCGGCTGTGGTGGTCATCGGTGATGTGGTGGCATGCGCCCCGGAGTTGGACTGGTACAGCCGCCTGCCGCTGGCGGGCAAACGCATAGTGGTAACCCGTACCCGTGAGCAAGCCGGTGAGTTATCCTCCGCGTTGAGCATGCTGGGGGCGGATGTAACGGAGCTGCCGGCTATCCGCATTGTACCGCCGACAGACCGCAAGGATTTTGCTGCCGCTGTGGTGGACAGCCCGCACTATGACTGGTTGATTTTCTCCAGCCCGAACGGTGTACGCAAGTTTTTCGAGGCATTTTTTGCCGTGTATGAGGACATCCGCGAGCTGGGTGGCGCCCGCATTGCAGCGGTGGGGGCAGGAACTGCTGCCGAGCTGAAAAAATACGGCTTGATGGTGGATGTAATGCCCAAGAAAGCCGTAGCGGAGGAGCTGATTGCAGAGTTTGACCGCAAGGCGGACGAGTTCGGCGGCGTGGCGAATGTGACCATGCTGTGGGTGCATAGTGAAAAGGGGCGTGATGTGGTGTACAAGGAGCTGATGAAGCGCCAGGCCATTGTGGATGAGTGCATCGCTTACAATACCGTGCCGGAGACGGAGGATCCCACCGGTGCCAAAGCCCGCTTGCAGGAGGAGGGGGCGGACCTCATCACCTTCACCAGCTCCAGCACGGTGAAAAACTTCATGGCGATGGGTATTGAGCTGCCGCAGGGGTGCAAGATTGCCTCCATCGGCCCCATTACCACCGCTACGCTGAAAGAATACGGCCTGACGCCGGATATTGTCAGCGAGAACCACACCATCCCCGGGTTGGTGGAGGCTATAACCACCGGATTCGCCTCTTGAAAACGCAGCCTTACAGCAGCGAGCCCCTGCAGATGCACTGCTTGGGTCTGAACCACCGCACGGCATCTGTGGCGGTACGTGAGCGCTTTGCCGTGCCCAAGCGCTGCTTGGTGGAGCGCAACGCTCAGCTGGCAGCGCTGCCTACGGTGCAGGAGTGTGTGCTCCTGTCCACCTGCAACCGCACAGAGCTGTATTATTGGACCCGCAGTGTTGCTGAAGCCCGCCGGGATATTATGGAAAGTTTCCTCGGGGTAGAGGCAGCGCAGGAGCAACTGTCCGCCTGTTTTTATGACTACAGCGGAGCAGAGGCGCTGCGCCACTTGGCAAGTGTGGCTGCCGGGCTGGATTCTATGGTGGTGGGTGAGACGGAGATTTTCGGCCAGATAAAAGACGCCTACCGAGCCGCAGTGGAGGCCGGAGCCACTGCCACCCACGCCAACCGCACCTTCCAGCGCATTTTCACCATCGGTAAAAAAGTGCGCACGGAGACCCGCATCACCTCCGGTCCCACCTCCGTGGGGGCAGCGGCCGTGCTGCTGGCGGAGCGTTCGCTGGGTGGGTTGAATGGGGCTAATGTGCTGATAGTCGGTGCCGGGGAGATAGCGCGCAGCACGGCGCAGAGCCTGCACTCCCGCGGGGCGGAGGGCATATTCGTGGCAAACCGCTCCTATGACCGCGCTGTGGAGCTGGCGGAGCAGGTGGGGGGCCGCGTGATTCGCTTCTCGGAGTGGGTGCCGTATTTGGAGCGGATAGACATCGTCATCGTTTCCACCGCGTCGCCCGTGTATGTCGTGGGGGCTCCGGTCTTACAAAGTGCCCAGCAGGCACGCAAGGCGCGCCCCTTGTTCCTGATAGACCTATCCGTGCCCCGCAATGTGGACCCGCAGTGTGGCGAGGTGGAGGGTGTGCACCTGTATGATATAGACACCATGCAGGGGATGGCGGCGGAATCCATGTGTGTGCGCCGGGCGGAGATAGAGCGAGCGGAAGGCATCATTGCCGCGTGGTTAGAGGAGAATGCGGAGGATTTGTTGCGGCGCGGTACGCCGGAATATGCTATGCATTACGGAAAAATTGATAAAATTTCAGAGAAAAGATAGATTTTTTTGAACAAAATACAGATAAAGTCTGTCTACACTGGTATAAGGCAACAGAAAGACTGATATGTTTAACAAGAATACAAAAGCAGAGCCGCTTACGGAGGAAGAACTCACGAGCTTGCTGTCCGATTTGAAAATTGATGCAGCTCCTGAGGCTGATTTTGAATCACGCTTCTTGCACGACTTCCGTGAGCGCGTTGCGGCGGATGCCGTAACCAAATCCGCCCGAAGCCTGCTGTGGGACCACATCAAGATGATGTTCAGCAATATGGGCAAGCAGAAGTGGGCATTCGGTGCAACATCTCTTTGCGCCTGCGGTTTGGCTATCGGCCTGCTTACGTGGCCCTCTGATGATAAGCCCTCTACGTACGGCAGTGTGGAAAATACCGGTGCCGGCGCGATGAAGGTTCCGGCAGCCACTGCTGATGCTAAGGATGAAAAGCCCAAGGCTGATAAGGATGATTTGTTCACGCAGCCTTTCGTGGCACCCGTTCATGGTGATGTCTACAAGGGCACTTCCTCCGGTTCGGATTTGGCACCCGGCAAGAAAGTGAAGCCTGCTTCCGCCCCCAGTTATACGCTTAAAGATCTTTCCGGTAACGATTAATTTTTCAACCCTCTCACATGCTGCTTCCATGTTGCCGGGAGTAAGCTGAGAAGAGCAACGAAGAGCGTTTTGCGAGTGTGCAAACCGCTCTTTTGCTTGTACTGAGGGTGTGGCAATTGCCGGTGAAAATGCATCAACTTGCATAAAGTTTGGCAATAGCCCCCCGGAAATACCATTCTGCACTTGATTTTGGCGGAGTGTTGTGCTATATAATTGCGTGTGGAAAAAGAGTGTACAAGGTGTAAAAAGATGTTCCAGGCTTCTTCCGAGGAGCAGGATGTATGTTCTCAGTGTTTGAGTGCAGAGTTCGCGAGTGGTGAGCTTTCCTCTGAGGTGAGCCATGAAGAGTTGGTGAGGGAGTACGCCGGTGGCTCCACCCGCCGCCAGCAGGCGCGAGCCCGCCGCATGGGGCGGGCGTTCAGCTCATCCACCGCATTCAGCATGATGGGAAAGGTGCGGTGCGGGTTTGCCGTGCTTTTGTTCCTGATTTGCACGGCACTGTTCATCCTCGGGGATGGTGAGCAAAAGACCTTTTTGAACCAACTGGCACAAGAAGAGCAGTTGGCCATTTCCATTTCCGTGTGTGGCATAGCTGCGGCATTGCTGCTGCCCTCATACGCCCGTCACAAGCTGGTGGTGGGGCTTTCCTCCTTGTTCATTGTGGTGATGGGGGTGTTCATGCCCTCCCTGTGGCACCACCGCACGGCGGAGGTAAGTGCTGCGCCCGGTAGCGTGCAGGAGGGTGAAGCCACCGCAAGCGACGCCGTGGCGGAGGACGGCCGTTACCTGAAAGATGAGGAGCTTACCTTGTTCCACAAACTGCATGATGAGAAGCCCCGCGGCGTGCACTACGTGGTCTTCATGCGCTGTGATATTGATGACAGCCACAAGATGAACGGCACACTGGCGTTCGGCCGCATGGAGCAGTCCACCCGCAATCTGATCAAATCCTCCCTCTCGCGTTTGATGCATGGTGCGGAAGTACTGCTCAACAACAGCCGCGACGGCAACGGCGTGATATTCACCATTGCAGATGCCCCGGGCCAGCGCATCAACATGGAGCAAATACTCAAGCGCTATGGGCGAGTGTATTACAAGGATACCCGCCGCGGCGTGTATGAGTTGGCGCTCGAGTCTGACAAGGTGCAGCCCGGTGCGGATGTGGACCCCCAAGCCCGTATGAATCCGCACAGCGCTCGCTTTGCTGAGGCAAATATGAAGGCGCTTAATAGCTTGGACTCCAAACTGGTGGCAGATGCCGCCCGTAAATTGGCCTCCGCCAACACCCAGGTACTGCGAGGTGATATTTGCGATAACCTGCTGCGCACGCTGGAGAGCCCGTGGGAGGCAGAGCCGGATGCCCACCAAGCGCTGGTGGAAGCCCTGACCGTGTATGCCCGCAAAGGTGATACCCGCATCGTAGCCCCGCTCAAGCAATACTTTGACCAGTGCATCAAATACGGCCGCGGCATCTCCTCTCCGGTGGTGCTGCGCTTGGTGGAGGAAGCCCCGGAGCAGGTGGTGGATGCCGTGCTGCGCCTGTGGGCTGCAAACCCCGTTGCTTGGAATGAAATTACCGGCAAGCTCGGTGTACACGCTGAGAAGCAGATGGTGGGCTTCTTGGAGCGCCCCAACCTGCCGATGGAGCGCATTTCTGACATCCTGACCTTCCTCCATGATTACGGTACAGAGCTTTCACTGCCCGTGGTGGAGCGCTACGCTACGCATGAGGATAAAACCGTGAGTGCAAAGGCGGAGGGCACCGCTTCCGCCATCCGTAAGCGAGTGGAAGAAGCTCGCGCGCAATGAATATCGCACCGTCATAAATTCTCTCTCCTTGTTGACACTCAATTTACGCAAACGCGCTGACCGACCATGAGCCCGAATCTCGTAAAACTGCTTTTTGCCGTGGTGATTTCCATGGTGCTGGGCTATTTATTTAAGCCCGTGGTGAACTTAATGAAGCCTGCACGCCCCGTGGCGGAAGAAACAGCCCCGCAGCCCGAGGCCGTTACAGAGGATGATGAAACCGGGAGCCTGACCGGCACCACTCGCCCCACCGCCCCCGTGGTGGTGCACACCACCCCCTTGGGCGACAGCGTAAACGTGGCTGAGCTTGATGATAAGGATGGCCTTGCGGATGATGATGACGAGGGCGCATGGGAAGAAGATGGTGACGTGGGTGATGACTGGACCGTGGCGCGTGATGCCGATAGCTATACCCCGAAACCCGCCGCCGTAGCGCCCCTTAAGCCGGTAAAAGAGGCTGAGGTGCCGGTGGAAGAGTCTGAAAAGAAGGTACCGGCTGCCCTCACCAATGCCATAGCTCGCTCCCTGCAGCGCAAGGCCGGTAACTTGGCGGAGCACTATGCCAAGGAGGACAAAAAACGCAAAAAAGACAAGGGTGGCTACGTCAGCTCGACATACAAGCCTGAGCAGTGGAACCGCCCGGAGCTGATATACCGCGAGCTGTTGGAGAAGACGCTGCCCATGCTGGCGCAGCCGGAGCAGGCCTTGAAAGCGCTGGAAGACCCGGAGACCCGCCTGAACTTGGCGCGCATGACCCTCATCCGCAAGGTCGGGTATGAGAAACTGGCCAAGGTGCGCGAGATGAAGCAGGGTAACGCCATGCTCTCCACCCTCACCGCTGATTTGGATTGGATGACCGGCTTGCTCTACTCCGGCCCCACGGACCGCCTTGACAAAGCCTTGCAGTATTTGGCCGTGATATATGCTGCATACCCGGAGCAAATCAACACCCCGAATGCGCGACGCATCGCAACGACCACGGCCTTGGAGTTTGCCCGTGAGGGCTGGGGTGAAAAGGACATGCTGGACCGCTTCACCTACTACTATAAGAGCCACGAGGCCGGCAAGCTGAATGTGATTTTTGACACCTTGCAATATTGGGAAACCCGCATCGTGACCGGCTGCAAAGACCCCTCCGGCTGGGGTAGCGTGCAGTCTCTCACGTGGCAGCGTGACAACGTGCGCTTGCCGGCGGAGGGGTACCTGAGCGCATGCAATCAGTTGGTGTACAGATTGCGCAATGTAGCCGGTGATTCCGTCTTCTCGGCGGATTACCTCGCCCCCATCCTGAAGCATACCAACAATACCACAGCTTGGGCACACCGTGAGATAGGCGGCGTGTGTGGCGCGTGCTCACACTACGGTGCATTCGGCGCGCTGGCTGCAGGCATACCGGCTATGACTATGGGCGAGCCCGGCCACTGCGCTTATACTGTACGTGTCGGCAACGAATGGAAGATGAGCTACTCCATTTACTGGCAGCATGGTATGCACAAGGTGTTCTGGGGGCAGCATGATTGGGATTTCCTGATTCTGACCCAAGATTTGTATACAGACCGATACAACACCCTGGTGTCGGACCAATTGTTAGCTATTGCGGAGTTGTTGGCCTCTCGCCGTATGATGCACTCCGCCTTCCGCCAGTTCGATGCCGCGCTGTGCGCTCAGCCGCTCAACTGGCCGGCTTGGATAGGCTATGCTGCGTACCTCAAACAAAAAGACCCGGCCAACAAAGCTCGCTGGAAGCGCATGCATGATGCCGTGATTGAAGGCCCTGCCGCCAAGTTCCACAACGTGGCAGCCGTCCTGCTCAGCAGCTACATTTACCCGCATTTGCTGCCCCTGACCAAGGATGCACGCGAGCGCAACAAAATGTATGATGCCTTCTTCGACAAATGCGCCGGATTCGGTACCAATCGTTGGGATGTTTCTCCGCTTCTTACCACGCAAATACAGTCTTGCTCAACAAATAAGGAGAAAATCAATTTCCTGAAAGAAGCGCTCAAGACCCTCATGTCCAAACCGGATTATGCCGGCGCCGTGCTCTCATGGGGCTTGGATTACATGTCCTCCCTGCCGGAGAATAACCCCGATACGGAAAAACTGCAAGATGAGTTCAGCGACATGATTGTCAGCGCTCTCAATCGCGCCCGCACCGGCAAGGGAGAGGCGGATGCCACGTGGTCCGCCCTGAGTGAGGCCATGTATGCAGCTGCCTCGAATCGCGACAAGCGCACCTTCCAGGCAATCGGTAAATTGGCCTACCGCAAGTGTCGCAAGAAATTCCCGAAGCAAGACCTTAAATTCCGCGCCTTTCCGGGCAGAGTTGTTTCCGCCAAGGGCTTAATCAACACTGCCACCACTATTGATCCCGGTCAGATGACGCAGTGTTGCTTGCACTGGGGCGTACTGCAGAAGCACGGTGGCTCCATACCGGCCAAATTCGAGGGTAGTTCCGGCATGACCGTTGAGCTGGAGTCCTTGAGCAAATTGAACGGCGTGGTGTGTGTCTTTGCGGAAAACGCCAAGAATGACCGTGATTTCAAGTTGCAGATTTCCGGTGATGGGCAGAACTGGGCGGATACGGAAGCCGTGCCGGCCATTCAAGGCAACGTGGTACGTGTGGATTTGCGCAAGGCTGAAGCTCAAGCCCGTTATGTGCGATTGTTGCGCGATGGTGACAAGTGGGAATCAACGGTCCTGGGCTTCTACGTATACGGCCGTCCTGCACGCGAGAGTAAGAAATAATCTTTTAACTGCGAGATAAGATGATGCGTTTCGTTCAATTTGTACTGGCGTTTTTGCTGTTGAGTGGCACCTTGATGGCTGCTACGGCGCGCACATATCAGGATGCTTTGCGTAAATCCGGAGGCAAGCGCCCGGTGGTGCTTTTCTGCTACGGGGCTAACTATGACCGCGTGAGCGAGCAAGCGTATGAGAGCTTCATCCGCAAGCGCGGTATTGCCCGCGCCGTGCGTTTGTGCGTGTTTTTGGAAGTCCCCGTCTACCAAATGCCCAATGAAAAGGAGCAAAAGGCATGGAATAAAGTGATGGGCAAAGCCAGCTTGCCCGGTGGCATTTGGAGCTACCCGTGCTTAGTGGTGCTGGACGGGCAGGGAAACCTGCGCGGTGTGGTGCAGAGTGCTGAGGATATGAAATCCCCCGAGGCTGCTGCGGAAGCACTCAATCGCCTCTTGGATGCTTTTGATGAGCAGGATAAACTCATCGCCAAAGCCGTGCGCGCTTCCGGCAACAAACGCTTGGCCTTACTCGCGCAAGCTGCGGATGTACAGATTAACCTCCCGGCGGATATTACCGGTCCCGGGTTTGACCCCCTCACCGTTGTGGAAGCCCTGCAAGTCAAAACTCTGGAGGAAGCGAACGCCTACGTGCGTGGCTTGATTGATTCCGGCTTCTACACGCGCCGCCAGCGCCAGGAAATCATGGCTGCATACGCCGGGCATGTTCGCCGTAACGGAGGCTCTGCCAATCGTTTGCGTGCAATTTATACCGAGATGCGCAACATAGACCCTGATTCCATTTACGGAGCTTATGCTGAGGGCGCTATCGAGCTGTGGGTCGTGCCCAAAGAGCAGGACCCCTCAAAAGATACGCCCTATGTGCCCATGGCTCAGCGCAAAAATCAGGATGATGCCGCAGCGGATGATGAATCCGGCCCCATGGGGAGCAAGCGCAAGCCTACCGGAACGGATGATGATGAGAATTGGACGCCTATGGGGTCCTCCACCAAGCCCGGCGAGGAATAAATGCGGAAGTATGGCGCGCTCGGCAGCTCTTAGTCTTGACAACGTAGGAAAAACCTGTTAGTCTCATCCCGGCAAACGCGAATATGCTTTTGCGGACATCTTCTAACCGATAATTAACATATGCATCCTCAATATTACATTGCAAAGCGTGGCGGTACACAGACCGGCCCCTATCATTTGGCTGCGCTCAAACAAATGCTTGCCACCGACCCGACTGCCGGTGATTACGTGGCTTGGTGTGAGGGCATGGCTGACTGGCGCCCCCTTGCGGAGGTGGTAGCGGCCGCTGCCGCTACGGCCGTGAAAACCGACTACAACCTCATCAGTGCCTGTGTTTCCTGCATCAAGCGCTATGTTCAGTTCTCCGGGCGTGCCGGGCGTAGTGAGTATTGGTGGTTCATGCTGGCGTACCATATTTTATACTTTTCCGTGGTGCTTTTCAGCATTCTGTCGATGGTTGCATGGCCCTTCGTCATTTTAATGGTTCTTTGCTTGCTGGCTATGCTTGCCTGCGTGCTTCCGCTTATAGCGGTAGGTTTCCGTCGCATGCAAGACGTGGGGCATCACGGCGCCTTCTTCTTTATTCCGGTGTACGGTGCTATCATTTTGGCCTTGCGTCCGTCCTCTCAGCCGAACCGCTATGGCAACGGCCCCGAGCCGCCCAAGGCTTAACCGCTGCTGCAAGGGTGTTTTTTCAGGAAAGCGCGTGGCATGTTGCTGCGCGCTTTTTTCTGTCCTGAGACGGAAAAAAAGATTGAAACTCATGTGCTGCTGTAGTAAGCTAGGTGCCCGCTGATACTATGTTGGGATTGCTCATATTTTTATTGTGTGTAGTACTGTTGGTTGCCGGCTATTTCGTGTACGGCAAAATAGCGGAGAAAATTTACGGCGTGCAAGATTCTATGCGGATGCCCTGCACGTACCGTGCGGATGGAGTGGATTATGTAGCCATGCCGACGTGGAAGATTTTCATGATACAGCTGCTGAACATAGCCGGCCTGGGCCCTGTGTTCGGCGCATTATCGGGTTGTTTGTTCGGGCCTGTGGCCTTGCTGTGGATAGTGCTGGGGTGCTTGCTGGCCGGCGCAGTGCATGATTTTTATGCGGCGGTGGCTTCAGCGGAAAAAGAGGGCTGCAATTTGCCGGAATTGATAGGCCGGCATTTGGGTAAGTACGCCTGTTATCTGATGCGTGGCGTGTGTATTTTGCTGATGTTGCTGGTGGGCGTGGTGTTTACGAAAGGTCCCGCCGGTATGCTTCATAGCATGGTGGAGCCGGTATCTGTGCTGTGGTGGTGTGTTATCATCATGACTTATTACTTTTTGGCGACCGTTCTGCCCATCAACGTCATTATCGGCAAGATTTACCCGGTGTTCGGATTGCTCTTCTTGGTGATGGCCGTGGGCATGGCTTGCGCTCTCGTTTTCGGCCCGTATGAAATCTTGCCGTATCATGATGTGTTCGCTAACATGCATCCCGATGGTTTATCGGTGTGGCCCATGCTCTTCGTGACCATTGCGTGTGGGGCTATTTCCGGTTTTCACGCCACGCAAAGCCCGATGATGGTGCGTTGCTTACCGCAAGCTCGCCATTTGCGCACCGTGTTTTACGGCGCTATGGTGGTGGAGGGTATCGTCGCTCTCGTGTGGGCAGTTGTGGGGATTACCTTGCGTGATGTTTTGAGTTCTTACGCCTTGGTGGATGGCACTTTGGTGCGTTGCAGTGCAGGGCAGGAAGCGGTGAATTTCATGACGGTGATTTTGAAGAATCCGGCCATAGCGGTGAATGATGCCTCCTTCCGCTTGATGGGCGGAGTAGGGGCAATATTGGCGGTGCTGGGTGTCGTGGTGCTCCCCATCACGAGTGGTGATACCGCCATGCGCTGTTGTCGCCTGATGTTGGCGGATGCCTTCGGCATGTCTCAGCACAAAGTCGCATCGCGATTGCTGCTGGCGCTGCCGATTTTTGCGCTGGTTATCGTGTTGGCAAACGTGGATTTCAGCGTGATTTGGCGCTTCTTCGGGTGGTCGAATCAAACGCTTGCCTGCTTTACCTTGTGGGCAGTGGCTGTGTTGCTGCGCAAACGTGGCCGCCTGCATTGGGTAGTGAGCATACCGGCGGTGTTCATGACCATGGTGTGCGTTTGTTTCCTGCTCAGCTCACCTGATTGCATGATTGAGCTTGATTCCACCATCTCATTCTGGATTGCTTCTGCTATTTCAACCCTGCTTTTTGCCGGCTTTTTGTGCCTGATTCCAAAAAAATCCGACAAAGTGCCGTCTTAATGTGCGTCTGACGCCCAACAAACGCATTTGCGCCTTGAAATCCGCTGCGCTTTCTGCTATTCTCTACTTGCAAGAGCATGGACGACCTTGATGAATACCAGAACCGCAGGAAGGCTGCGGAGGCGCGGCGTCGTAAGCATAACGACGAACGCAAGGCAAAGCCTGCCCGCAAGGGTAGTTGGTGGAAGCGTTTCTTAATTAAATGCACGGTAATCCTGACGATTATGCTGGCCGTGATGGCCGTGGGTGGCTATGTCGGCTTCAAAATTTTCACCGCTAAGTATGAGAAATGGGCGGAATCTTTTGATTTGGAGACCATCAACAACCTTGACCACCCCTGTATCATTTATGACCGTAACAAGCAGGAAATAGGTCGCATATTTGATGAAAATCGCAGCTACGTCACCTTCGACAAGATAGCCCCCTGCATGATTGATGCCCTCGTAGCTCAGGAGGACAAAACCTTCTGGACGCACGGTGGCTATGACCCGGTGGGTATTTTGCGCGCTGCAAAGGAGGCCTTGGCCGCCGGTGGTGATGCCAACCAAGGCGCTTCCACCATCACGCAGCAGCTCGCTCGTAACGCCTATGATTTGGAGCGCCGTACAGCCATGCGCGGTGGCAGTAGGTATGAGCGTAAAATGGTGGAAATCTTCCTTGCTATCCGCATTGAGGAAAAATACTCCAAGCGCCAGATTATGGAGTTTTACCTGAACCGCATTTATTTCGGTCGCGGTTTTTACGGCATACGTGCGGCATCGTTGGGCTACTTCGGCAAAGAACCGGCGGATTTGACCGTGCGTGAGGCAGCCAGTATCGCGGCGTTGATTAAGAACCCGGAGAACTATAACCCCATTCGCAACCCTGAGTTGAACCGTCGCTGGCGCAATGACGTGATAGACCGCATGCAGCGCCTTAATTACCTGACGCTTGAGGAGGCTGAGCGCTTGAAATTGACGCCGCTTGAGGTGGTTTCCAACCCCATTCGTCGCCAGACCTCCCACCTGCATTCTCTCATTCAGCAGCAAGCACTCAGCCTTTTCAAGGACCCCGTGCGTGGTGATGAAATCATCAAAAGTGCCGGTATTCGCATCTACACCACCATTGATAAGGGCATGCAAGAGGCCGCCATGCAGGCCTTGACTAAACAACTGACTGATATTGAGTCAAAAGAGGATTTTGCACACGTTCGCTTTTCTGACCCCGTTCCGGCGGGGGCTCCGGCCATTCATAATTATTTGGATGGTGCGGTGTTTGCTATTGACAACAAGACCGGTGCGGTGCTGGCATACGTTGGCGGGCGCAACTTTGAGCGCTCTAATTATGATTTTATTGAGTTGGGGCGTCGCCCCGTGGGCACGGCCCTGCTGCCATTCCTCTACATGTGCGCGTTTGACAACGGCTATTCTCCGTGCTCCCGCTTGGTGGATGATGCTTTGGATAACCGCTTGGCCGGTATCGGCGGTACGGAGGGTATATTGGGTGAGTGGGGCTTGGAGCTCGATAAGGGACGCTACTTGGACTCCATCACGGCACGCCAAGCCTTGGCTTATTCCAAAATATCATCCGCAGCGCGCCTTGGTATTGCCCTGAGTTCAGACCCGCATAAAGGCTGCAAGCCCTTCATTGACACTCTTCGCCGTGTGGGTATCACGCCCCCCCTGCGCAATCCCGGCAGCACTGAGGCATGCCCGCAGTATTATCCGCGCGTGTATTTGGGAACGGAACCCATGTCGCTCAAGCAAATGGTCATGGCCTATTCCGTGTTCCCGAACTGTGGCTACCGCGCACATGCTCCTTTTGTCATCACCAAAATTACGGATGCCAACGGTACCATTCTTTGGGAGCGCAAGGATAACCTGAAGGGTGAGATGCTGGCTTGCGCCACGCCATGCACGGCGTTCCGCATTCATTCTATTTTGCGGGATTCCCTGCAGAGTGGCTCTGCGGAACGTGTGCGCACCTTCATGCCGGACAACTTTAAGGGCGCTGCAAAGAGTGGTACGAACTACGATTTTGCAGATGCCACTTTGTTTGCGTATGATTCCGCCATTACCTGTGGTATATGGGTCGGTTTCTTGAACGACCACACCCCCATATATCCCACTGCTTTTGCGTCTGACATTTGCGCCCCGGTGATGGGGGCTGTCTTCAAGGCTGCTGAGCAGGGGAACTTCGAATCCGTGGAGATTGAACCGCCGTCCGATACGGAAGTGGTGGAGATATGTAAGGCCTCCGGCTTGCGCGCAACGGACTACTGCTATGAGTCCACCATTCGCGGGTGCAATTCCAGCTATGATTTGCTCACCTACCGCGAGTATTTCCCCAAGGGTGACATCACCTTAGCCTCTTGCGCCATTCATGGCGACGGCAGCCCCACCTTGGGTGATTTTATTGATTACGGCAGTAATAGTACCGCCTCCACCCGAGTTTTGCCGGTGGTGCCGGTGCTGCCGAAGGCGCCCGCTCTTACCGGTGAAGATCCCTACGGTTGCCAACAAGAGCTCAACCCCCGTTATAAGAACGCGGAGGATATTGCGCAACTGCGCGATTCTGCATCCGATGAAGAGAACTTGTCCGTCAAGGGCGTAACGAGTAAGCAAAACAAGCCGGAAAAGGATACGACTATACCGCTGCATTCTCCCCGCCCCTTGCGTAATGTGCCCGTTATTCCCATGGAAATCTGATTTACCCACCTGTACTGATATGTCTACTGAAGCTTTTGCCTTAGCCGCCACTCAAGAGAGAGCGTTCCGCATCAACATGGATAAGCGTGTGTATGGCACGTTTGCAGAAATCGGCGCCGGTCAGGAGACTGCCAATTGGTTCTTCCGCTCCTCCGGGGCAGCCGGCACCGTTGCCAAGACCATTTCGGCGTATGATATGACCGTGAGCGATACGCTGTACGGCCCCGTGCGCCGCTATGTCTCCCAAGAACGTTTGGTGCAAATGATGGATTATGAGTATACTCAGCTCATTAATCGATTAGGGGAAAAACGCGGTAAGGAAACATGCTTTTTTTCCTTCTGCAACACAGTAAAGTGCAAGGGCTACCGTGATAATGGCCCATGGTCCGCGTGGATAGGTGTGCGCTTTCAGTTGCGCCCGGAGGCTCCGCCCAGCGATTTTGTGATGCATGTGCGCCTGCTGGTGCCGGATCACGATGTGCAAATGCGCGTATTGGGTATTTTGGGTGTTAATTTGCTGTATGCTTTGTGTTACAAGCGTGAGCATATGGATGAATTCGTGAATTGTGTTGCGGATAATTTGGACCGCGGCATGTTTGAGATTGATTTCATGCGTTTCTCCGGCAATGGCTTCGGAATGTTTGACAACCGCTTGCTGGCGCTGGAGTTGGTGCGTAGCGGTTTGTCTGAGGCCACGCTGTTTTGCCCGGATGGCAGCGTAGCCCAGCCGGCGGATTTCTTGTATAAGCGCCCCATCGTACTGATGCGCGGCAGTTTCCTGCCCATTTGCAACATTCACCTGGAGATGATGGACAGCGTGCGCAACAAGTTCATGGAAAACCTGCCGGAGGAGCAACGCGACCGCGTGGTGGATATTTGTGAAATATCGCTTTCCAACCTCCTCCGTGGGCAAGAGGTGGATTTGCTGGACTTCATTGACCGCGTGGATGCTTTGGCTGCCCTGGGTAAGACGGTGATGGTGACCAACATTACACACTTCCATCGTATTTCCACCCTGTTGAATCGCTACACCAAGGAGCCCGTTGCCATCGCTCTTTCCATCGGCTTGCTGAATGAGCTCTTCAAGGATAAGTGGGCGGATACCCCGGGGGGCATTCTCGCCAGTATGGGGCATTGCTTCATCAATAAGACTCGCTTTTACGTCACGCCTTGGATTAACCGGAAAACGGGTGAGTTTGTTACGGCCGGCACCTATACCGCCCCGGAGAAGTACCGTCACTTGTACAAGCACCTGCTGGATAACGGGGACATCGTTTCCGTGCCTTACTTCAACCAGAAGCTCCTGTTCCGCACGCCTCGCGACATTGTGCGCATGATAAACTCCGGTGATGAAAGCTGGAAGGAGTACGTGCCGGAGGCAGCATACAGAATGGCTGAACACCTTAAAACGGAGGAGAAGTGATGGATATTCAGGCTTCTTACCCCATACTTTCCACCAAAATAGGCAAGCACCCGCTGGTGTATTTGGATAATGCCGCCACCACGCACAAACCTCAGTGTGTGCTGCAGGCTGAGCTCAATTATTACGAGAAGCTCAATTCCAATATTCACCGTGGCGCTCATTACCTGAGCCGTATGGCAACGGAGGAGCACGAGGCCGCACGCTCTGCCGTGGCTCAGTTCCTGCATGCTCCCTCTGAGCGTGAAATCGTGTTTACCTCCGGCACGACTGCCGGTATTAACTTGGTTGCGCAGGTGCTTGCTCTTTCCTCTCTCATTCGCAGCGGGGATGAGATTTTGGTAACGACGGATTCTCACCACTCCAACATTGTACCGTGGCAAATGTTGTGTCAGCGAACCGGGGCTGTGTTGCGTCCTATTCCGTTGACGCCGGCCCTTACTTTCGACATGGATGCCTACTTATCCATGCTCAATGCGCGCACCCGCATCGTTGCTGCTCCCTACATTTCCAATGCTCTCGGTGTCATTAATCCCATACCGGAGATAATTGCTGCGGCCAAGCGGAACAATACGGATACCTTGGTATTGGTGGACGGCGCGCAGAGCACGGCTCATGTGCCGGTGAATTTGAGCGAGCTCGGCTGTGATTTTTACGTTTTCTCCGGCCACAAGGTGTATGCTCCTACCGGAACGGGCGTGCTGTGGGGTAGGGAATCTCTGCTTTCCTCTCTTCCTCCTTGGTTGGGTGGTGGCGAAATGATTAAGGAAGTCTCGTTCTCCGGAACCACGTACAATGACCTTCCTTTCAAATATGAAGCAGGTACCCCGAATATATGCGGCAACATTGTGCTTGCTGCTGCGCTCCGTTACGTGCAAGAGCAGGGTATCTCCGCCATAGATGAACATGAACAACGCCTTACTCGTATGATGTGTGAGGGCTTGAACCGCATCGGTGGCATTGATATTTTGGGGCCGGTGGAGGGCAGAGGCGCCTTGGTATCCATTGTTGTGCCCGGGGTGCATCATTATGATTTGGGTACCTTGTTGGACCAGATGGGGGTTGCAGTGCGCACCGGTCACCATTGTTGCCAGCCGCTCATGCAATACTTGGGTATTACAGGTACCACCCGTTACTCCTTTGCTCTTTACAATACGGCGGAGGAAGTGGAGCGTGCTTTGGCCTGCACAGAGCGAGCCTTGAACATGCTGCGCTGAGCAATGCGTCACCCCCGGCGAATTTACCATTTGTCGGGGGGATGTTTAGGTTGATGCCCCTGTTGCCTGCACGATAAATCGGAAGTTGAAGGGGGGGGCGAACCGAAGGTGAGCGGAATATTAAGCCCCGAAAGGGGCGTCAGCCCTTAGGCAGGGGTGGAGCGGCGAAGCCGCGGAACCCCTGTTAGCAAAAAAAAATAAAATTGAGCCCGGTGCGACGGAGCGTCAGCGACGCAGCGTAGGGCGACAGCACCGTTGCCTTGTTCATTCACCATAAATCATTGGCTATTTGGCGAAAGTAACGTGCTGTCACCTCAGGTTCCCTGGGTTCCATTTAATTTTTTAATCCTAGCAGGGGTTCCGTTCGCTGTCGCTCACTTCACCGCCTGCCTAAGAGCTGCCGCCCCGTTACCACGGGGCTCTGAATTCCGCTCGCTGACGCCCGCAAACACCCCTCCAACTTCCGATTTATCGCGCTGCCGGTAAAAAACTGTAAACGTATATCTCGGGTTATTCGTATGGCCGCACTTTTGGGGGCGGTATGGTGCGGGGATTGGTGTTTCTTTCGCTAAAACGCTTGGAAATAGCATTTTCTGCTTGCAGGGAAGCGGTGTATTTTGGTAGAATGAAGCGAACGGAGAATCGAATATGCTTGAGGCCAGAAATATCTGTTTGGAAGTAGACGCAGGGGATGAACCGCTTTTCCTGCTCAATGAGGTGAATTTTTGTATTCCCCGAGGCCATTTTATGGCCATTGTAGGACCTAGTGGATGCGGTAAAACCACCTTGCTCAAAGCGATAGCAGGCATAAAAGATATTACCTCCGGTTCCTTTTTTTGGGAGGGGCGTGATTTGGCTGAAGATGGCGATTTTGAGCCCTATGAAATCGGTTATGTGCCGCAGTTCAGCATTGCGTATGATGAGCTTACCGTTGATGAAAGCATCGAAAACTCCGCCAAGCTGCGAGTCAATGCTTCGGAGGATGAATTGAATGACATTATTGACAATGTGTTGGCGGAAACCGGGCTCACGGATATAGCAGACCGCCAGGTGAAGCTGCTTTCCGGTGGTCAGAAACGCCGCTTGGCATTGGCCATGGAGTTGGTGTCCGGGCCTCGCATTTTGTTGTGTGACGAGGTAACGAGTGGCTTGGATCCGCGCTCGGAGCGCGAGATTGTGGAATTGCTGCACGAGTTGAGCATGAAAGATGGCCGAATTGTGATTTCCGTGACTCACAGCTTGGCTCAAATGGAGCTTTATGACAGCATCATGGTGATGCACCGTGGTAATCTGGCTTATCACGGCACGCCTACTGCCATGTGTCACTACTTCTCCGTCAATAATTTTGAGGAGGTTTATCCCCAGCTTGCCTGCCGCGAACCCGAGGAGTGGAGCTTCAGCTGGCTCAAGCACCGCTTGGATTACTATAAGCGCTTGGAGAAGGAACATGTCCGCAAGTTTGAGGCTCGTGGTGAAGAGCCGCCCGCTCCTTCTCCACGCCATGAGAGTGAGGAAGAATCCCTCACGTACACTCCGGGATTTTTCTCGCAGATGATGACCCTGTTGGGGCGCCGTTTCAGCATTTTCTTCCGCGATCGTGGGCAGTTGCTGCTGCAAATTGCCATGATTATCATCTTCCCCATCATGGTGGCGTGCTTTACCTCGAAAGGTGGCTATGAGTTGACAAATCTCAATGGTTTTGACTCTCAAAACGTCATGGAAGTAGCCCGTGCCATGAAAACGCAGGCCGAGGAGAATGCCCTCATCGGTTCGGCTATTTCCGGCATCATCATGTTCCAGGTGATTTTGCTGGGCTTGATGGGGTCCAACAATTCCTCACGTGAGATTGCGGGTGAGCGCCTCATCATGGAGAAAGAAAAGTTTGCCGGAGTGCGACCTTTCGCCTATGTCTGCTCCAAGGTGTTGTTCCTTTCCGTGTTGGTATTGGTGCAGAGCCTGTGGATGTTCCTCTTCGTTCATTTCTGGTGGGGCGTGGAGATGGACCTCGTGAATCACCTCGTGTTCTTGCTGCTGGCGAATGCTGCGATGACCAGTGTTTGCCTCGGTATCTCCGCCAATACGCGCACGGCGGATCAAGCATCTTTGCTCAGCATTTATTTGGTCGGCTTCCAGTTGCCGCTTTCCGGTGCCGTGCTTGCGCTCAATAAGGTGCTGGCGCTGATTACTCAGCCCTTTATTTCTGCGTACTGGGCTTGGAGTGGTAGCCTCTCCGGCGTTAAGAAGGAGTATGCCGATGTGGTGGACAGCATCGTGCAGACGGAGTTTGCCTCGCACAACATGAGTCTCATTGTGCTCGGCATTCACATCGTCGTCGGTATTGTGCTCGCCTACATCGGTGTGCGTAGAACCCGTTGGGAATAATTTTAATAACTCAGAATCAAAATATGGCTCGTTCATCAGGTTCAAGAAGAAGAAAAAAAGGCGGCTCCTCAGCTCCTGTAGTGTATGTAAGCGTTGCAGTTGCTGTTTTGGCTGTGGTTGCGCTCCTTATTTTTATCATCAATCGTGGGGAAGATGACTCCCCTGCCGCCAGAAACGGTCAATTAAAGGTGGAAAACTACATCAAACGTGGTTCCTCCGCCGTGGGTAATACGTACCAAATCAAAGCCTCGGTCATGGATGTTCACTCACACGGCGGTAGCCGTTTGGTGGAGATTCTCACGGAAGATCACCACCACTTGGGCATCTATGTGCCCGCCGGTACTTCTCTTGCCACCAACATTCGTAAGGGTATGGATTACGTCTTCACTGTAAAATGCGCCAATGGCATGCAGGCGGACGGCTCCTCTGTAAAAGGTATATTAATTGTAGTAGATGTAGAAGCCAGCTGATGAAAACCTTATATTCCATAACTCTGCTTTCGGCACTGTGCGGTTTCGCCCAAGCGCAGATGCCTACCACAGCCCCCAGCAGTTTTGATGCCAGTGGTCGCGCCTCTCAAGCCCAAGCCGGCGTGGTGGATGATGACCCCACCCGCGTGGGGGAAACGCCGCCCCCGCAAGCTTTCGGTATGGAGCTCCCCTTGCTTGACCCCTCCACGGATACGGTGTCCTATAATGGCGGCAAGTTCGATGTGGGTAACAATGCCATGGTGCGTGAGCGCTTTGAGAAGTACCTCAACCAGTCACCGGATGATACGGAGGCTTCTAAAAAGTACCGCAAGACCATTGAAAAGCTGATAGACCTGACACAAAAGTACACGAGAAACGCCGGGCCGGTCGGCAGCAAGGTCTTGGTGAAAATCGGCATGTCTCTGTATGAAATATCCGATTTCCCCGGGGATGGGCAGCAGGCCGGTGTATTGGCCAGCGGCATTGTGAGCGCTCTGGATGCGCAGCGTGCCAACGTGCGCCGTGATGAAGCAAACCGTGAGCTGGATCGCGAGATTGAGAAGCTCGTCAAGAAAACCAATTCACTGACCAATCAAAATACCCAGAAGGGCTCCGGTGGTGGTAACATCGGTAACATTCAGGGTAAGTCCGGTGGCAACGCCGGCATCAGCCACACGGTGCGCATTGCGTTCAATACGCAGAAGATTGCGGAGGGTAAGGCAAAGCAAGGTGCCAATGATGCCGCAAATGCCGCCGCTTTGGCTCAGGCTAAGATTCAGTACCAAGCGATGGTGTTGAGCTTCTTCTTGCAGCGCCGCTTTGACCATGCCGTCATCGGTGCTCGCACGTACCGCCATGTCTTCCGTGATGGTGATACGCAGTTGAACATGGACAAAGAGTCCGATGCTTACAAGATGATTACCGGTATTACCGGTATGCCCCCCACCATCAATGTGTTGGATGCTGCTGCCGCCAATGCTCGCCGTGACATTGACCAGAGCATGGAATCCATCGCTAACCTGATGGCTCAGAACAAGCTCGGCGAGGCAACCAACCGCTTGATTGCAGCCGTGGCCATCGGTGAGTTCATGCAGAGTGTGGCGATGTTCCCTACGGAATCTCGTCGCCGCATTGCGGAGTATTGGACCCTGCGTAAACGCGCGCTGACGGCCATGAACGCCCGTGACTACGACACGGTGGAGCAGATTGCAACACGCATGAAGGAGCTGGATGCCGATTTTGACGATTCTCTGCTGCTGAGTTACACCGCAGGTAAGAAGCGCCAGAGTGACCTCCACATTCGCAATGCATATAAAGCCCTGCGTCAAGGTAAGGATGATGTCTTCAATGAAGAAATTACGAGAGCCGGCATCATTTGGCCCCGCAACCCCAATTTGCAGAAGGGTGAAGAGGAGCTGACCAGGTTTGACAGCTATGATCGGGAGAAAGAGGATTTCGTTAAGCACTGTGATGCCAAGGATTTCCGCCGCATTTATGCTGAGCGTGAGCGTCTGAAGGTGGTTGCTGCCTTGGACCCGCAGCTCGGCCGCCAGTACGAGGACATTATCCGCTTTGTGGAAAAGGTGGACAATGAGGTAGCGAGCTACAGGAAAATTGCTGAAGAGCAGGGTGCTATGGGCGCAGGCATGGCTTATGAGAAGCTTGTTGCTCGCCGCAAAGAGAATGATGCAGACCCTGACCCCATTTTCGGTAAACAACTGAGCAAGGATGTGGAGTTTATTAAAGCTCTGCATGATTTCGAGGTCGCTGCTGCGGATTTCACCGCGGCGCTGAAAGCTGCGGAAGCTGCGGAGAAACGCCATGAATATGGTTCCGCTCTGGCTCACTACTACCGAGCAAAGGATATCAACCCCGCCTCCATCTTGGCAAAGGAGGGCATAGAGCGCGTGTCTCAGATTATTTACAACGCTACATTCTGATGCCCGAACGGGTTATAACAAGATTCGCCCCCACGCCCAGCGGTCCGCTGCACGTGGGGCATCTTCTTGCCGCATTGAGCGCTCGCCGCTTGGCGGATGCCCACGGTGGCCATTGCCTGCTGCGGGTGGAGGATATTGATGTAACCCGCTCCCGCAGCCGGGAGTGGGTGGAGTTGATGTATGAAGACTTGGCATGGGTCGGCTTGCGCTTTGACGGAGAGGTGATGGTGCAGAGCACGCGCTTCGATGTATATGCGCAAGCCTTGGAGCGCCTGAAGTCTATGGGCTTGTTGTACCCTTGTTTTTGCACGCGCGCCGAGATTAAAGCGCAGATTGCGGAGATGGGGAGAGCCCCGCATGCGACCTTGGGTTGCCTGTATCCCGGCACGTGCCGCCACTTGTCACCGGAGCAGGCTGCGGAACGCATTGCCCGTGGGGATGCTCATGCGTGGCGTATTGATATGCAACGGGCGCAAGACCTCATCGGCTGTCCGCTGTGGCATGATTTACACCGCGGTGTGCAGCGCTGTGTGCCCACGGAGTACGGGGATGTAGTGTTGGCTCGCAAAGAAATGCCCGCCAGCTATCATTTAGCGGTGGTGGTGGATGATGCCGCGCAGGGCGTGACCCACGTTACTCGCGGTATGGATTTATTTGCCGCGACGAACATACACCGCGTTTTGCAAGCTGTCTTGGCCTTGCCGGTTCCGGCATATTGTCACCACGGCTTGTTGTGTGATAACGCCGGTAAACGCTTGGCCAAGCGTGACGGAGCTCGCTCATTGGCCTCACTCCGTGCCGCCGGGTATTCCGCGCAGCAAGTTTTGGACTCCCTGCACACCGCTCTCGCCAATAAGGGAATTTGGCAGGTGTAATCCTGCACGCCTTTGATTCCCCCCTCGCTCCTATTTCCTGAGCGATAAATCGGAATTTGAAGGGGAGATTGCGAGCGGTAGCGAGCGGAATTCAGAGCCCTTTAGGGCGACGGACGTTAGGCAGGGGTGGAGCGGCGAAGCCGCGGAACCCCTGTTAGGGTAAGAAATTTAATGGAACCCAGGGAACCTGTGGTGACAGAATGCGTGGCATAAATTGCCGT
>CAJGCY010000024.1 GCA_904501955.1 uncultured Akkermansia sp. | reverse complement strand
TGGTTGCAATTGCTGCTTGCTGCCAACAGCCTGCCGGAAAGCCAGAACATCACCCTGCAACACCTGCACTCCCGCCTGTGCACCGCGCTGGAGCACACCTTACTCGCGGAAAATCCCCCTGTTGCCGTCACCTGCCCCATGACTCCCAGGCAAAACTGAGGAGCCTCCATCCCCCGGGTAAGCGGGTTGTTTGAGATGCGTTGATAGGGGAACACCTAATAAGGCATCCGTGCCCGATAAATCGGAAGTTGAAGGGGAGTTTGCGAGCGTCAGCGAGCGGGATTTTGAGCCCCGGAGGGGCGGTATAAAATAGCCCGGCGGTGAAGCCCCGTAAGGGGCGGAACCCCGGGAACCGCCCCAAAAAAATAAATGCGAACCCCGGGGGTGGCATAAAGCGTAGCGCAAAAATGCCGCATTGTTTCAAAATGTCGCAAACACAAAAAACACGCGCCACCCCGGCTCGGAGCGTCGCTTCGCTCCGGTCCTCGCCATTATATGTCGGCCTACGCTGCGTCGCTTCGCTCCGTCGCTCCGGGCTCAATTTTATTTTTTTACGCTACCCGGGGTTCCGCGGCTTCGCCGCTCCACCGCCGGGCTATTGGATGGCGCCCCTCCGGGGCTCTGAATTCCGCTCCCGTCTTCGCTGCTGCGCAGCTACGCCGTGGCAGGCGCTGGCGCTCGCAAATTATTCAACAAACACCCCTCCAACTTCCGATTTATCGCGCAGCAGAGGCGAATTTGAAGCTCCGATATAACTGCATGCCTCGGGAACTCCCCGGCTTACAGCGCGGCTACAATCTCTTGCACAATGGTGTCCACATCCACCAGGCGGCCCTTGCCTTCTACCCCGCAGGCAAGCATACCGCTCTCCGCGGGGCCGATGATGCGGTGATTTTCACGAGCGGCGAGAATGGCGGCATTTTGCTGTGTGGCGGGGTGGATCCACATGTTGCCGTTCATGGCGGGGAAAATGAGTACCGGCGCGCGGTTTGCCAGGTACAGGCTCGTGAGGGCATTCGGCGCGAAGCCTTGCGCCATGCATGCCATCGTGTTGGCGGAGGCAGGCACGATAGCCAGCACATCCGCACGCTGCGCGAGGTCGATGTGCACCGGCACCCAGCTGCCGGTCTCGTCCTCAAAGGTCGTAATGACCGGGTTGCGGGAGAGCGTCATGAGCGTGAGTGGCGTCACAAACTGCAAAGCCGTGGGCGTGCACACGCAGTGCACCTCATGCCCCAGCTTCACCAAGCGAGAAGCCACATCCGCCGCCTTATAAGCGGCAATGGAGCCGCACACCCCGAGTATGACCGTTGCCATGGCGCTCTCCCCCTACCCTTTTATTCCTTAAGCTTCAATCTCAACAATCATGTTGATTTCCACCGCCACGCCGAGCGGCAGGCTCACCACGCCCACAGCGGAGCGGGAGTGCGCAGCCTCCGGTCCGAACAGCGCAACCAACAGGTCGGATGCCCCGTTGAGCACCTTCGCCTGATCCGTGAAGTCCGGCGTGCAGTTCACAAAACCGTTGATGGCAACAATCTTCTTGAGCTTCTCAAAACCGCCCAGCTCCGCCTCAATCACCGCCAAGCGGTTCAAAATGGCTGCCTGCGCGGCCTTCTGGCCGTCTTCTATGCTCACATTCTGCCCCAACTTGCCGAAGTAGGACACATCCCCGTTGATGGAGATGCCGCCGGACAAGTGCAGGTAGTTGCCGGTGCGAATGCAATTGACGTAAGAACCTACGGGAGCCGGTGCCGGATTCAGCTTAAGCCCCTTCTCTGCGAGTACTGCTGTATTGAGCTGCATAGTTGCTATGTTGTTGTGTTGTTACCCCACCAAAATACCCTATTCACCTGCTTTTTGCAAGGCATTTCCAATAATTTTACCATGATTTTGCTTTTTTTCATTGTTAGTGCAACTTTTGGCTTGATTTCTGCGGCTCACTTGCTAAAATTTAATCGAATCCCCTTCCAGACTTATAGGGATTACAAATTTCCAGCATCACGCACATCGTCACACCATGAAAAGGACACTCTTTCTCTCAGCCCTTCTCGCCGCTTGTTTCAGCCATGCTTACGCAGCCACATACACCGACCTGACAAACGCATGGTGTGATGAGGAGAATAACGTCATTTACAATGGTAAAGGCTATTTTGCGGTAGAATCTGCAGCCAACACCTCTGTAGAGCTCACCATCAGCCTCAGCTCACTGGTCAGCTACGTGAACTCCAATGACTACAAGAGCGGAGGTTACATGTTGTTGTGGGATGACAATGCCGCAGATTATGGTTTAGCCGATAATGCAGACACCTCCGTAGATAACGGCTCACGTGAACCCTACCTCAGCGGATATTGGGACAACAAAGCATGGAAAGCTTCCGAAATTAACATTTCATATGACAACCTCAACAAATACGCCGTGAATGACAGCCTTACGCTGTACATTACCAACAGCTCCACTAACGGCGTAGTCGTATCTGCTAAGAACACAGCAGGAGAAAGTTTTGACCTTTATAAAACAAGTGACTTAAAAGCCGGCAGCAACACAGTCACTAACGGTTACTACGTGAACCTGAATTACGTCACCGGCGTCACCCTCAACACGACCTCCACGCTGGACACCGGCTCTTACGTTCCTCCGGTGGACTACAGCCAGCCCTTTGTCAGCCAGCGTACAGATGGCACCACGGTGGGGCGCGTTACCTTCTTGGGAGACTCCATCACCCACGGTGTGGATGACCAGAGCTATCGCTGGCAATTCTTCAAAATTCTGACGGATAACGGCATTGAAAACGAAATTGTCGGTCCGCGTGAGGGATATTACAGCACCCCCGGACACACAGAAGACGCCGGCAGCAGCTACGGTGGTGCAGAGTTCGCCAACGTGCACCTTGCCCAAGCCTCCGGTCGCACTCACAACATTATCAGCGGTAGCACCTCAGCCTCAGTCGATGGCAAAAACTACAGCAGTGGTGTCAATTACAGTGGTCACTCCACCGCTTCTACAGCTGAGAGCTTCGATAGCAACACGTGGTTTTGCATGATGGGCACCAATGACTTGCTGTCCGACACATCAGACCCCGTATCAACGGATACCTATTGCACCCAAATACAAAAAATGTTGGGAGGCTCTGTGAGCTACGACACCACAACCGGTACCTACAACTGGGTGGAGGGTGAAAGTTGGGGCACCATGGCAACCATCGTGAGCGACGTATGCAACGAGGGCGACACCTTCTATATGCTGTCCATCACTCCGTGGGGGGCTCATGCTAACCACAACCGCAATGAAGACCACTTCGCAGCTCAGGAGTTCAATCGCAATTTGGAGGCGTGGACAAAAGCATACTCAGCATCTACCGGCACCAATGTGGTGTATGTGGATGTAACCCGCGGCATGGTAGACATCACCTCAGACAAGTGCTTTACCGGACATGATGCTTTCTTCAACAAACCCGGCGACCGCCTGCACCCCAATGACCAGGGCACCATCCTCATGGCAGGCAACTTAGCGCAGGCCATGGGTATCGGCGGGCGCACGGCAGGGCTGCAGCGCATGGGCACCACAAGCTGGAGCGGCGCCACCGTCGGCACCAACGGCACCGTGGCTGCAGGTGAGGCATACCTGTATGGAGAAAACGCCTTCACCATGGAGGGTGGTTACACGGTAGATTTCAGCGCTAACTTCGGTGATGGAGCTGCGAACGGCTGGTCGAGCGCAGACAATGCCCTGAGCATCTCGCTGGGTGATGGCACCAACAGCGGCACGCTGAACCTCAGTGAGGGCTACATCATGTGGGGTAGCGATGTCCTCTTCTGCTGGGATAATTCCACCTTGGCCGAGGAGGGCAATATCCGCATTGCTTGGCACAACGGCAATACCACTGACAACGTGCTGAGCGGTTACTACGTATGGCTCGGCGATATGCTCATCGGTCAAGGCCTGAATGCCACGGAGGGTCAAGGGCTGAACGGCATTATTATCTCCGCATCCGGAGCAAACGGCACGGTAAACAATCTGACTTGGACAGACACGGCCTATGCCCCCACCACGGAGGGTATGGTCTCCACAGAAAATGCCTACCTGACTCAACAAGACGCTGCTGCTGTATCCGGTCACGTCAGTAACACCTCGCTGCTGCCCATGCCGATTACTCTGCGCGTCAACACCGCGGATACCAGTGGCGTTGATTACAGTGCAACCACAGACACAGCTGCAGCGAGCGCTGCTTATTTGGTAACAAACTCCACAGCATCCGACACGAAAACGATTAAGCTCACTTCTGCAGCAGGCTGGTCAGGTATAACGAACTGTAACCACTCCGGGGATATCAATGTGCAGGTCACAGGAAAAACCGTGTCCACCATATTCGGTACGATGAACGGAGCCGATGCCGGAAACCTCACACTTGAAGTGGTAAGCGGTGCCGAAATCGGCAATGGCCTATACAGTGGGCAAACCGCTGCGATTGCCGGCGCATATAACAACGCAAACGCCCAGAGTTTCAACTTGTTTGTACATGGTGGTCAGGTAATGGGCGATATCGTAGGTGGCACCGTTAACAATGGCTGTGTCATCGAGAAGGTCAATCTCACCATCAACAACGGAACGGTCAACGGTAGCGTTATCGGCGGTTCTAAAACGAACGGCAAAGTAGTCAGCGCCTCCATTGTCATCAACGGTGGTACCATCACCGGAGATATTAATGCCGGAGGCAACGGTGGAGCCATCGGCGATACCTCCGTCACCATCAAGGGTGGCGTTATCAAAGGAAACATTGTGAAAGGTAACGCCAGCCGCATCAATGGCGGTCAAGCCTCCGTAACGGTGGAAGGCAACAAAGCTAAAATCGGCACAAACAATAACGGTAGCATCACGGCAGATACCGTCACCTTCCGAGACGTAACCGCATCATCCTACTCGGACGGTTTCGACAAATACTCCGGTACCGTCACGGCGGAGAAGCTGACGCTCGATAATGTGAACGTGGATGTGCTTGCCACCCTCGACGTGAAGGCCATCGAGGTGGTAAACGGCTCCACAACCTCCGTCATCTTGGGTAACACGGCAACACTCGCCACCCTTACGCTGGACAGCGACACGGTATTCGGCGCCTTCAAGGCAGCGGAGGCTCGCACGGCGAACACCGCCAGCGAGACCACCATCTCCGTAGGCACCCTCACGGCAGGCACCGGCGCCACGCTGAATGCCAACCTCAAGTTCTCCGCCGACTCCACCCTGAACCTCGCAGGCAGCCTTGCCATGGGCAGCTCTGTCGAGCTCGCCTCGGGCATGACCCTCGGGCTTTCTCCGGAGATGCTGGAGAAGCTCTACTCCGGCGTCAGCCTCGAGCTCTTCACCGGGGTGGACTCCCTCAAGCTGGATGGCGAGGACATTACCGCAGGCACCACCCTGCCCGCGGATGACATCTTCAGCGGTTTGAGTGCGGATTATACATACGAGATGGGCTTCAACGGCGGTGTGGTTTCACTCTCCGCCACCATGGTGCCCGAGCCCACCACCGCCACGCTGAGCCTGCTGGCGCTCGCCGCCCTCGCCGCTCGCCGCCGTCGCCGCTAACGCGCGCAGCAACAAGCAAAATCATTTTCACCCGCGTTCCCCACACCGAGGAACGCGGTTTTTGCATGGCGAAACAGCGCGATAAATCGGAAATTGAAGCGGCAACAAAAATATATCGGAGCATGGGACTTTAGTCCCATAAACACACGCGAGGCTAACCCATAAGAGGGACTAAAGTCCCTCGCTCCGAGTGGATGAATGTTACAAATCACCCCTTCAACTTCCGATTTATCGGGCGGAATGCACATATGGCAAGAACGCCCCAAATCCCGCGGTAATGAGGAGCGCGAATTTTGCTTGAAATGCGATGGGGAAACAGGTAGAATACGGTGCAATGAAACGCGGATTTATTACAGGAATGCTGATGGCGCTGTGCTTGGGGTGGATGAGCCCGGCAGTGGCCGCTGAGCAGAAGCCGAACATCATCTTGGTGCTGGTGGATGACATGGGCTGGGGTGATTTGGGCTTGAACCAGCCCGCGGAGCACGCAGGCACACCCCGCATCGACACGCCGACCTTGGACAGGCTGGCGACCCAAGGCGCGCAGCTGCAGCGCCACTATACCTGCGCACCGGTGTGCGCACCGGCACGAGCCTCGCTGTTCACGGGTCTGCACCAGGGGCATGCGGAGGTCATCCGCAACAACAGCTTTGACGCCGCGCTGGAGAACAGCCACACGCTGGCCAGTGTGCTGAAGGCCGCGGGCTACAGCACCGCCCTCATCGGCAAATGGGGCATCGGCGGCGGGCAGGAAAGCGGCGGCACGCCGAGCACCTGCCCTGCTTGGCCGACCAAGCGCGGGTTTGACTTCTTCTTCGGCTACAACAACCACTTGGCAGGGCACCGCCACTACGCCAAGGAGGAGAGCAATGCCGACCCGGAGACCCACCGCAATGCTATTTGGGATGGTGATGAGATGATTACCGATGCGCTGGATGGCTGTTACTGCACGGATTTGTTCACGGCGCGCGCCAAGAAGTGGATTGTGGACCAGAAAGCGGCGGACAAAGACAAGCCGGTGTTCTTGGCGCTCACTTATGTGGCACCGCATGCGCGCTTGGGCATTCCTGCCGGGGCATACCCCGCCGGTGGCGGTCTGAAGGGTGGTGTGCAGTGGCTGGGCACCCCGGGCAAGATGATTAACACCGCCGCTCCCGACAGCTGGGACACCTACATTCACCCGCAATACCGCGAGGCTTGGGAGCAGTACGCCAAAGAGCGCTACGGCGACAGCGCCGCCCACAAGCTGATGACGGCACGCCGCCATGCCTCCATGATTACCCGTGTGGATGAGGCCGTGGGCGACCTCGTGCAGCTGTGCGAGGACCTCGGCATTGCGGAGAACACCATCATCATCTTCACCAGCGACAACGGCTGCCATGATGAGCCGGGCGCGGTGGGCGGATTCAATGGGCACCCTGCCCCGGCGCAGGACCCGAGCTTCTTCCGCAGCTACGGCAACCATGATGGCATTAAGCGCGATGTGTTTGACGGCGGCTTGCGCGTGCCCTGTGTGGTGTACGCCCCCGGGCTGATTAAGGGCGGACTGGTGAGCACCACGCCCACGCAGTTCCAGGACTGGATGGCCACGGTGTGTGATGTGGCGGATGTACCCGTGCCCGCCCGCTGTGATGGCCGCTCACTGCTGCCGCTGCTGCAGGGCAATGACACGCTGAGCAGCGATCCGCAGCGCGTGCTGTACGCGGAATACGCCTTCGGCGGTGGCATGGCTCAGTACCGCGACTACACGGCGGACAAGAAGGGACGCGTGCGCGGTGAGCAGCAGGTGCTCATCTTCTTCGACAACCGCAGCAGCCGCTGGCTCAAGGCCATCCGCACCGGCGTGAAAACGGGGCAAGAGGCTTGGGAGCTTTTCGACACCGAGGCAGACCCGCATGAGAGCACCCCGCTGCCCGAGAGCAAGTGCCCGCAGATGCAGCAGCAACTCAACGCCATGGCTCTGTGGAACCGCCGCGCGTATGACTACCACCGCGACCCGCAGGCCCCTGCCCGCCGCAACCCCTGCGGTGGTTTCCGCAGCTACGATATGAACCTTGTGCCCGCCGTGGCGGCGCCGAACTCTTCCGGCGTGTACGGCTTGAGCATGCAGCAGGCAAAAGCCACCGCCCCTTGGGTGCCTGCCGCCACGGAAATGCCGGCGGATGCCGTGCGCTCCATTGCTCACCCCAACAGCACGGTGTTGCCCGCAGGCACCATCACCACCTTCACCGGCTACATTGATGTGCCGGATGACGGCAACCACTGGCACTTCTACCTCACCCTCAGCGAGGTACCCGGCACAAAGGCATTCGTGAAGCTGCACAACTTCAACTTGGTGGATGCAGACTTCAACTATGTGCCCGGCAGCACCGCTACGGAAAGCGCCGCGGCCAACACCGTGGAGCTGGATGCCGCCAAGACCGGCAAGAAGGGTATTCCGCTGAAGGCGGGCAAGCACCCCATCACCATCACCGTGGTGCAAGGCGAGGGTGCTGACGGCTCCCTCAAGCTGGAGTGGAACCGCGGCCCGCACGACGGCAAGCAAACGCCGCGTGAACTCATCCCGGCGGATAGATTCCTGCGCTAACGCCCCAACACAGCGTTTTTTCCGACATACCACGCTCGCCTGCACCCCCGCAAGCGAGCGTTTTTGTTGCGGGGAGGCGGCATCATCTTTGCGGTTTTACGGAGGAGCGGCGGTTTATTCAGGCAGTGAGGTAAATCGGAAGTTGAAGGGGTGTTTTTTGTATAATTTGCGAGCGCAAGCGAGCCTAATTCGGAGCCCCGGAGGGGCGCCATATAATAGCCCGCGGTGGAGCCCCGTAAGGGGCGGAACCCCGGGAACCGCCCCCAAAAAACAAATGCGAACCCCAGAGGGGTGACATAAAGCGAGGCTCGGAATACGGTATTGTTTCAAAATGCCGCAAACACCAAAAACACGCGCCCACCCCGGCTCGGAGCTCCGCTTCGCGTCTCGCTGCGCTCGCTTGCTACGCCGTGGCTGGCGCCTACGGCTCACGCGAACGCTCGCTAACGCTCACACGAACGCTTGGGGCTTGCGCCCCTGCGCGCGAACGCTCGCTGTCGCTCACGTGAACGTTCGCCCTTTCGGGCTCACACGAAAACGCCCCTTTCGGGGCTTCAACTTCCGATTTATCTCACGGACATATAATCTCCCCCCCCCTCTGTTAATTATTCCGCGGGCGGGGACAAGTGTTGCTTGACAACGGCGGGCGGGGACTATACAATCCCTAGCAAGATGACAACGGGCATGACATACAGACGATGCGGGCGCAGCGGTATTCTGCTGCCGGAAATTTCATTGGGTTTGTGGCACAACTTCGGTGGCGGTGCGGATGAGGCCGAGTGCCGCGCCATGGTAGGCAAAGCGCTGGAGCTGGGAGTGTGCCATTTTGACTTGGCGGACAACTACGGACCGCCCCCCGGCAGCGCGGAAGAGTGCTTCGGGCGCTTGCTGAAGCGTGATTTTGCCGCCCAGCGAGATGAGATGTTCATCTCCACCAAGGCGGGGCACCTGATGTGGCCGGGCGTGTACGGCGACTGGGGCTCACGCAAGCACCTCATCTCAGGGCTGAACCAGAGCTTGCGCCGCATGCAGCTGGATTATGTGGACGTGTTCTACCACCACCGCCCGGATCCGAACACGCCGCTGGAGGAGACCATCGGCGCGCTGGTGGACATCGTCCGCAGTGGCAAAGCGCTTTACATCGGGCTCTCCAAATACCCGCCCGCGCTGTTCCAACAGGCCTGCGCCATGCTGCGAGAGGAAAAAGTGCCCTGCCTGCTGCACCAAATACGCTACAACCTGCTCGACCGCGCCTGCGAGGCGGAGGTGCTGCCCACCGTGGCGCAGGAGCAAACGGGCTGCATCGTTTTCTCACCGCTGGCTCAGGGCATGCTGACGGGCAAATACTTGGGCGGCAAGCTGCCGAGCGTATCGCGCGCGGCGGATACGAGCTCCGTCTTCCTGAATGCGGAAAAAGTGCAGGCAGACGCGGAGCGCGTGCAGCAGCTGCAGAATATCGCCTCCGCTGCGGGCATACCGCTCACGGAGCTGGCGCTGCGCTGGCTGCTGCGCCGTGAGGAAGTGACCTCCGTGCTGATTGGCGCACGCACCGTGGCTCAGCTGGAGCAATGTGCAGCAGCAGCAGGCCAAGCCCCGCTGCCGCAGGATGTGCTGGAGGCTATCGGTTAACCCGCAGAACGGCTGAAATCATGAAAAAAGGCACCCTATACGCCCTGCTGGCGCTGAACCTGCTGCCGCTGAGTGCAGCGGAGCAGGATTTGGGGGATTGGATGGCCATCGGTGACTCCATCACCCACGGCACGCATGAGTACTCCTACCGCTGGCACTTCCAGAAGATTCTCATCGACAATGGCATAGCGTATGATGCCGTGGGCTGTCGCAAAACATGCTTTTACGCCGGACACGACAGCGCGGAGTACAACGGCGGCGTGTTTGACAACGAGCACTGTGCCCAGTTCAACGTGCAGGCACGCGAACTGGCGGGCGTGGGCACCTTTGAGCGACATTACCACACGGACAACGCCGGCCGCCCCACCAGCATGAAGCGCAGCAACATCCACAACTGGCTGGGGCTGAGCACGGAGCTCACCCCGGACGCACAAGGCAAGCGCGGCAGCTATGCGGGCGAGGTGTTTGCCCCGCACACCTTCACCCTCATGCTGGGGACGAATGACCTGAACATGAAACGCGCCCCGCAGGACCTGCTGGCGGATGTGGAGACGCTGCTGCAAGCCGCGCTGAGCAAGCAGCCGCAAGCAAACATCTACCTGATGAGCGTACCCTACTGCAAGGATAAGCTGCCCGCCGTTCGCATCGATGCCTACAACACCTTGTTGCAGGCCAAAGCGGAGCAATACCGCGCCACGGGGGCGCATGTGCACTACATCTGCATTAACCACGGCTTGCAGGACACCACGGGCAAGACCGTGGGCGGCGCACACCCGAGCATGATGATGGACTGGGCGCACCCCACCGCGCAGGGTAACCTGCTCATCGCGGGGAACTTGGCCAAGGGCATGGGCTTGCCCGGGCGCACGGCGGGATTGCCCCGCAAGGCTGCGGCGGACTTTGCGCAGCACGACACGCGCGAGATGCGCCCCCTCAGCCATGAGCGCGGCTACACGGCGGAAATCGAGCTGCCCGCAGCGGGGCACAGCCTCAGCCTGTGCGACTCCGTGGGGCAATGCGAGCTGCAGCTCACCACGGAGGGCATACTGGCAAACGGCGCCATGCTGTACGCCACGGATTGCGGCACCACCGCAGGGCGCTTGCGCGTGGTGTACCACCCCGGTGACGCCTCCCGCAAGATACCCGCAGGCTACTACGTGTGGCTGGGCGCACAGCTCATCGGCGAAGCCATAGCCCCCGCCCCGCGCAGCACGCGCAGCGGCATTCACCTGCAAACGGCAGACAAAAAACCGGCGCTCCGCGCCATCTACCGCGATGCCACAGCCCCCTGGGCCCCGTCCCGATAAAGTGGAAGTTGGCGCGAGGCGGAGAGCCTGCCATAACGGCAGTTTGAGTTTGACATTCAGAGGTATTTCTGGTTCAATGGGTGCGGGCAAAATGAGGGCGCAAGGCTTCACACCCGCAGAGGCGGCGGTGGCAAACGGCAGCACCGCCAAACAGCATCAACACGTACAAGAAACCATATGGACATCCACCCTCTCTACACGGAGGAAGAGATACAGAACGCCACCAAGCGCGTAGCCCGAGAAATAGAGGCACGATTCGGCGCGGAGGAGCCGGTGGTGGCGCTGTGCCTGCTGAACGGCGCCGTATGGTATGCTGCGGATTTGCTGCGACTGCTGCCCTGCAATTTCGAGCTGCAAACGCTGCGCATCTCCAGCTATGAAGGGACGGACAGCACGGGCAAGCTCAAGTGGCACAGCGCCCTGCCTGAGTGCAGTGGCAAAAATGTGCTGGTAATTGATGACGTGCTGGACACCGGGCTCACCATGAAAGAGGTGTGCACCGCCCTGCGCGCCATGGGGGCAAAGGACGTAGCCTCTACCGTGGCGGTTACCAAATCCGGGCGCCGCGAGCATGACTGCGAGGCGGACTTCTGCGCCCTGCACTGCGACAACCTCTTCTTGGTAGGCTACGGGCTGGACTTCAACGGCAAATACCGTAACCTGCCCTACATCGGCTACATCGAATCCTAATCACAAAAAACAACTCTGCAATATCCTGTCATGTCACTCATCGGTTCAGTTCACTCGGTAGAATCCTGCGGCACGGTAGACGGTCCCGGGATTCGCTTCATCCTGTTCTTAGCGGGGTGCAGCCTGCGCTGCCGCTATTGCCACAACCCTGACACCTCATTCAAATGCAGCGGTAAGGAGCGCACCGTAGAGGATGTGATGGAAGAGATTGGGCGCTACGAGTCATTCATCAAGGCGGCGGGCGGCGGTGTCACCATCTCCGGTGGCGACCCCCTCTTCCAGCCGGAGTTCACCCGCGCCATCTTACAGGCATGCAAGGAGAAAGGGCTGCACACCTGCATCGACACCTCCGGGCACCTCGGCGCACAGGCGGATGACGCCCTGCTGGCAGCCACGGACCTGGTGCTGCTGGATATCAAAGCTTGGGACAGCACGCAATACCGCAAGCTCACCGGGCAAGACCTGCAGCCCACCCTCGAGTTCGCCGAGCGCTTGGCAGAGATGAAGAAGCCCGTGTGGCTGCGCTACGTGCTCGTGCCGGGCTGGACGGACAACTTGGCAGACATCGAGAAACTCGCGCGCTATGCCCACGGCTTGGGCAACATAGAGCGCGTGGACGTGCTGCCCTTCCACCAGATGGGCAAGTTCAAATGGGCGGAGCTGGGGCTCACCTACTCCTTGGCGGACACCGAGCCGCCCGAACCCGAGCTCACCAACGCCGTGCGCGACCTCTTCCGCACCAACGGATTTGCCGACTGCACACGCTGAAGCCCCATAGCAAGCAAAAAAAAGACGCACATGTACCCCTCCGCACAGAAACAAGAACAAGAGCGCAAACAGCTTCGCCGGCTACACGGCATAGCCATGTGCATGGCCGTGTCATTGGCATTGCTGGTCATCATGCTGTGTAATACCCTACCCCTGCCGGGGTGGCTGGCTTGTTTTTTGGTGGACAAGCAGGAAGCGACGGGAGAAATCAACATATTTGCGGCGCAAAATGCCATGTGGATTGCCTTTTTCTGCGGCATGAGCCAGTTATTCATCCGCTGGGCAATCCTCAAAAACACGCAAAAAGAACTCCACATGCAACTCTTGCCGGAGGAACCGAATCAGCTGCTCACCGTCAACGAAATGCCGGGGCTGCACAGACGCATCAGCAAGCTCAATGCCACCGGCCACTTGGGCTCGCTCATCGGGCTGATGGCCTCGCAAGTGCAGTTGACGCGCTCCGTAGAGATGGCCAACGCCGTGCTTCACGATGAGGTGGAAAACCGACAAACGGAAATAGACCTCGGATACAACATGACGCGTTATGTCGCTTGGTTGCTGCCGACACTCGGGTTCATCGGCACGGTATGGGGGATTCTGAAGGCGCTGAGTGTGGCCTCCGACTTAGACCCCACCAATAAAGACTTGCTGCCCTCCGTCATCAGCAGCATGAGCGTGGCCTTCTGGACCACGCTGCTGGCGCTTATCATGTCGTGCATCTTGATGTGGTTCATGCACTTGGTGCAAGGCAAAGAAGAAAGCTACCTGAACCGCTGCGCCCAGTACTGCACCATCAACTTCATTAACCGCCTGTACAACAAAAAAGAAATTCTCCCGAGCCATGCAATCAAATAAACTTTTAATCATTCTTGCAGCTTGCTGCCTTACCCTCAGCCGGCAAAGTGAGGCTGCGACCATGGGGCAAGTACAGACGCCTGCCGGAGGCAGCGCATGGGACGCGGTGGACGTGGTGCTGGGTCTTGTCTTCATCATCTCCCTGCTGCTGACCATTTACCTCACCACCATGCTCAAGCGCAGCAACGCAGCCGAGCCGGAGGAAGAAGAAGCCCCGACGTACGACCAAACCGCCGATAGCGCGAAAGAGCTGCTGACCTTTAATGGAGCAAACTTCTCTTCCCCTACGATCAAATTCGAGCACGAAAAGAAATACGACACCATACGCAAGGCGAGTCCCACGGTGGAGCCCGGAACCATCTTACTCGTCGGCATGCTCTCCAACCGCGAGACGGCGCAATACACCATAGAGCTTGCGGTGCTGACGGAGCGTGAGCGATTATACATCGGCCGTACGAAGGAGATGACGGACATCCACATACAAGACTCCACCATTTCCGGTGTGCATGCCGTACTGTCCATCAGCAATGACGCGGATGGCATGGCCATTTGCCTGAGCGACAAAAACTCCCGCAACGGCACCTTCGTCAACAATGAAAAACTTACCGGCAACAGAGAGGTTAAACTGAGAGATGGGGATGCCATCCGCCTCGGTCAAAGTCTCTTCACCCTGCTTTTTCCCGCGCAATAAACAGGGAGGCACAACAGCCCGAAACGCAAGCTTATGTCAGAAAAGAAACTCATCATTTTTGCACTTATATGCACCGTCACCATGGGGGTGTTTTCACTTGCCGCCTTAATCATCCGCAATCTGCCGGAGGAGGAGCAGCAGCAAGTGGCACCCCACTGCGAAAAATGAGCTGTACACAAAGGCTGAAATAAGATATAGTAAGCAAACAGTTATTCCCCCTTTTTTTTCGCAGAATGCGGGTTTGGCACAGGGGAGGCAGGCCATGAAAAAGAAACACAGAGATTTCAACATCTTTACGCTCTCAGCGCTGGATTTATTCTGTTCCGCGCTGGGTGTGTTCATGATTCTCTGTTTCGTCATCTTCCCCTATTACGCCAAGCCCGATGAATCCGCACCGAGCAAGCAGGCTCGCACGTGCACCGTCAACCTTACCTGGGAGCATAAGCTTGCCACCAACGGGGAGTCGCTGAGGGGTGCGCATGATGTGGATTTATACGTAGTGAAAGAAGTCCCGGGCAAAGCTGCAAAACTGTATAGCACCTACTCCGGCCCTCCCACAGCAGATGAAGCCGGGCACCTGGGTGATGCCCGTAACACCGGGTGCGAAACGTGGATAAGCCCCGAGCTCACCCCCGGTGAAACCTACCGCATCTACACCCGAGTACACCTCATCACCTCACAGACCGCCGTGGCGGAAATTGCGGGGAATCAGAGCACACCCGATTACAACGTGGACAGCTTGAGGCTCCACCTCTACATCACCCACAGCAACGGCAAACCGGAACAGTTTACCATCACCATCCCCATAAACGAAATCCAACAAACGAAAATTGAAAACGACTGTACAGTGCTCACGGGTGACGGGTGGAACAAGTTCATCAAAGACCACGCACGTGAACTGGCCACGCTGGAGGTAACAGCGGACGGCAGCGTGAGCATCACTTACGCAGTCAAAGACGAAAACGACAAAACGAGCTGGAGGTAACACCGGACGGCAACGTGTGCATCACCCCTAACCATAAACTTCTGAAATTCTAGCATCGCAGCATGAAGCAATCTCAATACATCATCGGGCGTACAGCCCCGGCAGACATCATCCCCAACGGTCCCGGGTATGATACACTGAGCCGCCGACATGCCTCCATCACCAAATCATCACGGGGGAGCGGTTACTACTACGTCAGCGACCTCGACAGCACGAACGGCACCTTCGTATACCGCAATGGCTCTTGGGTACGCATTACGACCGCCGAAGTACATGAGACGGAGGACATACGATTCGGCAGATTCAACACAACCTTGGAAGCGCTCCTGAACAAGACCATCGTGGTCAAGCAAGCAGACATCACGGACATCATCAGGCCGGAGGGCGTATGGGAGCGAGACCCCCACACGGGAGAAATCCGCTTCCGCCCGCTTTGGTAAACGGACTCTGTAAGAAAAGACGCCCCTTCCCCTCATTTTTTTCATGCACCACGGCGGCCCTGCAGCGTTACTGTACAGTCTGATACTTTGCCTCATACTGGCGGTATCAGCCTGGGGCGGAGACGTGCCTGATTCTCAGCGCAAAGTAAACATCCACATCCTCTTTGTGGTGGAAACCAGCGCCAAAGACGCTCTGGAGCAGAAAGGGGACGGCACCCTACACCATATCGCCACAAAGAAGGCACAACTCGAGGCCTTGCTGGAAAACTCCGGCTTGAGCGACAGCGTAGGCTTCACCTATTGCGATAAACCGTACTACTTTGATGCGAAAATAAGCACCTATTTAACCGCCATACGGAGCGACCTACGGAGCGACCTCCCGGCAGCCATCATCCGGCACACGATTCAACAATATAAAGCGGATGCCACGGCAGTAAGAGTACGCAAAGAGAAAAAAGCGGATTTGGTGATTATCTTGGTGAACCGCATGCCCGGGAAGAAACATGCGGAAACCGCCGGATTGGCTATTCATCCATACCACTTCTATTTCAATGAAATACCGATTTCCCACCCGATTCCGGAATCAATCCATGAGTTACGCCGGCGGCAAAGCGAGTTTGAAAATGCAGGCTACGTGTGTTGTGTAGGCATAGACAGCACCGTAGACAGCTACCATACCCTCTCACACGAGGTAGGGCACTTGCTCGGAGCGGGGCACCCGCAAGAGTTCCGCGAAGCCCCCGGCCCACAGGCCAACCCCTTGGCGGCAGCCGTGCATGGCACCATCATGAGCTATGCAAAAGGCTTGAGCAACAAGTTCACCTGCGGAGAAATAAGCGCAAATGGCGAACACCGCTGCAATAATGCGGAAGTCGTCAAAAACCATGCGCACGTTGTGGCGGTCTTTTGTGAGGATGGTACGGAAACAGCACTCAACAATACCCCCGGGAACGCCCTACGCTTACCGCCGCCGGACACCATCAAGCGCATTTTTGAAACCTACCGTATCAACCCCGAGCAACTGCAAACATACGCACCGGAACTGCTGCCGGATAAGGAGGAAGATGAAAGCTACAGCCACACCTACCTCTCATGGATAATCGGCACGAATGCCGCTGCAAGCCCAGCCGCCACGGCTCCCGTGGTGAACGGGGGCTCCGGCAAAGTGGCTTGGTACAGCTACACGGCACGCACGGATGGACTGTGCCGAATTATGGTGCGCAAACTCAACACGACGGAAGGATTCACCCCCGTCATTGCAGCCTTCAAAAGTACGAATAAGGGCATGCAAGAGCTGCAATACGCCGCAGCAGAGCAGCCTCTACCGGCAGCCCTGCTCACGGAGAAACGCGTGTATCTTCACGCCGGGGAAGAAATACTCATCGCTGTTGACAGCCAAGGCAAGCCGGCAAAACACTTTTTCCTGATGGTCAAGCAGACGCAGCACCGTAAAACTCATGTGCGCAGTATATTGACCTACGTTTTGCTGGGTGTGGGTGCCCTTTCCGCCGTCCTCTTCATCACCACCGGTAAGCGCAGCAGCAGTGAGCACCAAAGCGCCACCTCTAAGCAAAGGAAGGCAACTCCGCAAAATACGGCCGCTGCCTTCCCCTCCGTAGTGAAAAAGGCCTCTCTCAACTACAAGCAGCTCACCATCAAAAGCAAACTGAGCAATGAGGATGACAGAGTCTTCTCGTGGAGTGTGCCCATCGAACAAATGCGTGAGGTGGACAAAATCCGCATAGGAAGACACGCGAACAATGAGGTCCGCATCCCCCATATGTTCGTCTCCCCCTACCACCTGCATCTCACGTACGGAGAAGACGAGTGCGGCCCCTACATGCTGCTGGAAAAAGCAAGTGAGCGCACCTTCTACACCGCAGTCAACGGGGTTGAATTGAAGCCGCAGCAGACCGCTAAAATACGCCGCAGTGCAGACGTAGTACTCGGCTCATGCCTTTTCATTTTCCGATTAGAAGAGTAAACATTTTCACCACCAATGAACAAGAGAAGCATATACCTCTACACGAGCATCGCAGCCTTCATTGCAGGCGTTATCTCGCTTGTGTTCATGCTCAAGGACAAGCGCGAAAAAATCGCCGTAACGGACTACATCCGCCATGCAGCGCCCACGCCGGAAGATACCACCCCGGGCGGCCCGGTAGACAGCAGCAAGTCCACTACCGCGCACAGCCCGACGAAGGGAACCTCTACCGTAGGAAACGGCAAAACTCATAACCTGGCCTCGCCGGAGCTCAGTTATGACACCCCGACCAAGGGTGACCATGAAGGTGTCAAAATCTACAAGATAAAGGGTGAGCTGACTCTCCCCACGAAGCCGAAAGTGGGTGACGTGGTGCTCATTCCCATTCCGCAGCACAAAGAGGGCGCCGAGCCCACCACCGCTACCTACACCTGCATACTGGACAAAGTGACAAGCAGTGATGCAGAAGCTGCACTCATCACCCTGCACGGCAGGCTCACGGAGAAAACACCGAATGAAGGCGGTAAGTACCCGAACGGAGACGTCATCATTACCATCGTCAACAATCACAGTGCGGTCAACTTACACGACAAAGCGAACGAACGCATCTACTACATCTTCTACACCAAAACGGCAGACGGTAAGATAGAATACACCGTCGAGGAAACGGATACCGCCATCTTCCCGCTCCGCCCCAAAGCTCACGGCATGTGACACATAATTTGAACAATTTTACCATACACAACGTCTTTACTATATAGGCAAACTTCATCGCGTTTTTTTTACACTCATGAGCAACTCTCAAAACGAATATCCGATAGACGAACAATCGCCCACACCGGACGAACAGCTTCAGGCTACCCCCCCGCAAGAAGAACTGCAATCTCCTCCTGACTATGCCTATCATGAGGATGAGACCATGCCTTTCCAAATGCCTGCGGTGAGCATCACACCCGTCAATTGCGGAGAGGAAGCGGGCGACCAAGAAACCATGCCCTTCCAAATGCCTGCGGTGAGCATCACACCCGTCAATTGCGGGGAGGAAGCGGGCGACCAAGAAACCATGCCCTTCCAAATGCCTGCGGTGAGCATCACACCCGTCAATTGCGGGGAGGAGGCGGGCGACCAAGAAACCATGCCCTTCCAAATGCCTGCGGTGAACATCACCCCCGTCAATTGCGGCGAGGAAGCGGGCGACCAAGAAACCATGCCCTTCCGCATTCCCCTGACGAAGGTTAACATCAACCCGCTCAGTACAGAAGAGGACGCAGATGTACCGACGGCAGAAAACGCATTCAACCGGCCGTCACCGCAGCCCACCATCCCCGCGAATACATACAATACCCCGGCCGCACCGGCGGAGACAACGGGCTATGCCCACGTGGAACAGATTGACCTCAACCAACAGCCGGGGTATCTGCCCAAGGCGGAGACAACAGGCTATACTCGTGTGCAGCAAATTGACCTTAACCCGCAGCCGGAGTACATCCCGGCAAATGGCTCCGCGCCCGGAGCTGACTACAACAACTATGCGCAACCTCAAGACGCACAGCCGGATTTCTCCGCCGGGTATGGCACCTATACCCCCCCGGCAGAGGTGGCAAACTACGCTCAGCAAGTGGGGCAACTGAACATGCCCTCGCACCATGCCATCCCCACCCAAGAGGTATACCTCCCCCGTGCGGAAACAACAGGATACAACCGGATGCAGCAAATCAACCTCCACCCGCAGCCCTCACAGTTCGCCAACAATGCCTATGCGCCTGCGGGGACCGGCTCTCACTACCTGCATGTAGAGCCGATTAACATCCACTCCGAGCAGCCCGAAGCACCGGTATTCCCCCCCATACCACCCGCGCAGCCTACATACCCTGCGCAGCCTACATACCCTGCGCAGCCTACATACCCTGCGCAGCCTACATACCCTGCGCAGCCTACATACCCCGCGCAACCTACATACCCTGCGCAGCCTACATACCCCGCGCAGCCTACATACCCTGCGCAGCCTACATACCCCGCGCAGCCTACATACCCCGCGCAGCCTGCTGCACCGGCCATGGTTGCAGCCACGCATCCCTTGGGCTGGTTGGTAGCCATCTCCGGCCCCATGGTGGGGCAAGTATTCCCGATTACGCAGCCCCTCACCCGCATAGGCAGCGCGGCTGAGATGGAAGTAGCCCTGGTACAAGATACCGAAGTGGATGCAGAGCAGCTGCACCTCAGCTATTCTGCTGAGCAGCGGACGTTCAGCCTCGTACAATCACCTGCCGGCAAGCAGATTACAAAATTAGGCTCCGGCAGCATCATCCACTTCGACCCGACGGAAATACACCACGGCGAGATTCTGAATGTTTCCCGCCACACGGATTTAAGATTCATCCCCTTCTGCGACAGCTCATTTGCTTGGGCATAACCTCCCCCCCCTCACACTAACACCACACCATTTTCACACAACCATGGTACCCTCACTCAATCCCACATCAGAACACCCGGTAGACTCCACACTTTGCGCGGCGTTGTCCCTGCTGGGCAACCGTGATTCTCAGCAAGACGCCATTGGCTGCTGGGATTCGGAGTATGCCCAATTAGCCATTGTGGCAGATGGCGCGGGCGGCCACGTAGGCGGCGCGCGCGCAGCCCGCATTGCGGTGGAGCAACTCAAAAAAACATGGGAAAACGACCTCGCTAAGGGAGCAGGCCCCCAAGAGGCGGCGGATATCCTTTGCTCAGCCCTGCTCGAGGCGCACGCTACCATCATCCGCGAGGGTGGTGGCAAAGCCTCCCTGAGCGGCAAAGCTGCCGTCGTGGTGCTTTACACATGTGATGGTCATTACACCGCCGTCAACATCGGCGATTGCCGCGCTTACATTTCTCACAAAAAGCAATGGGAACTGCTCACCAAAGATGACTCCCTGCTGCGCATTCTCATTGACCAAGGGGAAGTCGCCCCGGAAGATGCACGCAACCACCCGGACCAGTGCATCCTTACCCAAGCGCTGGGGGCGTCATCCAAGCTCAAACCTCACGTCAAGCAAGGCACTTATTCTGCTACCAGCACCTTCATCCTCTGCTGTGACGGATTCTGGAACCAGCTCCCTGAAAAACTGTGGGAAATGCCCCACTGGAAGGCATCTACCCCTGAGGAGCAGCAAGACACCCTCCTCTACTTGGCTCAAGAGGCTTTTAAAGATGCCAACGGCAGCTCCGACAACATATCCGCCGTGTGGCTGCATGCCCGCAAATCTCCCGCCGCAGCTCCGGCCGAGACCACTTACCGCCCCTCCACCAACCTGCTGCTGATTTTTGCCGTTCTGGTTATCACTACCTTTGCGCTCATTACCTTCTTCATTCTCAAATGGGAAAATGGCACGAAAATGCTCAACACCTCTGCCCCTGCTCCATACGCGAATGATACCGTAAACACGGAAGAGCCCACCACCAAGGAAACGCCCACCACCAAGGAAACGCCCGCCACCAAGGAAACGCCCGCCACCACGGAAACGCCCGCCACCACGGAAACGCCCGCCACCACGGAAACGCCCGCCACCACGGAAACGCCCGGCACCAAGGAAACACCCGCCACCAAGGAAACACCCGTCACCACGGAAACGCCCGCCACCACGGAAACGCCCGCCACCACGGAAACACCCGCCACCACGGAAACACCCGCCACCACGGAAACGCCCGCCACCACGGAAACGCCCGCCACCAAGGAAACACCCGTCACCACGGAAACGCCCGCCACCACGGAAACGCCCGCCACCAAGGAAACGCCCACCCCCACGGGAGAGCCCACCCCCACGGAGGAGACCACCCCCACGGAGGAGACCACCACCACGGAGGAGACCACCACCACGGGAGAGCCCACCACCACGGGAGAGCCCACCCCCACGGAGGAGACCACCCCCACGGAGGAGACCACCACCACGGAGGAGACCACCACCACGGAGGAGCCTGCCACCACGGAGAAGCCTGTCACCTTCACCTTTTGCGAGAACGGTGTTTACGCACAAGTAACATACACCCAACAAACTCGTTCCATACCGGCAAACCACGGCACCACACATCACGTCATCCGCAGTCATCGCAAGATTCAACTCGGCGACTCACCGCACAGAGGCTGCGTAAGATTCATAGCATCTCAGCCCCGTCAAAAGGTCGTCATCACTCCCACGCATCAGCAACACGGCGTAGGCAGTGCACGCCCCACGCAGCCTACGGGTTCCGTCTTTCGGATGCACATTTTGTATCACTGAACGCCCCAGCGGCGTGTGCTTTCTCGTGACGCCGGAGAAAAAAGGTTGATTTTTTGTGCTAAAGTGATATACTGACCTAAAGCAGCACTTTCAGCACATTTTTCATTATGTCAACCCATCCAACAGGCTTCCAAACAGGGCAACAGGGACGCACTCACGCACTACCGGCAGGTGTAGTACTCGGCAATTATACAATTCTCAAAACAATAGGGCAAGGTGGCTTCGGTATCACCTATCTGGCGGTGGATGCTACCACCCAGGCAGAGGTGGTAATCAAAGAAAACCTGCCCTCTTTCTATGCCCTGCGTGACCAAACATCCCTCACCGTCACCCCCTTAGCGGGCGAGGAATCCACTCGCGGTTACAAGTGGTCGTTGGAGCGATTTTTGGATGAGGCTCGCACACTGGCAAAATTGAACCACCCGAACATCGTGCGCGTACTGACAGCGTTCTCCGCGCTGGAAACCGCCTATTACGTGATGCCGGTGGTGCATGGTGGCAGCATGGCGGAGGCCGCTCCTCCCCCCTACCACATCACGGAAGCTTGGCTGAGCCCTATACTCCAAAAGTTGCTCGGCGCCTTGGCTTACTTACACTCACATGCACTGTTGCACCGTGACCTGAAGCCGGCCAACATCTTAATTGACCAAAACGGCGAGCCCATCATCATTGACTTCGGCACAGCGCGCAGCATGATCAGCGAGCGCTCGCAAACCATGATCGGCACCCCCGGCTTCACCCCGGTGGAGCAAATGCAAAACAACGGCCACCCCGGACCGTGGACGGATATCTACGCATTGGGCGCTACCTGTTACCGCCTCATTACCGGGCAGAACCCGCCCAGCTGTTTGGATCGCTTGGCCCAAGACACCTTGCGGCCCCTGCACAGCATACCGGAGCTGCAAAACCGTTTCTCCCAGCCCTTCCTGCAGGCCATCGACAAAGCGCTCTTCATGCGGAGCGAACAGCGCTGGCAGAACGCGCAGGAGTGGCTGAATGCCATCAACTTCCCCTCTCAGGCCGATTTCGGCAGCCACGCGCCCATGCCCTACACCGGGCATCCGTCCCTCCGAATGGACAAAACGGAGGTAATAGAGGAAGACAAGGCCAAATCCTCCGGTTCCACCGGCCTCATTATTACCATTCTGCTCTTGGTTCTCCTCCTTGGTGGTGGCGGTGCAGGTGTTGCCTTCTACTTACTGGAGCAGCAAAAGGCAGAAGACGCCCAACGCCGTGCGGAAGAGCAATTCCGCGCCGCAGAGGCCATGGCTCGAGCAAAATTAGCTCAAGCAGAGGTGGAACGTCAGCTCGCGGAAGAAAAAGCTCGCCGTGAGGAAGAAGCCCGCAAAGCGGAAGAGCGCCGTCGCGAAGAAGAAGCCCGCCGTGCGGAAGAGCGCCGTCGCGAAGAAGAAGCTCGCCGTGAGGAACAACGCCGCCAAGAAGAAGCTCGCCGTCGAGAGGAAGAAGAAGCTCGCAAACGCGAAGAAGAAGCCGCTCGCCGTCGCGAGGAAGAAGAGGCTCGCAAGCGTGCTGAGGCAAACAAGCGCTCCGCCTACGTGCAAATGGTGAGAGAATACCTGGATGCACGTGCTTACGGCCAAAGCTACGTCCTCAGCAATAGGTATGCGGATACCGTTCAGTACAAGTATTCCAATTATCGCAATGTTTCCCGCAGCACCGTGCTCGTCGACATCGAAAAAGGCTGGAACCGCTGGATTTACCGCAGCTACACCCTGCACTCCATCGGCGTAAGGGGTAACGTCTTGGAAATTGTTTACCGCTTCGACCTCAGTGAGGGAAGTGGGCGCAAAACGGCGTCAGGCTACACCAAGGAAACTTGGCACATGAACGATAACGGGCAAATCTACTATTGGGATGAGGTCATCAACAAAAACTACGCACCTTCCCTCAGCCCCGGCATGGAGCAGTTGTACTAATTCTAACCTTTCAGAACACACATGAAAATCATAGCTTTTGTTTTATCCCTCACAGGCTTAACGCTCAGCGCGCAAACCATCTCCACAAGCCCGGCCGCAGCCGGCTTGGTCACCAACGCCAGAGGCAAAGCACTCGCCGGCACGAAGCGTAACGCTTCCGCCGCGGATTTCTCCGCCTTGACCGTTCAGACTCTCAATAATGACATGCCGAAGAATGGCGGTTATGGCGCGGGTGGCGGTGCCGGTGCCAACCTGCGCAAGGCCGTCATGTGGAACGAGGAGGCCAAGCGTTTGGATATCAATCCTTCCATCGCCAAGCCCATCTTTTGCTCAGGAGCATGCTATCTACTCTTGGTAAAGACCCTGCAAAACTGGGAAAAGAGTGGAGCCGGCAAGCTCACCCCGGAAGCTTGGAAACAACTTGCCGTGCGCGCTCAGGCAGATGGCGTCGGCGTGTGGGGGCGTGCCAATGCCAACGGCCCGGGCTTCTCCAAGCTCGTTCATGACCTGAAAGCCGGTGTCAACTTCACGGACATCAACCAAGCCCGCCCGGGAGATGTCCTCAAGTTCTTCTGGAGCGAGGAAATCGGCGCCAAGGAGCGTGGCCACATCGTCATCTACCTGGGGCATTACGTGAAAGACGGCGTAAAATACATCACCTATTGGTCCGCCAACAAGCCGGATGGCTACAGCGTCCGCCACATGGAGGCTTCCAAAATGCACCACTTCATCTTTACACGTATCACCAATCCGCAGAACTTCAACAATGTGGTCACCTTGCCCAAGGAAGACAAATGGCTGAAGGATATGCTCAGCAAATCCTTCTCCTACGAAGAAGTGTGCGCCAAAGTAGGGGCTAAGATTACCGCCAAACCCGCTGCCAAACCGACAGCAAAACCTGCCCCTAAACCTGCAGCAAAAAAAGGTAAATAATCCTCAATCCTTCCACCTCTCAGCGTTCAGTATAACACCCCGGAGCTTATACTGAACGCTTCCTCTTTCCTCTGCTACCACTCAGCCCGATAAATCGGAAGTTGGCGAGCGAAGCGAGCGGAATTCAGAGCCCTTTAGGGCGACGGACGTTAGGCAGGCGGTGGAGTGAGCGTAAGCGAACGGAACCCCTGTATAGCAACAAAAAAGGAAATGGAACCCAGGGAACCT
>CAJGCY010000023.1 GCA_904501955.1 uncultured Akkermansia sp. | reverse complement strand
TGCTGCGGTGTCCAGCTCGCTGTCGATGATGTTCGCTTCCGCCAGTCCGGCCGCTGCCAACTGGGCTTTGATGGCCGTGGGGATGTCTACCTCGTAGTGCGGGGGGCGAATGCAGGGAGAGATGACGGCAATGCAGTCAGCTGGCGTGACGCCTAAGTATTTGTTCATGGCGCGCAGCAGCTCATTGACGATGTTTTGCTGCGTGCCGAGCTTGCCGGAGTGTGCCAAACCGCGGCTGCCGGTCACGGGGTCGTATACCCATACAGCGGCGCAGTCTGCTACGTAAATACCCAAGCAGCAGTCAGCTTTGCCTCCGCAGCACAGGGCATCTACGCCCTCTACCGGGAAAGAGCAACCGATATCTCCCACCAGGGCTACGCGGTTGCCGTGCACCTGCTGGGCGCGACGCAGCATCTTGGTCGCGATGCCTCCCTCTGTCAGCACTTGCTCATGTGCCGGGGTCAGGGCGGAAATGGTGGCTGCTCTGTCAGTGGTGACCTCCACGCCGGGAATGCGGGTGATGAATCGGGCAAAATTGTGTTCGAACGCGTTGAGGCGATCCAGATATGCCGGTGCGTAGCTGCTCATGGCGGTGATGTGTTGCTTGGGGTGGTATTACTTGATGTTGGTAGCGTTGTTACGACGCTTGATGAGTGTGCGGGCTTTGTTGAGCTGCATGGCGTTGTCCTCTTGGGCCATGAGGTCTGCGAGGTCGCGTGCTATGTTGCCACGCATGCGGTTGATGAGCTCGCGCCCTTGCTCGGTGATGCGCACCATAATCTTGCGGCGGTCTGCTGCGGCGGTGAAGCGCTTGAGGTGGCCAAGCTCCTGCAGCTTATCCACCATACCGGTGGCTGCTGCGGTGGAGTGCCCCATCATGCGGGCGATGCTGCTCATGGAAAGGCATTCTTCCTCAGCCAGATAGGCCAACAGGAAAAACTGCGGATAGGAAATCTTGTCCTGGTTCAACTCCGGAGAGAGGCGGAGGATGCAATTGCGTTGTGAGAACAGCACGAAGTCTGCCAAATGCTGGGCTTCGTCTGCCGTAAGTGCGTTGTGTCTTGTGTTCATGCTGTGTTTCATTTGGTGAAGTAAAAGTGCTTTGGTAACCTCGATATTACGGTTTTACTGACATTTTGCAAGCATAAAATTCAGAGCCCATTTCGCGCTATTGCCGCACTTCATTCATGTGGCATGAATTTATAAAAACACCCACAATATCTTGTGGGTGGGGGTAAAAATATTTTTTTCGTCTTAATTTGTTGTAGGTGGTGAATCCGGCTGGGTATAGCCCAAAATTGCCCGCAACTCGGGGCTCATGAGCCCGGAATCCGCCAAGCGTTGCAGGTGGGCGTCAATCGCTTTGCTGAGGGTGGTGTAGGTGGGGATGAGCCTGGCGATTTCCTTATCCTCCGCCGGGGTGAAGTCCGGCAGTTTGCTTTGGCGTTCTTTGATGTCCGCTGCTTTTTGGGCAAGCAGCTCCAGTTGCGGGAGCACTGCTTGTACACTTGCGGCATCGCGGCAGGTGTTGAGGCAAATTTCCGTGGCGGAGAGCAGGTTGATAATCTCATTCGCCAAGGAAATGTGAGAGTCTTGGGCAGCAGCGTGTTGCGCTGCGCAAGTGATTGCCAGCGTGACTATAATGGGGGTGCGGGTATACATGACGTGCAGGTTGTATTACCGGTGGTGCTTTCTCTTGAGTAGCTTCTGGGGGGTACCGCATGCAGGGCAGCGGTACCACCATAAGAAGATGATGTGTAGTGCGGTGGGGAAGGTGTAGCCCAGCAGCGGGAATCGGTGCGCAAACTTGTTACGCGGATAACTCGCCATGGACAAGATCGGCATGTTGCACACGGAGCACTTGGTCTTGCGTACGATGAGGATGTACGGCAACACGCCGGACAAGAACAAGGCCAGCGGTATAGCAGAGCTGGCGTTCTTGATGACGCCCAGCAGCAGTCCGGCGGTGTAGGCTATCGCGCCGATGATGGCCACGTACATCCAGATGAGCAAAAGCGCACTCAGCATGGTGCGCAGCGGGTGTGTGCAGCGGATGGCTCCGGACTTGCCGGTGACGTGCTTCTTGTGCTTTTCCGCCTCCTCCTGCGTCATTTCTCGCACGGTGCCTGCGGTTTCCTCGTCCTCCACCTTGCGGTGGCGATTCCTGTTGCGCAGCTTGAGCTCCGGTATGTTGCGGGCAAAATCCTCATCCTCCGTTTTTTTGGTGGGCGTTTGCTCCGGCTGCTTGCTCTCCGTCTGTGCGGTGCTGAGCGTGTAGATTTGTTGCAAGCGCTCTTGCGAAAGCGCGGGCAGCTCCTCCTCGCCGAACAGTTGGCGAGCCTGCTCAATCTCAGCATACAGCCGCTCCGGGCTGATGCGGCTCAGCTGGTTTGCTTTGCTGATGCCGCATACAGCCAGAGCTTTGCGCTCTGCTTCCGGAAGCGTGGCTATGTAGTCCTTGTGTTCCATCGGTAGTTTGCGGACGTAGGTGTTAGCCCAAGGAGGCGAGCATGGCCTCAAGCTGAGCCTTCTTGCCCTCCCATTCCGTCAGGCGTGCGCGCTCTTGCTCCACCACGGCGGCAGGGGCGCGATCCACAAAGGAGGCATTGCTGAGCTTGGCGTTGCTCTTTGCGATTTCCTTGGTCATCTTCTCCAGCTCCTTGGTGATGCGGCTTCTCTCAGCCTCCACGTCCACTAGGCCTTCCAGCGGCAGGAAGAGCTCGCCGAAGGGGGTGAGCGCCGTGGGCGTGCCCTTGGGTGCCTCATAGTTGCTGTCGGCGGTCACCTCTTGAGAGCCTGCAAGCAGGGCCAAGCGTGCCAGCAAGTCATCCGTAAGCGGCAGTGCGCCGGGCTTGAGCACGAACTTCACCTTCTTGTTGGTAGCGAGGTTGTACTCTGCCTTCAGGTTGCGGGCGCGGTTTGCGGTGTCATACAGAGCGGTGGACAGGGCGCGAGCCTTGGAGATTTCCGTGTCGTCCAGCCCGGCCAGCAGCGCATCTGCACAGGGCAGGGGTGTGCTCATCAGCGGCAGCCCATTGTTGCGGTTGGCAAAGCCGAGGCTCTGCCACAGCTCTTCTGCAATGTGCGGCATGATGGGGGCGAGCAGTGCCAAGTAGTGGCGCAGCACGGTGTCGATGGTGTAGAGGGTGGCGTTCTTCACGGCTGCATCGCCGTCGCGCAGGTCGTTCTTCACCGCCTCGAGGAAGAGGGAGCAGTACTCATTCCAGAAGAAGGAGTAGAGAGCCTGCGTGTAGGTGTTGAACTCATACTTGCTCAGCCCCTCAGCCACCGTAGCGTGCAGCTCCTTGAGCTTGGAGAGGATGTCGATGTGCACGGGGGTGAACTTCGGTGCGGGGTCTGTACCGGCCTCACCCTGCATCATGCGGAAGCGGGCTGCATTGTACAGCTTGTTAGCGAAGTTCTTACCCTCCTCAATCTGCTTCTCGTCGAACTTAACGTCCGTGCCGGTCGGGGCAATGCGCATCAGGCCGAAGCGCAGACCGTCTGCGCCGTACTTGGCGATGAGGTCGAGCGGATCCGGGCTGTTGCCCAAGCTCTTGCTCATCTTGCGACCCTGCAGGTCACGCACGATGGAGGTGAAGAATACGTTGCCGAAGGGCTTCTTGCCGTCCGCAAAGCGATAGCCGGCCATAATCATGCGCGCTACCCAGAAGAAGATAATGTCCGGACCGGTCACCAAATCGCTGGTCGGGTAGAACTTGGCACGGCACTCGTCATCCATGGTGGCGAAAGGCCACAGCCAGCTGCTGAACCAGGTGTCCAGCGCGTCCTCATCCTGCACCCAGTTTTCAGGGTCGGCGGGGGGCTCTACACCCACGTAGATGTCACCGGCGGCGGCATCCTCGGAGTCAAGCTTGGTTGCCTCCTGCAGCTCCTGCGCTTTATCCTTGCGGTACCATACGGGGATGCGGTGACCCCACCACAGCTGGCGGGAGATGCACCAGTCCTGAATACCCTCCAACCAGTGGGCGTAGGTCTTTGCCCAGTGGGCAGGGCGGAACACGATGTCGCCGTTTGCCACGGCATCCGCAGCCTCCTGTACGCAGGGGTACTTGAGGAACCACTGCATGCTCAGGCGGGGCTCAATCGGTACATCGGAGCGCTGGGAGATGCCCACGTTGTTCTCGTAGTCCTCCACCTTCTCCAGCAAGCCCTTGGCCTCGATAAGCTCGATGGATTTATCACGAGCCACAAAGCGGTCCAAACCGTGCAGCTCGGGGCAGTCCGGGCAGTTAATCTTGCCGTCTGCCGTCAGCACGTCAATGATTTCCAAATTGTTCTTGGTGCCTACCTCAAAGTCCGTGCGGTCGTGTGCCGGGGTAATCTTGAGCGCACCCGTGCCGAACTCGATTTCCACGTGGTCATCGGCAATGATGGGAATCTCCGTCTCCACCAGCGGGCGAATCACGGTCTTGCCAATCAGGTGGGCAAAGCGCGGGTCCTTCGGGTTAACGGCTACAGCCACGTCTGCCATAATGGTCTCCGGGCGAGTGGTGGACACCAGCAGCTGACCGCTGCCGTCTGCCAACTTGTAGCGAATGGTGTAAAGCTTGCTCTTGGAGGGAGTCATAATCACCTCCTCATCAGACAATGCCGTGCGGAGCACGGGGTCCCAGTTCACCATGCGGCGGCCACGGTAAATCAGCCCTTCCTTGAACAGCTCCGTGAAGGCGCGTGCTACCTCCGGGGCAAACACGCTGTCCATGGTGAAGCGCTCGCGCTCCCAGTCGCAGGAGCAGCCGAGCTTCTTGAGCTGCTTGATGATGATGCCGCCGTGCTTTTCTTTCCACTCCCACACCATCTTCACGAAGTCCTCGCGGCCTACATCGTAACGGGTACGGGGCGGGGTCTCCTTAGCAAGCTCTTTTTCCACACGAGCCTGTGTGGCGATGCCGGCGTGGTCCGTGCCGGGCAGCCAAAGCACCTCCTTGCCCTCTTGGCGGGCGCGGCGTGCCAAAATATCCTGAATGGTGTTGTTGAGCACGTGTCCCATGTGCAATACGCCCGTCACGTTCGGCGGGGGGATGACGATGCTGTACGCAGGCTTTTCAGACTGCGGGTCTGCGTGGAAGCAACCCTCTGACATCCAGCGGGTTTGCCATTTCTCTTCTACAACGGTCGGTTCGTAAGCCTTGGGCAATTCTGTCATGACGCGCGAGACTATACACCATGCCCCCCGTTTTTGCAAGCATTTTGTTGTGCATCAGCCCCCGTGGTGGTGGTTTATTATTGACATGTTGCGCAAAATAGGCTTTACTTATCTTGAAACTTGACCATTAGCATTTACACCATAAGCTCCGATATGAAAAAAGAACAAGCACAGCAAGATGAATTCGCCTCCATGGGGATAACCCGTGAAGAGTATGTGGCTCTCTTGGCTTATTCCGCCAACGATGGGGACGCCATGGCTCAGTTTGAGTGGGGTAAGGAGTTGATGCGCGGGGAACTCGTTCGCAAAGATGAAAAGGAGGCGCTGCGCTGGTTTTGCTCCGCTGCTCAGCAGGGGCATGCCGAGGCTCAATTCCGTGCAGGCTATGCGTTGTTTTTCGGCATCGGTTGTGAGGCGAATGAGGATGATGCTGCTCATTGGATGGTAAAATCTGCGGAGCAAGAGGTGCCTAATGCTCAATTCTTTGTCGGGCTGATGAGCCTTGCAGCCATATGCGGTTGGCCGCAAGATGTAGAGGCTGCTCGGCAATGGATGACCTTGGCTGCTCAAAAGGGCTATGCCCCCGCTGAAAATATGCTGGCTGCTTTGGCGGAAGACGCGCCTATGCCCGTGGCTCATTGGCGTCATTTCATCGATGAGCAGCGTGCCGCTTATCAAGGGGATGCGGCCAATCTGTTCAACTCCGGCATGGAGGCATACTTCCGTAGGTCTGAGGCGGATGATGCCACCGCGGTGTCGTTCTTCCGCCGTGCTGCTGAGCTCGGGCATGCCAAAGCGCAGATGATGCTCGGTGTCGCGCTGCGTGAGGGGAAGGGTTGCGCCAAAAATGCGCAGGAATCCCGAAAATGGATTGAAAAAGCAGCTAAACAGGGGCAGTTGCAAGCTCAGGAGGAGCTGGGATATTACTACACGCGCGTGAAAACGGATTTTGCCATCGCTCACCATTGGCTCGTTCGCGCCGCAGCGCAGGGCAGTGCTGCTGCCATGTATGACTTGGGCTATTTTGGTGTTGCCGGTGCTTTCGGTGAGGTGGATTATGCACGTGCTGCGGAGTATTTCTCAAAGGCCGGTGAGCTTGGGCATTGGCAATCCCGGGTTGCGCTCTCGATGATGTATGAATACGGCAAGGGCTGTGAGCAGAATGAGGCTCGTGCTATCGCCTTGGTGAATAGTACGCTCAAATATACGGATGATGAGTCTCTGGCGAAATTTCGAGCCCACTTTGCCCGCGTGCTCACCCCCTGAGAATGCCGGAACTTTACTTGGTTCTGTTCAAGTTTGTGGTTGATGCCTCTATTTGCTCTGCTCTATAAATCGGAATTTGATGGGGGGATGTGTAACATTCATTCACTCGGAGCGAGGGACTTTAGTCCCTCTTATGGGGTAGCCCCGCACGTATTTGTGGGACTAAAGTCCCACGCTCCGATAGATTTTGTTGCCCTTCAAATTCCGATTTGTCGAGCAGCTCGCTTTCTTCCGCTTTTTGTGGCTCCGGAGGGCGAAATATGGCAATAAAAATGCTGCTGTTTGGGGGTATGATAAGAATGCATGTCCTAACGTGATTTTTTCGCTTTACATGGCAGCGTGCATTCGTTAGAATGCATGCAGATATGAATATCCGACACGCCGTTATATTGACTGCCGTAGCAGCCGCACCGTTGATGACGGGGGCTGCCTCCGCACGTACGCTGGTGCAGCTGTACAAAGACCTTGCCGCTACGCCGCGCGAGGTGAACACCACGCCGGAACGTCGCGCCGCGACTCTTGACGCCTTGGGCGTGATGCCGGCAGACGTGGAAGCCTGCTTGGTGGTAACAGATGCAAGCTCTCTTTACAAGAGCCTGCCGATGGTGCACATCGGCGATGGGCAGGGACTTGACCGCCCCAACATCAAGGACCATATCGAGACCTTCGGTGTGGCCGTGGGTAAGGGTAATGCCGAGGCGCTGACCAAGTTCATGCCCATTTACCAGTACCTTGCAGGCCGTGTGGATTATCCCGCCCGTGCTGAGGCTTGGACGGAATCCGCCCGCGCGGTGTACTCCGGTATCATCGGTGACCAGGTGGATACCGATGCCCGTAAGCCTGCTCTGGATTCCCTGCGCGCCATCAAGAGCATCAAGCTGCACCCCGTGTATTTTGCCGTGACGGTGGATGTGCCCGCCCAGCGTTACCTGAATGACGCTGCGGATGACTACATCAAGCTGTATGAGGGGAAAGGTGGCACCCGCGTGACGGAGGCCGGTTGCAAGGGTGTGAAGATTCCCTTTAAGGCGATTTTCGACATGCCGCAGGGTGATGCTTCCATTGAGTCCACGCTGCGTGATGAGATTGCCGCCCGTTCCCTGTACTTGCTGTTCAAGGTGCAGAAGGGCGCGTTGGTAGCCATCATTTGCGAGGACCCCGCCGAGGTACAGGTGGCGGAGACTCCCGCCAAGTCCGTGCTGAGCACGGATGCGATGAAGTTCGGCGATCCGTACCTGCTTTCCGGCATGTCCTATGCAGCTTACATCAGCCCGGAGCTCATCAACGCTGCTAACTCCTACAGCCAATATGACCTGAAGGCTGTGGCAGATTTCTCCGAGAATGTGTTCAAGGCCATGGGTGAGGAGGATAACGACAACGTGGCTGCCTACAACGCCGCAGCCCGCAGCGTGCAGCCCGTGCTGAAGTTTGCTTCCTCTTATGTGCGTACGGATAATGCCAAGCCCTTCACCTTCTGCTCCTGGCAGGAGGAGGACGGCATGCACGCCAAGGTGAGCTTCGATTCCTACGGCTCCACGTTCAGCGCCGGCCACATTCGCCTCGCCCGCATCGGTAAGAGCGATAAGGTGCTCTTCTATATGGAGTCCACCCCCGAGGTGGCCAAGGACGCCACTCCCATGATTGATGTGGTGGAGCCCGCCCTGAATCTGGCTGCCGGTTACGCTACGTCTCTGGAGCCGACCTCTGCTGAGGATTTCGCCTCCCTCGTCAAGTTCATGCCCCGCATCAAGCCCGTGCTGAAGTCCCTGAAGGGTGTGTGCGGTGCCTTGGGTGATGCACCCGCCGTGGTGGTGATGCCGAACTCTGAGCACCTGCTGGTTTCCTACTTCAATGCGGTGAAGGACCGCAAGGCTCTCGGCACCTCCGGTGATGAGCTGGTGGGTGCAGCCGGCCGCATGATTGGTGGTAAGGGTGATTCCCTGAAGAAGTTGATTAAGTCCAAGAAGGGTAAGACGGTGGTGTCTCACACGGCCGATATGAGCTCTCTGGGTGCCGGTGAGTTTGAGCTGAATGTGACCATGACGGATACGCTCTTCGCCTTCGGTAACTCCGCTGCGCTGAATGCTAACATGATTAAGCACGGTAAGGGTAAGATTAACTTCTCCGGTGCGGTGTACACGCTGCGCCCCGCTGCGCTCGCCATTGCTTCTCAGCTCGCCCCCGAGGCCGGCATGCTTGCCCCCATGGTGCAGGGCATCGGCGCCGTACACGTGACCAACACCATCAATAATGGTGTGCGCACACTGCACGTGCTGCTGGCTAACCCCGAGGCTGAGGAATCCGAGGACGAGGAGGAATAAAGCCACCCGCCCGCGCGATTTCAAACCCATTTATGACCGGGAGCCACTCTTCACCGAGTGGCTCCCTTTTTAGTATATTCTCCACGATAAATCGGAAGTTGGCGAATAGTTTGCGAGCGCAAGCGAGCGGAATTTAGAGCCCCGGAGGGGCGCTATATAATAGCCCGGCGGTGGAGCGGCGAAGCCGCGGAACCCCGGGGTAGCGTAAAAAAAAGAAAATTGAGCCCGGAGCGACGGAGCGAAGCGACGCAGCGTAGGCCGACATATAATGGCGAGGACCGGAGCGAAGCGACGCTCCGAGCCGTTGTGGGCGCGTGTTTTATCATGTTCGCGGCATTTTGAAACAATGCGGCATTTTTGAGCCACGCTTTATGCCACCCCTCCGGGGTTCGCATTTATTTTTTTGGGGCGGTTCCCGGGGTTCCGCCCCTTACGGGGCTCCACCGCCGGGCTATTATATAGCGCCCCTCCGGGGCTCAAATTTAGGCTCCCGTCTTCGCTGCTGCGCAGCTACGCCGTGGCAGGCGCTTGCGCTCGCAAATTATCCAACAAACGCCCTTCAACTTCCGATTTATCGCGAGGGGTGCCGTTAAATCAGCTTGTCGATGATTTTGCGGTCGGGGGAGGCCATGGGGGTGGAGGGCAATAAATGCAGGGGGATGAACTCCTCCGCGCCCTGCGGGTCGGTGTCTGCCGGGCCTCGGTAAAGGTGGCGGGTTACCTTGTAACGGGTGACGGTGTATTTTTGCGTGGTGAGGAGGGGGAGGGACGCCACCTGCTCCTTGCTGCGCTGGGGCAGGCGGTACATGCCCTCGTGGCGTTTGCCGTCGGCTTGTTTTTCCATGAGTAGCCCCCGCTCGGTGAGCACCCAAAGGTCGTGATGCTCTGCGGTAAGCGTCTCTTTTTTCGGAAGTTTGACCGGCAGGGCGGCGGGTGCCTCCGCCTTGCAAAACGCACGCACGGGGCAGAGCAGGCAGGTGGGCTCGCCACCGGTGCAAATGGTTTGCCCCAGCTCCATGAGGGCGGAGTTGTACGCACGCGGCTCCGTGGGGTGCACCAGTTGTGCCGCCCAAGCCCAATGGCGCTTGCGCCCTGCGGGGGAGTCGATGGGCGTGGCATCGTTGAACACGCGGGCGAACACGCGCGACACGTTGGCATCCACCAGCGGCGCAGGGCGGTTGTAGGCAAAGCTCAGCACGGCGCCCACGGTGTAATCTCCTATGCCGGGCAGAGCTCGTATACCGGCCTCATCCGTGGGGAATGTGCCGCCGTGCTCCTGCACGATGGCTTTTGCCGCAGCCTGCAGAGCGCGCACGCGGCGGTAATAGCCCAGCCCCTCCCACGAGCGCAGGGCTGTAGCCTCATCCACCGCGGCAAGCGCTGCGGGGGTGGGGAATTGCGCCATCCACGCCTCATAGCGCCCCAACACCGTGGGGATGGTGGTTTGCTGGAGCATGATTTCGCTCACCAGAATCGCCCACGGGTCCGTGGTGCGCCGCCAAGGGTAATCCCGCCCGTGGGTGGTGAACCAATCCACCAGCGCCTGAGCGAATGTGCCGTAGTGCTGCTCCTCCATGCGGCTCAGGCGGATTGGTGGGTTTCCGTGGTGTAGATGGAAATGTCCGCCTGCTGCGAGCCGAGCAACTGCTGCGCACGCTTGAGTGCGTAGCGCGTGGAGATGTTCGGGTTCTTCGGCTCGAAGAGGAAGATGTTGCTCTCTTTCTCACCGCAGTTTGCCTGCAGCACCTGCAGCACACCGCTCTTTTTCAGAATGCGGTACACCTCACGCCCTGCGCCGGAGATGATGAGGTGGCGCCCCTTTTCGCGGGTGAACTTGATGAGCTCCTCCAGCGCGCAGACGGAGGTGGCGTCCAGATTGCGGGCATTGCGCATGCGCAGCACGATGACCGCCAGCGAGGGATCCTCCGCAATGCGTGCTACCTGCTTGCGGAAGAGGTCCGCCGCGCCGAAGAAGAGGTCGCCCTCCACGTGCACGATGGAGATTTGCGGCAGGCGCTTGGCCTTGTCGTTCACCTCCAGCAGGGTGCCACGGTCATCGAAGGTGTACTCCACCAGCTCGGGCTTGGAGGCCTTGCGCAGGAAGATGGACACGGAGATAATCACGCCTACGAAAATGGCGACGTGCAGCGGCAACAACAGCGCTGCAACGAAGGTGATGAGCAGTACCGCCGCATCCCCCGGTGTGGAGCGGAAGCAGATGCGCAGCAGCTTGCGGTCATACAGCGACACCGCATTCGCCAGCACCAGTGCTGCCAGCACGCAGTGCGGTATGCGCGAGATGAGCGGGAAGCTTGCCAGCACAAAGGTGATGCCCAAGCACATTAAGCCGCAGTACACACCGGAAAAACGCGTGGCGGCGCCCGCCGTGTAGTTGAGCATGCTGCGCGTGAGCGAGGCGGAGCAAGGCAGGGAGGTGGTGAAGGCGGAGCCGATGTTGGCCATGCCCACGGCAAAGGTGTCTTGGTTCAGGTTGAGCGGCTCACCCGTCTTTGCGGAGATGGTTTTGCTCATCACCGTCTGCTCCAGGGTGGAGAGGAAGGCAATACCGATGACCACGGGGAAAATCTCCGCGAAGCAGTCCGCCAGAACGGTGATGTCCGGTGGGTTGCAGGTGAGGTCGCTCATGGTGAAGTCCTTGAGCATGCGCACCTCTGTGAACGCGCCGCCCGCCCACGGCTGGCAAAGCACCCAGTTGAGCACGCTCATGGTTACCAGAATAACGGCAAAGGTCGGCAGGAACTTGAAGTGCTTTTTGAGCGGTATGAACAGGAGGAAGGACAGCACCCCCAGCACGATGGGCTGCCACTGCACCAAGTGTAGGTTCTCGATGATGGCTCCGCTCATGGTGAAGAAGGAGCTGCCCGCATTCACATCATTGATGCCCATCACATAACGCAGCTGTGAGGCGATGATGAGCGTGGCTGCACCCGTAATGTAGCCCACCAGCACGCTGCGGCTCACGTATTGCAGCATTTCCGTGGCCTTGACAAAGGCGCCGATAACGCAGGTGACACCCGCAAGGAACACAATCAAAGGCACAAACACCGCCGGATTCGCTTGAATGGCGGGGGATGACGCCAAGAAGAAGCTTGCCAACATGAAGGCGGTGGCATTGCTGGGACCGCTCACCGTCAAACTGCAGCGCGTGAACAAGGGCGCGATGAAAGTGCCTACCGTGGCAGCCATGATGCCGTAGATGCTGTCCAGCCCCGCCATGGCGGCGAATGCCATACCCTGCGGCAGACCCACCAGCGCGACATCCAGCGCGGCTTTCATGTCCTTACCGGCTTTCAACGGGCTGTACCCATGCAGCGCATGCCGTGCCGGCAGCAGGTCTATCATACCCTGCGACAAAAAATTGCGGATTCCCTTCCATCCAAGCCTCAGTCGATGTGTGAATGCTCCCATGCTGACTCATAATCTACCACATTCCCCGCCCGCTCGCAAGAAAATTGCGGAATGGAGAGCGCTTTTTTCACTGTGGCGGTAAAGATTGTGATTGATTTCAGACGGAACGATAAATCGGAAGTTGAAGAGGGGGATTTGTAACATTCATTCACTCGGAGCGAGGGACTTTAGTCCCTCTTATGGATAAGCCCCGCGCGTATTTGTGGGACTAAAGTCCCACGCTCCGATAGATTTTGTTGCTCGCCAACTTCCGATTTATCGAACACTCAATACCCCAAAATTGTGCTTTCTGCTAACTCGCATCGATTCAAAATAAAAATCAGTTTTTTTCATTATTCTGAAAACAAAAGCCTTTACACGGACGTCTTGTATATTGTAAAGTAAACACAATAGCATGAAAAGCAACTTTATTACCTATCTATTGGCGGGATGCGGTGTGCTTATGGCATTTTCCGCGTGTTCACACAGTGGCGCTACACCGTACAGTGCGGGCAAAAAATCCGAAGCGTATGCAAAAATTGTCAACGAGTACAATGAAAAGCGTGAGGAGTGGAACAAAGTACTGACTCAAGCAGTGCGCGCGGAGTTTTGTCGCCCCTATGCCGCACCGGAGGATGACGGGGGTAGCTGCGCCTATTATAACATTCCCCCGGCGAAATCCGAACACGTGCGTGGGGCCGAGTTCAAGCAGCTCATGCATTTGCTGGCGCAGATGCAGTACGAACCGGTGCTCTCTTATGAAGATTATGATCCCTCGGTCTTGTTTATCGATCCACCCCGTCCGGAAGACGCTTTGCGTTTTTATGATGCTTCCGGGCGCCTGATAGCTGAGTATGGCTGGGTGAACGATTTGGACGACCGTAGGAGGTCAGACGGTACATATTACTTCTATCCCGACTTGGTGATGCCGTCCGCCGTATATGCTCAGTATACCAATTTGCCGAGCTTCAAACGCTACAAAAAGCGTATTGCCGCCCTGCCGCCGACTCAGTAAAAGCAACATCCTGCGTTTTTATGCAGCCTCCGGAATTCTGTGTCCGGAGCTACAAAGCCCGAGCCAAGAAGCCGAATTGAGGTGGTAGGCCCCGCGTAAAAGCGCGGGGCTTGCATCGTTAATCTTGATATTCGGATAGGCATGTGCTAGAATAGCGCACATGAAGTTCCTCATCACAGCCGGGCCGACACGCGAACCGATAGACCCCGTACGATATCTGACGAATCGCTCTTCAGGGCGCATGGGGTATGCGCTGGCGGGTGCTGCTCGGCATGATGGGCATGAGGTGTTGCTGATTTCCGGGCCGACCACACTGGATGTGCCCCCGGGTGTGGATTTTATCCCCGTGGAGACGGCGCAGCAAATGTATGAGGCTGTGCGTGATATGCTGCGCGGGGTGGATGTCGCCATTCTGTGCGCCGCTGTGGCGGATTACCGCCCCGTGAGCTGCGCGGACCAGAAAATCAAGAAGAACGCGGACACCTTGGTGCTGGAGCTGGAGCGTACGCCGGATATCCTCGGCAGCATGCGTTCGGAGTTCGGCTTTACCGGCAAGCTCATCGGCTTTGCAGCGGAAACGCAGAACATCATCGAGTACGGGCGCGATAAATTGCAGCGCAAACAGTGTGATATGATTGTGGCGAACGATGTGTCGCAACCCGGCATCGGCTTTGATTCCCGTGAGAATGCCGTGGTGCTCATCTACCCCGACCATGAGGAGTACTTGGAGCGCGATACCAAGGAGCACATCGCCATGCAGATTATTGAACACGCTACCATTTTGCCCTCATGACCGTTACCATGGAGATGCTCGGCTGGAATGCCGACCTTGCTGCCGCTTTCGCCGCTCTGGAGGAGCCGGAGTGGTACCCTGCGCGCATTATCCGCGAGACGAAAATCAACTTTACCGTGATTGCCAAGGGTAAGGGCGACCACGAGGTGGTGCTGAGCGGTAAGGTGTGGCATGATGCCGTGAGCGATGCGGACCTGCCCACAGTGGGCGATTGGGTGGCGGTGGATCCCGGTACGGGCAAGGATTTGCCGGTGATTCGCGCCCTGCTGCCGCGCCGTAATCGATTCTCCCGCAAAGCACCCGGTAAGAGCTGTGCGGAGCAGGTAATCGGTACGAATGTGGATGTGGTCGTGGTGGTGACGGATGCCGACAGCGACTACAACATCCGCCGTATTGAGCGCTACCTGACCCTCATCCGCAAGTGCGGCGCCAAGCCCGTGGTGCTCATTAACAAGGAGGACGCCGTCGCGCCTGAGGTGATGAAGGCCGCCTGCGATGAGGTGGCAGCCCTCGGTGTGGAGGTGTACCCCATTGTGGCGCGCTGGAAAAAAGGCTACCCCAAGTACCTGCGCCGCGTGCCGAAGGGCACCACGATTACCGTGGTGGGCTCCTCCGGTGTGGGGAAGAGCACGTTTGTGAACTCCCTGTTGGGGGATGAATGGCTGGAGACCGGTGGCGTGAATGAGGTGACGGGCAAAGGTCGCCACACGACCGTGGCGCGTGAGCTGGTGGTGCTGCCCGGTGGCGGTGTGCTGATTGACAACCCCGGCATGCGCGAAATCCAGATGTGGACGGATGTTGCCACGCTGCGTGCTCAGTTCGATGACCTCACGCAGCTGGCTTGTGAGTGCCGTTTTGCGGATTGCTCACACCGCAAAGATGCCGGCTGTGCCATACGCGCTGCTCTGGATTCCGGTGAGCTCTCCGCAGAGCGTTACGAGCACTTCCTGAACTTGGAAAACGAGATTGCGGAGCTGGAGCGCCGCTCCGCCAAGCGTCAAATGACGCTGGAGCGTGTGTCCAAACGCGAAAAACGCCACAAAATGCGCAACCGCGAGGACCGCGAGGACCACGCTCGTGATATGAATCCGCACCGCCGCCAGTTGCACTGAGTGCGGCGGTGATTTACAGCACCAAGCCCATGATGAGCATGCCGGTTACCACGCCGTAAATGCTCAGGTGGTGGTGCCCCCAGCGCTCCGCCATGGGCAGCAATTCATCGAAGGAGATGAACACCATGATGCCCGCCACTATGGCGAACAGAATGCCCAGCAGGGTGGCGCTCAGGAAGGGGAGCAGCACCAACATGCAGATGAGTGCCCCCAGCGGCTCCGCCAAGCCCGTGAGCGTGCCCACCCAGAATGCCTTTTTGCGGCTGCCCGTACCGTAGAGCAGGGGCACGGCTACGGTGATGCCTTCCGGTATGTTGTGGATGGCCACTGCCAGTGCTACGGAGGCTGCAATGCCCGTGTTGTCGAACGCGGCGGCTACCGTTGCCATACCCTCCGGGAAGTTGTGCACGCCGATGGCGATGGCAAACAACATGGCGGAGCGGCGCACGCGCTGGCGCACTTTTTGTCGGCAGTCTTCCGTGGTGCAGGCGCTCAGGCTTTGCAATTCATTCAGGCTGAGCACCTCGTGCGGGTTCTCATCCTCAGGTACCAGTCGGTCAATCAAGCTGGCAGCTGCCATGCCACCGAAAAACGCCCCGAGCACTATCCACTTGCTGCCCGCTTGGTCGCCCAGCATGTCCGTGGCGGCGGGCATCAGCTCCATGAATGAGATGTACACCATCACGCCCGCACTCGCGCCGAGCGCGTAGGTGAGCATGCGCGTATCCGTCTTTTTGAGAAACAATGCTATGGCGGCACCCACACCCGTGCATAAGCCCGCCAGCAGGGAAAGCACGCCGCCCATCAGTAATTGCTCATTCATGCATGGCTTTTTACTCTTGTAGCCCCTCTTTGTCAAGCTCAATGCGCGTATACCTGCTGCGGAAGCGCCCGCCGGCTCATAAATCATGGTGTATAACGCAGAATGAGCGTGACAAACGGCACGTCACGCGCTAAACTATGCGCATGCACTATACTCCGTATACTCTTTATCCCGTAGGCGCGCTGAGCGCTCGTGCCGCTGCTCAACCCCGTGAGGGCGTGTTGCTGCGCGGTGAGAACGGCGGTTATGCCTGCCTTCAGTCTTGGCCGGAGCTGGGCGACGCCCCCTTGGAATATGAGCTCGAAGCCCTGCGTGAGGGCGCTCCCCTCCGCCTCGGTGCCCGCGCGCTCAAGTGTATTGAGTTGGACGGCGAGGCCCGCGCCAAGGGCGTGAGCCTTTTTGATGGGCTGAGCATCCCGCGCAGCCACGCCACGCTTACCGTCAGCGCCACCCCCTCCCAAGTGTACAACCTGCACCAGCGCGGTTTCCGCGTGGGTAAGATTAAGGTGATTCCCAAGCTCGCCACCACGGTAGAGCGCCTGACCAACCTCGCTTCCATGGTGCCGGATTGGAAGTGGCGTGTGGACTTCAACAGCACCCTGTCCTTGGATGAGGCGCTGAAGTTCTGGGATATGCTGTCCGATGCTATGAAGGCTCGCATTGACTTTGTGGAGGACCCCTGCTATTACGACGTGAACGTGTGGCAGACCCTGCAGGATGCCGGCATGCCGCTGGGCTATGACATGCCCGTGCAGGAGGCCAGCGGCAACATTCCCGCCCGCACCACCAAGCCCATGATGCGCTTGGTGAAGCCCGCCCGCCACCACAGCAACAGCGGTTTGCCCGTGTTCACCACCTACTTGGATCACCCCGTCGGTCAGTGCTGGGCTGCTTACAATGCTGCCAAGTTCTACACCGGCAAGCCCGAGGCTGAGGTGCCCCTCTGTGGCTTGGTCACGCACCATGTGTACCGCTCCAATCCCTTCTCCGAGCGCTTGGGCATGGATGTGAGCCCGGAGTTCAAGGTGCCCGGCGGTACCGGCCTCGGCTTTGATGACCTGCTCTCCGCTCTCCCCTGGAAGAAGCTGTAATGCCGCTTGCTACTTTCAAGTTTCACAAAAAACGCTGCCCCTCGGCAGCGTTTTTTGTGCAGTAAGTGCGAGGAATAGATGGAGCCTTTATAGTCGCGGTCTTCCGTGTTCGATAAATCGGAAGTTTGAGGGGGGGGGGCGAGCGAAGCGAGCGGAATTCAGAGCCCCGGAGGGGCGTCGGACGTTAGGCAGGGGTGGAGCGGCGAAGCCGCGGAACCCCTGTTAGGGTAAGAAATTTAAATGGAACCCAGGGAACCTGTGGTGACAGAATGCGTGGCTTAAATTGCCGTATCGAACACAAAACAAATGCTTTGAAAAAAACGTGCCACCCCGGCTCGGAGCTTCGCTTCGCTACGGTCCTCGCCATTATATGTCACCACAGGTTCCCTAGGTTCCATTTCCTTTTTTTGTTGCTATACAGGGGTTCCGTTCGCTGACGCTCACTCCACCGCCTGCCTAACGTCCGTCGCCCCTACGGGGCTTTAAGTTAGGCGGGCATACGCCCGCGGTAATATACATTTCAGTTCGCCTGCGGCTCACGCGAACGCTCGCTAACGCTCACACGAACGCTCGCTAACGCTCACACGAACGCTTGGGGCTTGCGCCCCTACGCGCGAACGCTCGCTGTCGCTCGCGCGAACGTTCGGCCTAACGGCCTCACGCGAGGAGCACCTAACGGTGCTCCAACTTCCGATTTATCGAGCGGGCGGGCGATTGGCAGGCGCTATTATTTCTCCAAGAGGTACAACAACTCATCCACCTTATTGGCGCGGTTGCGCAGGTTGCGGCAGCCGCGGAAGGTGTTGTAGCGCTGGCGCAGGGTGCTCAGTTTACCGAGGGGGTGGAGTATTTCTTCCATTTGCTGCGGGGGGATGAATCCTTCTGTGTTGTAGGAGATGAGGACAAAGGGAGCGGGCACGGCCTCCACCAGCTCCGTGAGGGCTGCAGCTGCTCGGGTGCGCACGTTGAACACGGAGCGGTTCCACCCTTTCGGAATACCGGATACGCGTGAGATGCTCTCCGGTTTTTTATAATCTACCAGCAGGTTGAGCATGAAATAGTTGGAGCCGTACGGGTGCTGGTTGTACGGCGGGTCCAAGTAGGCGAGGTCCAGCTCTGGCAGGCTGCGCGCGGCTTGCAGAGCATCTTGCTGCAGCACGCTTACCTCACACTCATGGCGGGAGAAAAGGGGCAGGGGCAGGCTGATGGGCGCCAGGATTCGCTGCAGTGCATTCCTTGCGCGCCCGCCGAACTGGCCTATGCCCTCGGCATTTTTGTGAAAGCCCTTGAAAACGCCGGATGTGTTGGTGTGGACGGAGGCTTGCGTGAGCAGGGGGGCAAGGAAGTACGGGCGCAGCTCTTGCGGCAGTTGCTCGATGGCTTGGCGCGCTGTGTCCAGAAAAACGGCGTTGCGGTGCGTGTAAAAAGCCCGTTCCCCGGGGCGGATGTGCGCGTCATCCGCCGGGGCGTACAGCTCCGTGATGAGCCCGGGGGTGGGGGTGGCGTCAATTTGCGCGCAAAGCTCCCGGTGCAGCTCCGGCAAGTGTTGCAGGTGCGGGGCGCTGTGGTTACTCAGGTAACAGGTGTTCAGAATGCGGCTGTAGTTCTCCAAATCATTGCAGTACAAATGGCTGCAGTGTTGCTTGAGTAGGCGGGATACGACGCCGGAGCCGGAGAAGGCATCCAGCGCACGCATTTTGTGTCCCGCGCCCAAGCGTGCCCTGACGGCCTCCACTCCCCGTTGAATAAGCGGCAACAGAGCGCGCTTATTACCGATGTAGGTGATAAGCTGCTCCGTCAGGTAGCGAGGGTCTTCATCCACAGCCTGCATGGCGCCTGTTCTTATTGCGCCTGGCGCACCAGCTCCACCAGCGCTTGGGCAAGCCTTGTGGACTCAAAATAGCGGTAGGTGAGCAGTCGCTCGCTCTCCTTGCGTATTTCTCGGTTGAACTGATCTATCAAGGGCAGGTACTCACGCTCGTATTCGCCCATGATGATTTCATCCTCCATGGGGCGGGTGTCCAGCGCAGCGCCCCATACCCGCAGGTCCGTGGCCAAGCGCAGTATGTGTTTGCTTGCGGCATCTGCCGTAGTTTTGTCTGTAATGCTGCGCAGTACCTCAAGTAGCTCCTTTTGCAGAAAGATACCCTTGCGGATAAGCTCCACCGTTTCTGCATTTTGAGTGGGGGCTGCGGGCAGGGTTTCCTCCGTGCCGGCGTCGCCGAGTTGTGGGATATCGCCCTCAAGTGGCGGAAGATCACGCAGAGGGGGGATGCCGGAATCCTCATCTTGAGCCGCTGCCACGCAGCAGGCTGCACCGCATAGTGCTGCTGCCAAGTGCGTGAACCGACGAATTACTGCTGAAGCATCATGCATAAGGCTCGAAATTGGGTGAAAAATGCGGGAGAAGCGTAGCACTTGGCGTGCTCCAAACGGAAAATTTGCTCATATACTTTACCCCACTTTTGCTGCATATCTTTACCGTACTTAACCCGCACCTCTGCTTGCACTTCAGGGCTTAATTGTTCGATTTGCATCAGCTCTGAGCGGGCGTCATACACGCGGGGCAGCAAGGCGTTGAGCTTTACAGCAGCTGCTTCCGCGCTCTCTCTGTTTTTTGCCTCTGCCAGCACCGGCTCCAAATCCTCCGCAAGTTGCAGGTAGTTTGTAAAGATTCGGTCAATATTCTCCGGTATTGCTGCGTGTGCTTGCGCTACGCAAGCAACTGCTGCAAAAAGTGGTAAGTAGTATTTCATATAGTGTTTCCGTGAGGTGTCAGAGGCCTCCGGTGCAGGGGGCTGCAGCGGAGGCCGTGGTTACAAACGGGGTGCGAGTTACTCCTCGGTGGTCTCTTCCGTTTCTGCGCCTTCCTCAGTGGCGCCTTCTTCCGCCTCGCCCTTATCCTCGCTTTCCTCAACTGCTTCCTGCTGCTCCTCGGCAATGGCATCTTGCAGGATGGTCTCGAGCTGGTCAAGCTGGTTGAGCGTGGATTCCGTCAGGCGGTTAAGCGCGGCGCGCTTGGAGTCGAGCGAGCGTTGGGTGGTACGGCGCTTATTGATGCGGTCTTTAATCTCATCATTCAAAGCAGCGCGCTGGTCGCGGATGGGCTTCTTGTACTCCTCCGGCAGCAAGGTGCTGTGCAAACGAATGAGTTTCTTGAAGTTTTCATCCTCATCCAACAGCTCCTTAGCTTCATCCAAATCACCCTTCACCATGAGGTCGCAAGCCCTGTCCATGGTCTGCCAGAAGCTGCTGATGAGCGTGGTTACAGTGCCGATGTCCTCGTTCTTCTTGGAGCGCTCATTGCGGCGCAGGGCATCTTCCACCTTGTTTTTTGCAGCGCGGAGCATGTACAGGTTACGCGTGGCGGGGGTGTACCACACCTGTGCAATGTGCTCGCCTTCTTCCTCCAGCTGATCTTTGAGTTTCTCGTAAGCCTTCTTGTCGTTTTCGTCGGCTTCTGCCTTTTTCTCGCTGTTATATCTCTTGCGGGCGGCCTCCTCCTTGGCTATCATCTTGTCCCACTTCTTGTTGAGGTCTTTCAGGGTCTTGATGTACCAATCGTACGCTTGCTTGTACTCCGGAATGCCTTGGAATGATTCGCGCAGCGTCTCAAACTTGTCCAAACCGCCGATCTTGCGCGAGCTCTTCTTTTGGTTCATGTCCATCACCATGGCATCGTAGGCGGCTTTGCCCTCTACGGCGTATTTGTCGCGGTCATGCTCGGACACAATCTCAAACACAAATCCCTTGCCCACCAGTGCGTCTACCTCACCCTGCAAGGCGTCCACCTCTGCGCACATAGCCTCAAGCTTTTGCAGGTTTTTTTCGGTGCTGTTCTTGGTGGAGGTGAAGCGAGAATTGACGGTGCGGGAGGGCTCTTTAATGCCCTCTTTCATCTTCTCCAAGGCTGCGAGTCTTGCTGCTACGGCATCATACGTTTTCTCGCGGGCGGAGGCACCGGTGGGGGCAGGCGTGGTGCTTGTTTCCGTTTCAGACTCTTCGTCCTGAGCCGGCTCTTCCGTTACTTCTTCCGGGGCTTCGGCCGGTTCCTGCTCCTCAGCAGGCTCTTCGCTTTCTTCGCTATCTGCCGGTTCTTCAGACGTGGGCTCAGGGGCATCCGTCTTTTTGGGAGCCTTGGGTTTGGGGTCTGCCTTGCTTACCAGGGGCTTCACCTCTTTGCGCACCAGCACGGAGGAGGCCTTCACCTCTTTGGTGACAACCTTGCCGGATTTGTCCGTGCCGCGGAATTTGATGACGGAATCCGTCTCGTAGGTGATTTTGCACTGCGTGTAACGCTCTGCGTTGGAAAGCGTAATATCGTACAGCTGCGGGGCTGCCTGCAGCATGGCTGTGCCTAATGCCAGTATTGCCAGAAATGAAAATGGACGCTTCATGATGATGTGCGGTCTTTTGTTTGTTGTAATCTACCATAATTGTGAGCTCTTGGCAAACTCCAAATTCATGAAGTTGGCAAATCATGACATTATTTCCTCATGCGTGCGGCGGCGAATTACGTCATGAGGGAAAAATGAGCTTGATAAGTGACTGTAAAAAAGGCAGAATAGGCGCATGTTCAAGAACGCTTTGTACATAACCGGGCTGGCAGCCATTGTGGCTCCGGCGTTCGCTGCAGCTGAGTGGATGACTGACCTCGATGCTGCCAAGACCAAGGCTGCAGCCGAGAATAAGGCTGTGCTTGTCGACTTCACCGGCTCTGACTGGTGTGGTTGGTGCATTAAGCTCAAGAAAGAGGTGTTCTCCACCCCTGAGTTTGAGGCTTATGCCGCTGATAAGTTTGTTCTCGTCGAGATTGACGTCCCCCAAGACGCCGCTAAAGTCGGTGGCCCTGAGCAGCTCGTGAAAAATCAGGAGCTCTGCGCTCAGTACGGTGTAGAGGGCTTCCCCACCATCATGGTGATGTCCCCCACCGGTGAAATCGTCGGTGGCTTTGTCGGCGGGGCTGATATGAAGTCCGCTCAGGCTTCTCTGGATGCCGCTCTGGCCAATGCCAAGGCTCTGGAGGCTGCCTCCAAGCTGGAGGGTGTGGAGAAAGCCAAGGCTCTGATGGCTGTGTACAAGACCATGCCGGAGGATTTTGCCGCTGCTTCCAAGGCTCTGCGTGACCAGATTGTTGCTCTTGACCCCGAGAATGCCACCGGCATTCAGGATGAGCTGAAGGCTGAGGCTGAGTTGGAGGCCATCAAGGCCAAGCTCAGCGAGGTGGAGGAAGGTGATTTCGACGCCATGCTCGCCATTGTTGAGGAGGCGCTCAAGACGGCTCACCCTGCCAATGTGGATGAGCTGGAGCAGGCCCGCAACAGCCTGGTGCAGTACAAGTTCACGGAGATGCTCACCAATGCCAAGACCGTGGAGGACATCGTCGCCGTGAAGCAGTATCTGCTCGAAAAGATGCTTCCCCTCGTTCCCGAGGAGGAGCGCGAGGCTGTGAAGGCTCGCATCGAGGAGCAGTTCGCTGACCCGGAGGCTGTACTGGCTGAGATTAAGGCCGGTGCTGAGGCTGCTGACGCCGCCGGCGCCCCGGAGGATGCCCCCGCCATGTCCGAGGAAGAGCAGGCTGTTCTCTCCTCCGTCATGGAGAAACTCCGCGCTTGCGGTGAGGATTTGGACGCCGGTCTGCAGGTGATTGACGGTGCTCTTGCCACGGCTGAGGGTGCTGTGAAGGAGACGCTTTCCGGCTGGAAGATGATGATTATCATGCAGAAGGTGCAGAAGATGGCTCTGACCGCCAAGACCGTTGAGGATGTGCTTGCCATCAAGGAGTTCATGCTCAACGCCGTGCTTCCCATGATGCCTGAGGATCAGAAGGACAGCGTGCGTCAGGAGATTGAGAGCGATTTCAGCGACCCCGCTGCCATGCTGGAGCAGTTCAAGGAGATGCAGGCTCAGATGTCTGCCCTCGAGACTCCCTCTGTTGAGCCCTCTGAGGCTCCTGCGGAGGCTCCCGCCGAGACTCCCGCTGCTCAGTAATATCTGACCGCTCACATTTATTTCATAAAAAGGAGGTGTCGCTTCGGTGACACCTCCTTTTTTGGGTACCGGTGAGGTGTAAACGGTACGATAAATCGGAAGTTGGCGAGCGAAACGAGCGGAAATCAAAGCCCCGCAACGCGGGGCGAAAGTGTAATAGCCCAAGGTGGAGCTGCGTCAGCAGCGTAACCTTGGGTATAAACGAAAAAAGGTATTGGAGTCCGACGAAGCGGAGCTGAGGAGGCCGACAGCAGGCAGGCCCCATCCATTCCCGCAAATTATTGGCACTCATCCAAATAAAATGCGTGCCCGCCCCGGCTCGGAGCGTCGCTTCGCTCCCGGCTTCGCGTCTCGCTGCGCTCGCTTGCTACGCCGTGGCTCGCCGGTCCTCGCCATTGTCTGTCGGCCTACGCTGCGTCGCTTCGCTCCGTCGCTCCGGGCTCCATTTTCTTTTTGTGTTGTACCGGTGGTTGCGCGGCTACGCCGCTCCACCACCGGCTACTGTCTTTCGCCCCTGGCGGGGCTCCCATTTAGGCTCACCTTCGGTTCTCAAACTCCCCTTCAACTTCTGATTTATCGGGGGGCACGAATCATTGCCGAAAAAACACCCGAACCGCGGTGGCGGAACGGGTGTTTTGAAAAGAGCAGGGGAATGAAATCCGCTTACTTACGCTTGGCGCGTTGCTTGCGAATTTGCTCCAGAAGCGCGGCGGGGTCGCCGAAGTCTTTCTCGATGCGCTTGCGGAACATCTCCTGGCGGTCAGCAGGAGCGCACTCCACCAGCTGCATCATGAGTGCTTTAATAGCCTCCACCTCTTCGATGGAATCCGCGGTCTGCAGGCGAGTGTTCACGATGGCCATGATAATCTGGCTCTTAATCATGAGCAACTCCTCGCGGTTGACCGGGTAGCAGGTCTTGAGCGCCTCATCCACGATGGGGAGAGCCTTGGCGGCATCGCCACGGGTGGCATTGAGCTTTTTGTTGATGGCTTCAAGTTCCTCAGCAGCCTTGGCGGCATCCTTCATGCCGGTCACGTTATCCGTATCGGCAGCGGCGATGTCGTTCACCATTGCGGCATTGGCGGGCTTGAGGTCACGGGCAAGGCTGTTGTGTACCTCTGCCAGCAGCTGGGCGCGGGCGCTGCCCGTCAGGGACTTGGCCTGCTGCACCTTCTTGGCATTGGCATTGGCTGCAGCCAAGCAATCCTTCACGCGGGCCATGTCGGAGCCACCCACGAAACCACCGATGATGTAACCCTCAGGGCTCATAATCATGATGGTGGGGAACCCGGAAATCTTGTACTGCTTGCACAGTGCCTGGTTCTTGGCGTAAAGCTCTTGGCCTACGCGATTCACGTTGTTCGGAAGGTCGATTTCAACGAAGAGAAAATCATCCTTGGCAAGCGCCTCGAACTCCGGGGTGTCGAACACCTCTTTCTTGAGTTTGATGCAGTAGCCGCACCAGTCGGAACCGGTGAAATCAATCAGCACGGACTTGCCCTCCGTAGCGGCTTTGGCTTTGGCTGCGTCCAAATCCGTTGTCCACTCTACGGCTGCGAATGCCGGCGCCATTACGGCAGCCAGCCCTGTCATGCACAGAATATTCTTGAACATGGGGTTATTATGCACATTTGGCGCAAGAATGCAAGCGTTAAATGTTCGCATGTCATTCTGACGCTTAGGCGCAGAGCATAAGTTTCAGGGCTTTTGCTTGGCTCGGAGCATACGCAGCACTTGCTCGGGCTCTGCAAATTGAGCCTCAATTTCGCGGCGCAGGTCTGCCGCTTCCTGCGGGGATGCGTATTCTGCCATGAGGAGTAACAGTTGCTTGAGCTTTAATACATCATCTGTGGTGTTTGCGTGGGTGATGATGTGGTCTCGGCAGCGTTCGAGGTACTCCATACGCAGCTTGCGGATGAGCGGTTTGTTTGCATCGGAAGCCTCTGCGCACTCGCGGTCGATGCGGGCGTTACCCTGTTCAAAATTCATACCTA
>CAJGCY010000022.1 GCA_904501955.1 uncultured Akkermansia sp. | reverse complement strand
TGGCACGGAGCGCGTGGTGTACGCCCTGCGCAGCATCGCGCAAAGCCTCCCCTTCGAGGTGTACACCAGCGAGCTGGACACCGAGCAAGAGCTCATGTACTTCTTGGACTGCGACATCCGCGCCTTTGCCGTGAACCACGGTATGCCCTGCTACGGCTACAGCTTCACCCTGCCCCGAGCCGGTAAGTTTGACGCCACCCGCGCCAAGGAGCAAAACATCCCCCTCGCCTTCTGGAACCGCCTGCAAAAGGGTGAAACCATTGAGCACGAGGGCAACACCTACACCCCGGAAATGGTGCTCGGCCCCGAGCGCAAGGGGCTCAAGCTCACCTACTGCACGGATTCCCGCCCCACCGTCTCCATTCGCGAAGCCGCGGCGGATTCCGACCTCTTCATCTGTGAGGGCATGTACGGCGAGGATGAAATGCTGCCCAAGGCTAAGGAGAACCGGCACATGCTCTTCTCAGAAGCGGCTCAACTGGCAGCTGATGCCGGTGGCGTGCACGAGTTGTGGCTCACGCATTACAGCCCCTCCCTGCCGAATCCCAAGGCATTCCGCGAGGTGGCACGCGCCATCTTCCCCAATACGGAAACCCCTCGCGACGGCTGGAGTAAGACCCTTTCTTTCGCGGATTAACTTTTTTTCATTTTTTTATTGAACAAAAGTACCACTTGCGGTGTACATACTATGTGCAAGTTATGCCGAGAGGCAAACAACTTAGTCTTTTCATGTTATTATAGTGGTACTAAAAAGAGGCGGGCGCTGCAAAGCCCCGCCCTTTTTATTTTTCGACACGTATAAATTTCAGTCGATTTCAAACAGCCCGATAAATCGGAAGTTGAAGAGGCGTTTGCGAGCAAAAGCGCCTGCCTCGGCGTAGCTGCGCAGCAGCGAAGACGGGAGCCTAAATTTGAGCCCCGGAGGGGCGGTATAAAATAGAGCCCGGCGGTGGAGCCCCGCAAGGGGCGGCCCCCCGGGAACCGCAAAAAAAACAAATGCGAACCCCGGAGGGGTGGCATAAAGCGTGGCTCAAAATACGGCATTGTTTCAAAATGCCGCAAACACCAAAAACACGCGCCCGTCCCGGCTCGGAGCTTCGCTTCGCTACGGTCCTCGCCATTATATGTCACCACAGGTTCCCTGGGTTCCATTTCCTTTTTTGTTGTTATACAGGGGTTCGGGGCTTCGAGTCTTCGCTTTCTACGCCCTCGCAGGCCGTTCGCTTGCGCTCACTCCACCGCCTGCCTAACGTCCGTCGCCCCTACGGGGCTTAAAGTTAGGCGGGCATGCGCCCGCGGTAATACACATTTCAGTTCGCCTACGGCTCACGCGAACGTTCGTTGTCACTCACGCGAACGCTTGGGGCTTACGCCCCTACACGCGAACGCTCGCTGTCGCTCACGTGAACGTTCGGCCTAACGGCCTCACGCGAGGAGCACCTAACAGTGCTCCAACTTCCGATTTATCGAGCAGTTGCAATCAACTAAAAACTTAAACAGAGCGTTGTGAAAAACAACGGTGGCTCAATGTCCAATTTCAACTTGATGTACACGCCCATGATGATAAACCTCTATTTCTCTTCCATATCCGTAAAGCCAAAAGCAGAGAGCAACAAAAATGTGCCACAATAGAAGAGCTGCATATCCTACAAACCAAATTCGTGTACAAGATGTCCATGGCGTTACACCTGCTTGTGGTCTGGGGCCGAATCGATTAGGATAGTATTGCCCCCGTAAAAAACTGAGGAAATAACCGGGAATTACCCACAGGATGCCAGTAGCTAAAGCCACGATAAAAATTGGAATAACAAGTGCACCGTGCCTGCCCGTATCTTTCAAACGTCGAACCATGGGCGGAATCATACTGATGTTGCCGTATAAGTATAAAATCGCGGCTAAACTATACAGCCCCATCGGAATATACCAATAATAGTGATCATATCTCGTTGTTCTTTCTCCCCAGCTATAATATTCTTCCCAACTAATAGTATACCTTAATGTGCAAAAAAGGGCTAACACTATAAGCCCTACTGCCAAAAGTTGGCAGGCCAAACTGACTAAGAAAGACTTCAGGAATGTTTTGCCGTCTATTCGACCTTTCAATGTCCAATATTTTCGCTCAATAGCTGCCCAATCTAAATTGGGCATGGGCTCGGGGTCCACCTCTGAAACAGCTATATATCCATTGGGCATTGCGTTGTATGGAACTTGACTAGGTGATAATGTTGCGACTGATTGTGAGGCTATCACTGGTTCGGGGGAAGGATTTTCAGTAATCTGTGAATCTTCGGTAGGTTGATATTTGAGCCATTTTATGAAACGCTGGAATAGAGGTGTAAGTCGCTGCCCAATTTTTTGAGTAAACTTGAGACTCTTCTCATAACAAATTTTGCAAATTTGCTTTATTTCGGGTGTGGCGGTCTCCGCCGTGTCAGGCTTCTCGGCTGCTTCTGATACGGGGCTCGTTGCAATGTTCGGCTGATTGGCTACACTGGGAGAAGTCTCTGACTGTTGTGGGGTGTCGATAGGAAAAAGATTTGTCAAAGGTACCCATGTATCTTCCCCAACTACGCAAATCTGTGTTTCGGAAGACAATATCTTGGCCTCAATCATAGAGCGTACCGCCGTCTCATCCATAGGACCGATTGTTTTGCCATCTACGGTGTAAAGATAATATGATTTCATAAAAAATACTTGGTTTGACATCTATAGTAGGTATGATAGTTCATCGTGACAACCACGCTGTTATTCTACGTATTCATAATGCGCAAGGCAGCATACTAAAGGCATTGAGAATTAGCCAGCATAATTTCACGTGTTCGCCTCACAAAAAGTGCGTGCGCACACTGTTTTGCTTGAAAATTGCCGATTTTTCTGCTTGACTACGGGTTTATGAATACGTACACATCAGAAGAGGTAGCAGCGCTGGAGATATTGCGGGGGACGGGCGTTAACATCGTGGAGGCGGCACTGGTGGCGAGGGCGGCGCTTGAGGCGGGTAGATACAAGGTGAAACGCACGCTGAAATGTGTAGCACTGGGTGCAGAGGAGCTGAAGCGGCAGGAGAAGACGGTGAGCTTTGAAAAAGCGGTGGAGGAAGCATTGGCTGCGCGAAAAGATTTGCGGGCGAGGACAAAGTGCGATTACCGCTATGTGCTGAAACGATTCATGCGACGGTGTGAGGGGCTGGCGCAGCGGAGTATGCGCAGCATACGCACTGAGGAGTGTGCTGCGTACATAGAGCAAGCCTTCACCACGCCGAGCCAGCGGGCGAAGGCAAGACGCGTACTCAGTGCGGTGTTCGGCACGGCGGTGAAGCGTGGCTGGTGCAGTGAGAACCCGGTGCAAAAGGTGGATGTGCCGGTGGTGAAGGAGCAGCGCATCCGCATTCTGACGCCGGAGGAGATAGAGCAACTGCTGAGCACGGCGCGCAGTTATGAGGGCGGCAGCTGCCTGGCAGCGGTGGGAATGATGCTGTACGCAGGTATACGCCCACATGAGGTGGCACGGCTCACGTGGGAACAAGTGGATTTGAAGGGGGGTACCATCAGCATATTGCCCCAGCACAGCAAGACGGGAGGCGCGCGATTGGTAACTATCCACAAGCCGCTGGCTCGCCTGCTGGCCCAATTCCGCAAGGCAAAGGAGGCAAGAATATGCCCGACTCGGTGGGTGAAGCACTGGCACGACCTGCGCCACCGCGCGGGATGGAACAACGGCACACACCGCTGGCAGCAGGATGCCCTGCGCCACACCTTTGCGAGCTATCACCTGCGCCACTTCCGCAGCTACAACGAGCTGCAATACGAAATCGGCCACCGCGACACCTACCTACTGCGCACGCGCTATGTGGACATGAGCGGCGTGCGCAGCACCAAGCGATTTTGGTTGTAAGGATGGTAAGAGTGACGCGTCGGGTTTCAGATATTTGTTCAGCGAGATAAATCGGAGTTTAGCGACGCGATTGCGAGCTTCCGCTCGCTGACGCTCGCAATCTGATTTTCAACTTCCGATTTATACGGCTGGTTGAAATCAACTAAAAATTTAACTGTGGCTGTTTGCAAATGCGATACCGGAGCGTGATTTGTGTGCGAGGTATCAAAAAAAGCGCACCGACGCGGGGTGCGTGGTGCGCTTGGGGAAGGGGGGTAACTCCAATCAGAAGTTGAAACGCACAGCCGTGGTGAACTCCCATCCGTTGTAGCAATCTTCGCCACCCTTGCGAGCGGTGACGTACTCTACACCGAACATGAGCTTGGCGGCATCCTTGTTCTTGGCGGAGGCGTAGAGGTCCACACCGAAGTAGAAGGCGTGCAGGCTATCCACCCAAGAGGGGGTGGTGGTCTGCGTGCAGATGTAACGGTCTGCGCCGAGCTTGCAGGCGTTGTCGCCGGTCATCGCCGTGTAGCGCCACACGAGGTCCACCTGGGGGTGGATGGCGTAAACGGGCTGCAGCTGAATGCCGATGTTGTTGGTACCATTGCCGTTTTGCTGTTCGAAGGCAGCCACGGCGTTGGCCATGAAGGTGAGCTTCTCATGCTTGTATTCGTAGCCGATGGAGAGGGCATCCTTGAAGCCTAAGCCGTAGTTATTAGCACCGGGGTGGCGGCGGTTGTGGTAAGCGTTGTTGAAGTCGTGCATGTATTCCATGGACACGGCGTGGTAGCCGGACTCCGACACGTTGAACTTGTGCGTACCACCGATGATGGTGAAGCACTTGTCCTCCCAACCGAACTCACCCTTCAGGCCTCGGCCGTCGCGGTAAGCGTCGCGGTGGCTGTTGCTCTTGGAGGCGCAGGCGCGGTCGTTGGCCATGACCTGCCAGTAGAGGGTGTTATGCTTATCCGGGGATACGTAGCGAACTTCAGCACCCCAGTTGGTGTCAATACCGAACTGGGCAGCCATGATAGAGCGCTCTACACAGGGGATGTTAGCGTTCGAGGTGCGGAAGTCGGAGGTGAAGTCCGGGGCGAACTTACCTACCTTCACGCTCATGCCGGGGATGGCGGTGATGTTCTGCTTGAGCCAGATGGAGTAGATGTCCGTGTAGGTGAAGTTGCGCTTGGTGCGGCCACCGCTGTAGGTACTGCGGGTGGGCAGACCACCGATGCGGCCGATGAGGTTGAACTGCGTACCGGAGTTCATGAAGACATTCACACCAATCCAAGAGCGGCGGAACTCACTGTTGAAGGGGCTTGCGCCGTCTCTCAGGTGTGCGCCGTTACTGCCGTTGGGCTGCACAACACCCATTTGCCACTGCTCGCGGAAGGTGAAGTTCACCTTGTTAACGAAGGTGTCATCGTTTTCGTACACGATGAGCGCCTTCTTCACGTCGTCCGTCCAGTCTGTTTTAGCCGGAGCTTCCGCAGCCATGGCGGGCACGGTGGCCAGCATGGCTGCGGTGAAGAGGAGAGATTTGTTCATATTTCTGTCACTTACAGGTTGTGCTTAGCGGAGCTTGGAGAAGAGCGTCTGCTGGTCGAGCACGCTCATGTACTCCGTGTGGTCCAGCCCCATGTCCAGCACATAGAGAGTGAGGAGCTTCTTGACGATGCTCAGCAGCTTCTCGGGCTGCCAGGGCTTCTCCACGTAGTTGTCGATGTGGCCCTCATTGATGGCGTTGATGGTGTCGGCATGCGTAGCCTGACCGGTGAGCAGCACCTTGCGTGTCTTGGCAAAGCGGCGGTCTGCGGCTACCTTGGCGAGCAGCTCGGTGCCGTTGGCCTCAGGCATCACCTGGTCGGAGATGACGATGCCTACGAAGTCGCCGTCGGCATCAATCTGATTCATCAGGCTCAGGCAGTCCTCCACACCGGAGGCTTCCTCGAGGCGGATGAGCGGGGAGAGAGCGCGGAGGTCTCTCATGACGGAATCCAGCACTTCCTGCTGGTCATCGATGCAGATAATGTTAATTTTTTCCATTGATTTGTGAGGTTGGAAGGTTAATAGAGAAAATGGTTTCACCGTCGGAGCTGGTGAGCTCGATGGTGCCGTTGTAGCTGTCCACCAAGCGGCGGACAATGGATAAGCCGAGGCCGAGACCGAAGTCGAGCCCCAGTTTTTTTGTAGTGAAGTTAGGTTGGAAGATTTTTTCGTGGATTTCCTCCGGGATGGCGGGGCCGTTGTTGGCGATAGAGACGCGCACGTACTCCGTGGGCAGCAGCAGCAGGCCGTCCGCCGTGAAGGACTCCGTGGATATACGGATGGTCGGGTTCGGGGTGTCGGCGTGTTTCATGGCATCATACGCGTTGTTGATGATGTTGGTCCAGATTTGGACTAACTCCGTCAAATCAGCAGTAATGCCGGGGCAGGGCTTCAGCTCCGTTTCTACGGATATGTGCTTGAGCTTGTTGGTGAGCAAGTTCATGGCATCATTCACTGATTCCCGCACGTCTACCCCTTCTTGGCGGGTGGAGTTGCCACCACCCAGTAGCTTGACGGCACGCACAATGCCCGTGGCGTGCTTGGCTGCCACCTGCATGTCGCGCAGGTCATGTCCCAGCTCCCAGAATTTGTAGTTGAACTTGACGTGGCGGACGAAGTCCGGACCGTATTTCACCAAGGTCTTGGTGTCGGGGATGATGTGAGCGAGCACTTTGGCAGCGGCTTGCGGGAGATTCAGCTCGCGCTCATACTTGCGGGCAAGGGAGCGTAGCTCACTGGCAGCCACAAAGTTCGTGTCCTCGTAGCCGAAGCGGAAGAGCTTCGCGTTGAGCTTGTCTTCCTCCTCCAAGAACTCCGCCATGTGCTCTGCCACGAACTCCGTGCGGCGGGTGATAACCCCCACGGCGTTGTTGAGCTCGTGCGCGATGCCTGCGGAAAGCTGGCCAAGGGTGGCCGCCATCTCCGCACGCTGCAGCAAGCGCTGGGCTTCCTCTTTCTCCGTAGCATGGCTGAACATGCGCATGTTGCGCGCGGCCAGCTCGTGCATCAGCACGGGGATGAATTGGTGCTCCAGTGTGCCGTAGGTGGCTTCATCCACGGCCTGAGTCGTGTCATCTATGTAGGCCAAACACGTGTCATCCACTGCCACAATGTCGTTAGAGCTGTGGAAGGCACGGGAGAAGAATGCCTGCACACACACGTATGAGCCGGGCCCGGCGCGGAACACCTCGTGCTTGCGCGCAACGGTCTCCACCGGCAGGTCTGTGCCGTGTATGGTTTCCGCCTCGCGGTAGGCTACCAGTGCCCCCTCCAGTATCAGGTACAGGCGGTGGCACTCTTCGCCCTGCGCCACCAGCATTTCCCCGCGGGGAATGCTGATGGTGCGCCCGGGGTCGCTGAAGTAGACTCGGTTGAGTCTCTCCAGCGGTTCCGTGATGTGGTCGGGCAACAGGCTCATTGTGTTATGTGAGGTAATGCGGTTTTATCAGCCGAAGAAACCGGCGGCACCCAGCATCAGCATCATGGCGATGGTCATGATGAGGCCGAGGATGCAGAGGATGGTGCCGGAAATAGCCATGCCCTTCTGCTCGATGTGACCGGTGGCGTATGCCATGGCGTTCGGCGGCGTGGAGATGGGCAGTGCCATACCAAGAGAGGAAGCGAATGCTACCGTTACCAACAGAGCTACAGCACCTGCGCCGTCCATAGAGCCGGCGGAAAGCATGGCGCTGGCTACACCGCCCAAGATGGGCACGAGCAGGGCTGCCGTTGCCGTGTGGCTCATGAAGGTTGCCATGAACAAGCAGATGCAGCTTGCACCGATGAGCAGCAGCATGGAATCCCACTCACCGAAGGGAATGGCGTTGATCATGTCCTTGGCCAGGTTCGTCTCACTGAGGGCAACACCGAGGGCGAAACCACCGGCTACCAGCCACAGCACGTCCCAGCTCATGGCCTTGAGGTCCTTCTTGGTGATAACACCGGTGATGGAGAAGACGGCAATCGGGATGATGGCTACGGAGTTGGAGTCCAACCCGTGGTACTCCTTGGGAATCACCCACATCAGGATGGTGACGATGAAGGTGATGTACACGATGAATGCCTTGGGCGTCTTCAAGAACTCACCCTTGAGCTCCTTGGAGAGGTCCAAGCTCTTCTGGGAGATGGGGAACATCTTGATGAGCAAGAACCAAGCCACAATCAGCATGATAATCACGAAGGGAATACCGAAGGCCATCCACTTACCGAAGGATACATCCAGACCGATGTCCTGCATGAACTTGAGGGCGATGGCGTTGGGCGGCGTGCCGATGGGGGTGCCGATGCCACCCACGTTGGCGCCGATGGGAATGCAAAGAGCGAATGCTGCGCGACCGCGGTCCTCAGGCTTGAAGAGGGCGAGCACCGGGGTGAGCAGGGCGAGCATCATGGCGGCGGTGGCCGTGTTGCTCATGAACATGGAGAATACAGCCGTTACGCTCATCAGACCGAGCAGCACGTACTTCGGGTTCGTGCCGAAGGGTTTGAGCAGTACGCGTGCCAAGTTCACGTCCAAACGGTACTTGGTGGCGGCATCTGCCAAGAAGAAGCCACCGAGGAAGAGCAGGATGATGGGGTCCGCAAAGGTGGCGAAAATGCTCTTCTGCTGGGTGAGGTTAACAATCTTGATGTCCTTGATGGCTTTGCGATTATCAGCGTTGTTGAAGCCGTTGGCAGCAGCGTGCAGTTCATCGGCAGTAGCCTTGTAGTCAGCGATGAGCGTTTCCTCCGCAGCAGTCTTCTGCTCTTTCTCGCCCAGCTTCTTGGCCTCCTTGGCGCACTTGTCTGCATAGTTCATGCAGCTGCTGCTCACAATCATGTAAATGTCATCATTGGTCAGCTGGCCTTTCTTGGTGAGCTTGCCCTTGATGTCAGCCTTGAGCTGCTCCAGCGGGGAGACCATGATTTTCTGGCCCGGGTTCTTCTCATCAGGCGCTTCAATGAACTTGGCGTGGGCTTTGTTGCAGGTCTCTGCCGTTACCACGTTATCCACCACCTTGTACACGTCGTCCATCTTGAAACGCTCTTCCTTCAGGAAGGTAAGGGACTGGTTGGAGGTGGCAAACAGGGTGAGGGCAATCACGGCTACGGAGGTGGTCCAAATCGGAATGACTTCCAGAATCCACATCAGTGCGGCGAAGATGAACAATGCCACCACGCGTGCCTGTATCGGGTTAATTAATGTTTTGTCCGCTGTGTTGAGTAAATCGGGCAAGAATAGCGCACTGCCACTGAGCAGCAGTACGACAAACAACTTAATCAGTGTTTTTTGTGTACTTGACATAGCTGATAATTAGTTTACCTCAGCACCGGTCTGCCGACACAATACGCAGGCGCGCACGCGTGCGACAAGCCTTGTGCTGATGTGAGCATACTACATTCTGCCTGTTTTGGCAAGTTTTACTTGCCATTATGTGCCCTAAAATCACAAAAAATTGGGTGAATACCGTGACCGGTACTCACCCTTATTTGTTATAGTGCGGAAATGGGGAATCCGTAGCACCCTTTCCCCATGGGTACCAGCTCCGGCGCCGTGCATAGAACAATGCCGGGTTTCAGCTCGGCCTTGCCTTTGCATATTTGATTTCGCTTTGTTTAAGTTTTTAGTTGGTTGCAGACTGCTCGACAAATCGGAAGTTGAAAATCAGATTGCGAGCGTCAGCGAGCGGAATTCAAAGCCCCGTGGTAACGGGGCGACAGCTCTTAGGCAGGCGGTGGAGTGGGCGCCAGCGAACGGAACCCCTGTATAGCAACAAAAAAGGAAATGGAACCCAGGGAACCTGTGGTGACATATAATGGCGAGGACCGTAGCGAAGCGGCCGGCCACGGCGTAGCAAGCGAGCGCAGCGAGACGCGAAGACGGGAGCTCCGAGCCGTTGTGGGCGCGTGTTTTATAATGTTAACGGCATTTTGAAACAATGCCGAATTCCGAGCCACGCTTTATGCCACCCCTCCGGGGTTCGCATTTATTTTTGTGGACGTTTCCCGGGGTTCCGCCCCTTACGGGGCTCCACCGCCGGGCTATTTTATGGCGCCCCTCCGGGGCTCTGAATTCGGCTCGCTGACGCTCGCAATCTATTCTTCAAATTCCGATTTATCACGCTGGGCAAATATAGGTATCAACCATAAACTTTAACAGAGCTTATGATTTTGTAGGTTCAAAACTTATGGGGATGAACGATAAAATGTGGATTTGTTGGGGCGCTTCTCTAACCATGCAATTTTGCAATGTGATTGCAAAATTGCATGGTAAAATGGCTAAATTGTGGTATTCAACCATGTAATTTTGCAATGCGATTGCAAAATTACATGGTTGGTGTGTCGCGGAGACTCAAAAAACACCCCCGCGGTGTGCCGTGACCGCGGGGGTGTTGTAAGATGAACTTCAGGGCGGTGTTTACGCCATTTCCACCAAGAGCTGAGCCATGATAGCCATGAGAATCAGCGCCACGGGGTAGGCGGTGGAGTAGGCAATGACGGGGTCTTGGCTATCCGTTTGGGCGGTAATGGCGCCCAGCGCCGGGGTGGAGGTCTGCGAGCCGCAGATGCAGCCGAGCGTTTCCGCAATGCCCATGCGCAAGAACTTGGTGGCGATGAAATACCCGATGAAGAGGGGTAGTATGGTGACCAATGCACCGATGAGGAACATGGTAGCACCTTGTGTTTGAATGGTCTCAACCAAGCTTTCACCACCTTTGATGCCGGCTGCTGCCAGGAAGAGCATGAGCCCCAGCTCCATCACCAAGATGCGCGTAGCACGCGGCATGTAGCCGGTAATGGGTCCGATTTTGCCGAAATGTCCCAAGATGAGAGCCACTACCAGTGGCCCGCCTGCCATGCCCAGTGAGAAGCCCTTACCACCGCCGATGCTGATGGTAAGACTACCCAGCAGCATGCCCAGCACCAGGCCCCCCGTCAAGGAGAGGATATCTGCCGCGTTCAGTGCCGAGCTGCGGTGTCCGCATTCTTTTTTGAAGGCGTTGATGGCCTCCGGCGTGCCCACCACGCGCAGCAGGTCGTTGCGGATGATTTCCGTATCCGCCGTGGGGATGAAGGTGTTGCCGAGTCGGGTGACACGGGAAACGGTGACGCCGAAGTTGCCGAGGGTGTCGAGCTCTCGTAGGGTCTTGTTGTTCATGCTTTCCTCCAGCACGATGAGCTCCGCATCTTCATCTTTGCAAATGAGGGCGGTGCTGTCACCGCTTGTGAGGTGGCCGAGCATGGTGGCATCGTGCTCCAGTTGTTCGCGCTCGCCGATGAGCAGCACCTCGTCATTCAGTTGCAAGGAGTCATCAGAACGCAGCGGACGCAGGAATCCATCTCGCAAAATGCGGGTGATGCGGCAGCTCATGTGGCTGCTTGCTGCGATTTTCTCCGGGTGCATGCCCAGAATTTCCGGGTTGGTGCAGCGCACGCTGCGGGCAACGATGGCGTGCGGGTCGGATTTGCCCTTGTTATCCTGCTTGCTGAGGTCTTTTTTCAGGATACGGGGCAAGAGCTGCACGAAAAGGACGATGCCGATGACGCCGAAGGGGTAGGCCAAGCCGTAACCGATGTTGATGGTGGATTCATTCATGCTTGCCGTTTTTGCGGACTCCAAGGCAGCAGCGAGTGCCGGGGTGCTGGTGCAAGCACCGGCAAACAAGCCTGCGCCCACGGCCAAATCCACATCCAAGGCAACACACATGCCCCATGCCGTCAACCAACCTGCGGCCACAATGGTGACGGCCAGTATCAGCAAATTACGCCCGCGACTGCGCAGGGAGGAGAAAAAGCGGTTACCCACGCCCAAACCCACACAGTACACGAACAGCGCTGTGCCGATGGCGGATATACCATCCGGTACCTTTAAGCCGTAATGGCCGGCGACCATGGCGACAAACAGTACGCCCGAGCTGCCCAGTGCAATGCCCTTGAAACTGATGTTGCCCAAGGCTATTCCTAAAAAGAGAATCGCGAATAGTACCAGTGTTGTATTGTTTAATAACGCTTCCATATTTGATGCCTCTTTTGTGTTGCGCGCAACCCTATACACGCACTGCTGCTTTTTGTCAAGGCATAAATGGTATCGTTTTTCGTGATAGCTACCGCTAAAGTTTATGGGTGTGGACGCTATGGGTACAGAGCGATAAATCGGAATTTGAAGAGGGGGATTTGTAACATTCATTCACTCGGAGCGAGGGACTTTAGTCCCTCTTATGGATTAGCCCCGCACGTATTTGTGGGACTAAAGTCCCACGCTCCGATAGATTTTGTTGCCCTTCAAATTTGGATTTATCGAGCACCTGCGGAACTAATCCGCTCACAAAAAACGCCCCGGCGGGTGGCCGGGGCGTGGAAAAATACGGTCGGTGCAGGGGAGCTTAGGCCTCCGCATCCGGGTAAATAAGGGACTTCGGAGCGGGGTCGATGGCCTTCACGGTCATCTTCACCTGAGCACCACCGATTTCGAGCGGCAGGCGAACGGAATCACCCACCTTGTGGCCGATGAGGCGTGCACCCAGCTTAGAGGTGTAGGGGATAACGCCCTGCTCGGGGATGGAGTCCCATGCGCCGAGGATGGTGTAAACAACCTCCTGACCCTTAGCGGAAACGAAGGTAACCTGAGTACCCATGCCGGTCTGCTCGCAGGTAGCGCCGGAGAAGTCCGTGGGCTCTGCCTGAGAAAGCAGGCGGGAGAGCTCCTCGGAGCGGCGCATGAGCACCTGGCGCGTAGCCTTGGCATCCTGGTAGCCACCGTTCTCACGGAGGTCACCTTCAGCGCGGGTAATCTCCAAGTCGTGCTTGTTCTTGGGAATCTTGACGTTGACGATGTCCTCGTACTCAGCCTTACGGGCAGCGAAGGAGCGCAGGGAGACGTAGAGGTTCTGCTTCTCCTTAACCTGCACGCGGGCAAGTACCACCTCCTGCAGGGAGGGGTGCACCTTCATCATGTTGGCAAGCAAGAGGTTGCGGTCAAGATCCGGCAGCACGGAGGAGTCATACAGAGACTTAGCGAAGGGGCGAGCCTCCAGCTCGGAGATGCCCGTTACGAGGTCCGGAGCAAGGTCCTTGTCATCCACCAGCAAGTTGCGCAGGCGCAGGGCGCGGTTGGGACCACCTTCTGCGCTGTCACGCTCAATGGCGTTGATGATGGCAGCGCCGAGCGCCATCTTGGTCTTGTCCACCAGTTCCTTAGCCACGCCGTTACGCTCACGGCAAATCCAGATGAGCACCTCAGGGCTGAGGGTCTGGCGTGAGATGCCGTTGAGGAGGTCGGAGAACAACTGCTCCTTGCCGCCACGGGCAATGATGAAGTCTGCAGCTGCGGCCGTTACCTTGGCGCCGCCGAAGAGGAAGATATTGGTTGTGTAGGCCATCCAGCTCTCGGGGTAGGCCTCGGTAAGAGCCTCGTACACCTTGTTCTGGCGGGATACGGAGAGCTCACCGATGTAGGCTACAAGCTCCTCAGAGGTAATGGTCTGCAGCTTGTCTGCCAGGGTGGTGAGAGTAGCCACACCCTCCGCCGTCAGAGCTGCGTCGAGCTGTGCCTGCTTCTCCTCCTTGCCACCGGTAGTGGCTTCCAAAATATCATCACGGATGATGATGAGCTCCAGCACGTGCTGCGGCTCAGCGCGGTCGCGCTCAATGTCATCCTCCATCGCCTTCACCAGCTTAGCTGCAATGGAATACTCGCCGGCAAGCGCCTCGATGTGCCCCTGGTCCAGAATGCGCACACAGCTCTCGAGCGTGGTGGCATCGCTGTAGTCCATCAGCAGTGCCTCAGCTGCGCTGGAGGCCTCACGGGTGCGGATGGTCTCGCCCTTCTTGGTGGGCAGGCGGAAACGCGGGTCTTCCTTCATGGCCAAGCGGGCTTTTTCCCACCAAGCCTTCCAGTTCTCTGCCGGAATCACGCGACCACTGAGGAACTTCTCCAAGTCCTCGGGCTCCATCTCCAGTACGTCCGTTACACCCTCACGCAGAGAGATGTTGTGCTCCAGCACGTAGGCGATAAACTCCAGAATGGTGTCCTTACCCTCAGCCTTGGCACGGCTCCCGGCGGGGTCGTCGAAGCAAGCGATGAGGAAGTGACCTGCGGGTACGGGGGTGAGCTGGTTGAAAGCCAGCTTGAGGCCCATCACGTAGTTGGGCTGCTTTTCAAAATTAATCTTTACGAGTTGTTTGGCCAGAGACCATGCCTCCACCTTGCCAACGCCCCATTCCGGGTGCATGACGTAGTTGGCGGGAGAGAATTTGTCTAGGCGAGTCGCAAAGTCTGCCGGAATCTTGCCGGCCTTTACGAGTTTTTCTAAATCACCATGCATACGTGTCACCATATTACCATACCTTCTGTCAAGGTCAACCCCCGAATTACCTTTTTTTTAATTTTTTTTGCTTTTTTTGCAAAAAAACGGAATTGCAAGCTTGGCAGAGGGGGTATTTGTGGTGTATTCTGCTCTCGCATACATCATGGAAGAGCAATTTTACATCATCGCCCCCGGTAAGCTGGTGCCACAAGGCCCCCTCAGCCGAGATGCCATCCAAGCCGGTTTGGCTTCCGGTGAGTTGAATGCGGATTTTTCGGTGCGCCGTGCCGGTGATTCCGCAGGGGAGTGGGTGCCGCTGCGCGAGGTGATGCTTGCAGCGCCTCCATGCCCGCCGTCTTACATGGCTTGGAGCATATTCAGCGTTTTTTGTTGCTTTCCGTTCAGTGTGATAGCCGTGACGAAATCCGCCAAGGTGGCGGATTTGCATGGTCGCGGTTTGTATGCTGAGGCTCAGGCAGCCTCACGCTCCGCCTTCCGTTGGAATGTGTTTTTCACCATCAGCGTGGTGCTGCTGCTGATTTTCTGTTACTGCTGTTTCAAGTTCTGCTGGGAAGTGTGGCAGGATATGGATGCCACAGAGCTTGATGCGCTGCGCGACTATTGCGCCCGTTGAGCCCGCTTCACTGCCGGGGTGTCAGTAGCTCAAGCAGCTTCTTGTTGTCGGGGAGCCACTTTTGTGCCACTTGCAACGGCGTTTCCTCTGAGTCGTTCTTCAGGCTCAGGCTCGCGCCGTGGCGGAGCAGCAGTTCAACCATGGCAATGTTGCCGTTTTCTGCGGCTTTGTGTAGGGCTGTGTTGTTTTCATAATCTATGCTGTTAGGGTCGGTGCCGTATTCCAGCATGATTCGTACGATTTCTGTTCTCGAGTAAACCGCTGCGTAGATAAAAAAATCTTGCGCATAATCGGTATTGGCATTTACTCCGGCCTCCAGTAATTTGCGGAGCGTGTCCGGTTCTGTTTTGCGGGAGTCCAAGTAATGAAGGATATCTCTGTCTTCAGCGTCTACTTCGAGAGGATTGGCTCCATGTTCCAGTAAATAAGCTACAAGGTAATTGTTTCTCTTTGCTGCCAGCATGAGAGCGCTGGGCATGGAATTAACATTATTTGCTTTCGCGTTGACATCTGCGCCCCGTGTTTCGACGAGATAACGCACTATTTTTTCGCGGCCTTGTTTGTTTCTCTCTACTTCTTCATCCGGTAAGAACATGATACGGTTACTCAAAAGATTTATCAAAGCCTTATTGGGATCAGTGAGCGGTGCGCCTTGCTCCAGCAGGTAAAAGAATATGTCATCAAATCCGTTTTTGGCGGCATGCATAACGGCGTCCGCCCCGCATTGCTGAATATTGAGCCCGGCTTTTTGGAGTGCTGCAAGGTGTTCTACCTGCACGGGAGTGTAAGCTTCTTTAACCAGCATGTTGAGCATATCTGTATCTTTTTCTGTATCATGTCCGAAACAAGAACCATACGAGAGTAACGGTATAGCGCATTCATAAATGTGCCATGCCAGAGCACTGTGGACGGCCTGTTGCACGCTTGGTGTGTGTTGTGCCAAACCTGCCTGCAGGAGTATTGCTTGAGTGTTGAACGGATCGTTGCTTACGGCTGGGTTATAATCAATCTCGGCCAATGCATTATATCCCTCATGAATTTTCCTGATGTCTGCTCCTGCGTCTATCAGCAATTGTAGGCATTCCGTGCTGCTATGATGCGCGGCAATGAATGCGAGAGGTTTTTTCTGCCTCCAAGTGTTTGTAAATTCCGCGTTAGGGTCTAAACCTTCCTTAAGTAAAGCTTTCAGGCTGTCTGCGAGGTTCAATCGAACCGCGGCCTCCGGGTCGATGTAAACTTCCTCCGCCGTTGGCATGCCCGGCAACTCCAGCAGAAACTTAACGGCAAAATATTGACCGTCTGCAGCAGCTCGTTCCAATGCTGTTTGCCCTTCACTGTCTGCAAGATGGGGATTTGCCCCTGCTGCCAGAAGCAGGCGCATGCTTTCTACATCACCACTGCGAGCGGCTTTGATAAGGGGTAATTCCGAGCCTGATACTCGCGGAAAATTAGGGTCGGCTCCGGCTGCTAATAGCTTGCGCACCATTTCCGCCTGTCCGGGGCGTTGTCTATCTCCGTAGTAGGGGGCTTCATAAGAGGCATCACCTTCGCCGTATTCTCCTTTACCACAACAGTGCAGCAGTGGGGTGAGCCACGTTTCGTTGTCATGGAAGTTTACATTCTTAACCAGCGGTAGAATCTTGGCGGCATCATCAAATCGCCCCTCAGCCAGCATGTCTATCAAAGCTTGTCCTCGATCCGTCTCGGTTTTCAGTAGCTCAGCAAGTTTTGTCTCGTAATCGGGCGCTTTCAAAGCAGCCTCCAGTTCTTCTTCGCTGTAATTTAAATCTACGTCGGGTAAATACACACACACATCATCCGTCTCTTCATAATCGGCATCATCAGTTGCATCCGCCCAGGTGTGGATGGGGAGGAACAGAAAAACGGAGAGTAAAAGGTGTTTCATATGATATTGTACGCAGGGAACAGGCCTATTCTTTCATTTTTTTGCATTTTTTTCAAGATTACTGCATTTTTATTAGTGCCCCTTCAATTTTCGATTTATCGGACACAGATGACTTATTAGAAGTTCCCATGCGGATGAATGCTCGCTCATTATTCCCGAACCTATGCCATCGTTGGGGGGGAGCTCTCGCACAAAAGGTGCTTGAAGCTGCGGCTTAACATCAGACTCCATTGTAGAATAGAGCGGCATCCATGGCTTTTACGGCATCTTTGAGCGCGGCACGGCGACGAACTGTTTTATCACGCGGACCGATGGGTTGATACTTTAAGTGGAAAAAGAGCCAAGGATCGAGGGGGATGGTCTTTTTGCGGATGCGGAGCTCGTGGCGAGTTTGTGCTGCGCAAAAGCTGCCATATTGGCGAAACTCGCGTGTTTCGTTTGCTACACGGAAATCTCTGAAATGTGGGGTGTAGCATTTTTGTATATTGGCGGTAAGGCGCATTTTTCGGCCTCTGTCATCATGCATCATAAGGATATTCGATCTTTTTTTTCTCCAACTACGGCTCATAATATATAATGTGGGTTATACTGTGTAAGATAATGGTTTTTGGTACGGTAGACGTTTGTTTTCGTGACTTTGTTTACAAAAAAATCCCCGTTGCCGTAAAAAACAGCAACGGGGATGAAAATGGCGTGGTTGAGCGCGCTATCAGTTGGCAACGATGTTGACCAAACGACCGGGGACGACCACCACCTTGCGGATGGTCTTGCCGGAGATGAACTCCTGCACGCGAGCGGAGGCGAGGGCGGCGGCTTCCAGCTCTTCCTTGGAGGCATCCGCAGCAGCGGTAATCTTGTCGCGCAGCTTACCGTTCACCTGAATCACGATTTCCTTCGTGTTCTCCACGAGGTACTCGGGGTTGTAGCTCGGCCATACCTGCTGGCAGAGCTGGCAGGCGGGCAGGGTGGTGAACTTCTCACGCAGGATGCTGTAAAGCTCTTCCGTGAGGTGCGGGGCGAAGGGATTGAGCACGTGCAGCAGCTGCACGTAATCCGTTACGCATACGGTGGCAGCGGAAGTCATGGCGTTCGTGCACTCCATCATCTTGGAGATGGCGGTGTTGAAGCTCATCGCCTCGATGTCTTCCGTAACCTTCTTGATGGTCTTGTGCACCTCCTTGCGCACGGGTGTTACCTCGCCGTTGTCGTCAGCGGTAATCTTGTCGGAGAGTACCCACTCGCCCTCCTGGTTCTCGACCATGGCCACACGCCACACACGAGCCAAGAAGCGGCTGATGCCCTCTACACCCTTGGTCTGCCAGGGCTTCACCTCCTTGAGGGGACCCATGAACATCTCATACAGGCGCAGGGAGTCTGCACCGTATTCGCGCACAATGTCATCCGGGTTCACCACGTTGCCGCGGCTCTTGGACATCTTCTGGCTGTCCTCACCGAGGATGAGACCCTGGTTCACCAGCTTGTTGAAGGGCTCATTCGTGGTGACCAAACCGTAATCGTAGAGCACCTTGTGCCAGAAACGGGCGTAGAGCAAGTGCAGCACAGCGTGCTCCGTGCCACCCACGTACAAATCTACACCGCCGGGGTTGTTACCACCCATCCAGTACTTCTCTACCTCCGGGTCTACGAATGCCTTCTCATTCTTCGGGTCGAGGTAGCGCAGGTAGTACCAGCAAGAGCCGGCCCACTGGGGCATGGTGTTGGTCTCGCGGGTGAAGTCCTCGGAGTACTGAATCCAGTTGGAAGCCTTCACCAAGGGGCCACGGGGGTCACCACTGGGCTTAAAGTCTTCCATCTCAGGCTGCAGCAGGGGCAGCTCGCTCTCGGGGATGGCGTAGTGGTTGCCATCTTTGCTGTTCCAGATGATGGGGAAGGGCTCACCCCAGTAGCGCTGACGGCTGAAGAGCCAATCGCGCAGCTTGTAGTTTACCTTACCGCAGCCGTAGCCTTGCTCCTCCAGCCATGCAGTCATCTGCTTCTTGGCTTGGGGCACGCTCAGGCCGTTCAGGTGCTCGGAGTTCACCATGGTGCCGTCATAACCGCAGAAGTTCTGCCAAGCGGTGTCGGCGCTGTCCGGCTGTACCACCTGAATGATGGGCAGACCGAACTTGGTGGCAAACTCAAAGTCACGGCTGTCGTGTGCGGGTACTGCCATGATGGCGCCCGTGCCGTAGCCGGTGAGCACGTAATCTGCAATCCAAATGGGAATTTCGCGGCCGTTCACGGGGTTCACGGCATAGGCGCCGGTGAACACGCCGGTCTTGTCCTTGCTGAGCTCGGTGCGCTCCAAGTCGCTCTTGGCGGCGCAGGCGGCCTTGTAGGCCTCTACAGCTTCCTTCTGCTCGGCGGTGGTGATGCTGTTTACCAGCTCATGTTCAGGGGCGAGCACCATGTAGGTGGCGCCGAAAAGGGTGTCCGGGCGCGTGGTGTATACGGTGATGGTGTTGCCCTGGCAGGTGAAGTTTACCTCCGCACCTTCAGACTTGCCAATCCAGTTGCGCTGCAGTAGCTTGATGCTCTCCGGCCAATCGAGCGGCTCGAGCTCGTCAATCAGGCGCTCGGCGTAGGCGGTGATGCGCAGCATCCACTGGCGCAGCTTGCGGCGCTCTACGGTGTGGCCCTTGCTCTTCCACTCCTCAGCCTCTTCATTTGCCAGCACGGTGCCCATGTCCGGGGACCAGTTTACCATGCCCTCAGCCACGTAGGCAAGGCGCACATTGTCAATCTGCTCGCGGGTCCAGCCCTTGGCCTCAAGCTCGCTGACGGGGCAAGCCTTCTTGAGCTCCTCGTTGTAGTAAGAGTTGTAAAGGCGCAGGAAAATCCACTGCGTCCACTTCACATAAGTGGGGTCGGTGGTGGCCACCTCGCGATCCCAGTCGTAGGAGAACCCGAGCATCTTCAGCTGGCGGCGGAAGTTGTCGATGTTGGCGTAGGTGGTGATGGAGGGGTGCTGGCCGGTCTTGATGGCGTACTGCTCCGCGGGCAGACCGAAGGAGTCCCAGCCCATGGGGTGCAGCACGTTGTAGCCAATCATGCGCTTGTAACGGCTCACGATGTCCGTGGCGGTGTACCCCTCGGGGTGTCCCACGTGCAGGCCTGCGCCGCTCGGGTAGGGGAACATATCCAGCACATAGCACTTCGGCTTGCCGGCGTCGAATCCCTCTTCTCCGGGGTTGAGTACTTTGAAAGTCTTCTCGGCGTCCCAGGTGGCTTGCCACTTGGGCTCAAAAACATCAAAAGGATACGGATTTTTGCGTTCTGACATGTCGCGCGCGACTATATAATACCCACGCATGAAAATCAAGCCTTTTCCCGCGCTTTGGGGGGTGGATGTCACATTTAACCGCACTTTGCGGTGGATTTTGCCTTGCAGTGCACGTTTTTCTTTGTTACTCTGTGCTTGTCATGCGTCTCATGTATTCTGCCACAGCCTTGTTTTTGTTGCCTGCCGTTGTCTGTGTAGCGCCCGCTGCTCATGCTGCGGAGGGGGCGGAAATTGAGCGCAGTGCGGACAGCCTCATTTCCACCTATGAGGACCTGAGCAATGCGCTCGCCGGAGTGCAGGATGTGACGGATGCGGATTTGGTAGCCTCGCGCGTGGCGGTGGATATTTTGTTGATTCGCCAGCTGCATGCTACCCTTCAGTCCGCAGGAGAGTCTTCTGCCAGTGCGGATTTCACGAAGTCGTTTGCGTCACGGTGTGCCGTGGTTTCCGATACGGTGGATGCCGCAATGGCTCGCCTCAAGGCTTGCCATTGCTATGAGTCGGACGCCCTCAATGCTGCGTTGTATTTGCTCCCGTTGATTTCGCCGGAGGTGCGCCCCGGCCCGGATATGGCTCCCTATGTTGCGGAGCTTGTGGCTAATAATCAGGAGGTTATCATCATGCTTCTGGATGAGGCGGTGGATGCGTCTTCCGCGCCTCTTGTGGCGGGTTTGGTTGCTTCCGCTATGGATTATGGCGAGGAGTTGGAGGAGTTAGCTTCTTCCGTTGGGACGGAGTCCTTATCCGCTGAGCACATTTTTTTCTTCGGTCAACGAAAAAAGAATTTTGAGCTCGATTTTGCTGAGCATAAACGCCGCCTCACTGAATGCAGATTCTTTGATTGCAAAGAATTGAGCGATTTGTTTGAGTGACTTCTACGCAACGGGAAAGCTCGCTGCCGGTTCAGATAAAACGATTTTTTTTCTGTATTGTTCAGAACAAAACGCATTCTCCATGCGTCTTGTTTAATGTGGCAACTGATGATTGTTGTCCTTAATCTCTAAAAAATAACCAATACAGAATTATGGCTAATACTACACACAATGATGAAGAACAGGGGTTCTTTGCTCGTCGCAGCGGCACCTTCGGTGCACTGAGTGGCTACTACGTCAGCAAAGCCTTTATGAGTCAATTTAAGGATGAAAGCACGCTTGAATGCAGCTTTATGCTGCTTTGCAGTTTGTGTTTGTTATACTACGTGTTGGAAACGGATAGCCCCCTCGCGCGTTTCTTCCTTGCTGCTTTCGGTATGGGAATTGGCTGCTTGGGGCTTTATGGCTTAGGCAATTAAGCACCCTTTAAACAGCTTGATAAATCGGAAGTTGAAAAGGAGATTGTAGGATGATTTGCGAGCGCAAGCGCCTGCCTCGGCGTAGCTGCGCAGCAGCGAAGACGGGAGCCTAAATTTGAGCCCCGGAGGGGCGCTATAAAATAGCCCGGCGGTGGAGCGGCGAAGCCGCGGAACCCCGGGGTAGCGTAAAAAAAGAAAATTGAGCCCGGAGCGACGGAGCGAAGCGACGCAGCGTAGGCCGACATATCATGGCGAGGACCGTAGCGAAGCGGAGCTCCGAGCCGGGGCTGGCGCGTGTTTTTGGTGTTTGCGGCATTTTGAAACAATGCCGTATTTCGTGCCACGCTTTATGCCACCCCGGGGGTCGCATTTACTTTTTGGGGGCGGTTCCCGGGGTTCCGCCCCTTACGGGGCTCCACCGCCGGGCTATTGTATGGCGCCCCTCCGGGGCTCTGAATTCCGCTCGCCTGCGGCTCGCAAAATTTTCCCACCATCACCCCTTCAACTTCCGATTTGTCGCGCAAAGAGCAAGTGTTTACGAAGCTAGCGCTTTCGCGTGGGGCTGAGCTTTTTGTAGCCCCAATGGAGCAAGATAGCCAGCGAGAGGCTTGTGGAGTTGATGAGTACGGCTGCCGGGATTCCCGCAACGGCGATGATTTCACCATCTCCGCTTTTGGCACAGGGTAAATCAAGAGCAAAGAAGACTAACAGCCCGCTATGCAACAGTAGCGGAATGAGTTTGTAAAAGGGTAATGGGGAGGCCAAGCCCAAGCGCTGCGTGGTTTTGTTGCATTCCGTCGGTGCTATCAATAACAGAGGTGATATGCAGAGCCCAAAGCCCCAAGTGGTGAAGCCGATGATGCGGAACATTGCACCGCAGGAGCAACCACCACCGATGAACCAGCCCCACAGGCTAATGACCAGCCATGCCACTAGGATGGAAAATACGGAAAGGCGTATGAATTTCATAGGCGGGGGGCTTAGTCTCTGTGGTAGGGGGTGCCTGCCAGCATGGTGTGCAAGCGGTAAATTTGCTCCAGCAGCACCACGAGGGCGAGCTCATGCTGCATGGTGTGGCGCCCGAGGGACAGTACATGGTCACAGGCTTGGCGCAGGGCAGGGGTGTGGCCATCCGCCGCGCCGATGAGGAAAGCAACGTGCTTTACCGCGCGCATTTGCCAATCTTTGGCGCGTTTTTCAAGCTCGCGGGAGGTCCAGTTTTCCCCGCGCTCATCCATGGCAATGCGCAGGCAACCTTTGCTGGCCTCCAGCAGCCGGGCGGATACCTCCTCCGAGGAGCCCGCCTTTACATAGCGGATTTCTACCTTGCCGAAGGGGCGGAGGCGTTCCTCAAAAAACGCAACGCCTTGGCGTGCGTAGGCAATAGAGGGCTTAGCTGCAGCGAGTATAATGAAATCCATGGCGTGGAATCAGTGATTGAGCAGGTATGTTTGCAAGTCGTCCACCGTGTGGAAGAGCGGGGCGGGGTAGGCTTGCAGCTCCGCTGTTTCCGCGTAGCCCCAAGCCACTAAAACCGGTGAGCAGGCGGCATTGGCTGCGGTGGTGGCGTCAAACAATGAATCGCCTACCAGCGTGATGTCTTCCGGGGGGATTCCCCATTGCTCCGCCATGTAGAGCAGGGCATCCGGCGCGGGTTTGCGGGGGAAGCGCCCGCTGTAGCCCATAATGAAACTGAACGGAATTTGCGGGAAGAGCTCGCGCACCATCGGCTCTGTCACATCATGCGGTTTATTGGAGAGCACGGCCAAGTAGGCTCCCTGCGTGCTCAGTTCGGCAAGCATGGCGTTTATTCCCGCATAGGGGAGCGTGTAGTCTCCTTGCCAGCAGGTGGGGTATTCTTTGCGGAAGACGCTGTGCAGCGCCTCCAACTCCGCCGGCGGAGTGTGTGTGGCATCCTCATACCCCAGGGCTTTGGCGCAGAGGTTTGCCGCACCGCTACCTATCATCTTCCGGACGGCACTCGGGCTGTGCTCCGGCAGGCTCAGGGCGCGGAGTGCGCGGTTCACGCCTTCCGCAATCCCGGGTAGAGAATCCACCAAGGTGCCGTCCAAGTCGAAGATGATGTGCTGTTTCATCAGCGGGTGAAGCCGCGCTCAGAGGCGCGAAGGAACTCTACAAGCCTCAGTACGTGCGGGTTGCTGCCGTATTTCTCGTCTTCAAGTACGCCGGGAATGTTATCCGTCACGACGCTCTTTTTATCAAGGAAGAGCTTGCGGTAGGCAAACTTGAGAGCGCGGATGTCCGCCTCCTCAAACCCACGGCGCTGCAGACCGATGCTGTTGATGGTGCGCAGCTGTGCCGGGTTGCCTTCTGCTATCATGTACGGTGCAACGTCTTGTACGATGCGGGCGCAACCGCCAACCATGGCGTGCTCACCGATGCGCACAAACTGGTGCAGTGCTGCGCAACCGCCGATGATTGCCCAGTCACCGATGGTGCAGTGCCCTGCCACGCCTGCGTAACCGGACAGAATGCAGTGGTTGCCCACCTGGCACTCGTGACCACAGTGGCTGTTGATAAGGAAAAGATTGTGGCTGCCGATGATGGTCTTGGTCTCCGGAGTTGTGGAGCGGTTGATGTTGCAATTCTCTCGGAATACGTTGTAGTCACCCACTTCAAGGAAGGTGGGTTCGCCTTTGTACTTGAGGTCCTGCGTCTTCAAGCCGATAACGGAGAAGGGGAAAAACTCGTTGCCTTTGCCGAAGGTGGAGGGCCCGCCGATTACGACGTGGCTGTGCAATACGCAGCCGGAACCGAGCTTCACGTGCGGGCCTACAACGCAGTACGGCCCTACTGTTACATCGTCCGCCAATTCTGCGGTCGGATCAATAATTGCTGTGGGATGAATCTGAGCCATAGCTGCATTCTAACGCTAACACCCCACGGCTTCAAGCAAAAAATGGCCAAAAACAAAAAAACTTAAACAAAGTTTACTATGGGGGAGCTTGACTGCGAGGCGTAGGCGTGTGATACTGCGGAGATAAGGAAGAATACGAGTGGATACCGCTTGACAAAACGCAGAATTGGTGTATATTCGAGCGCGTGAAAACGGAGCGAATACCTACATTGCTGTTGCCGACATCTGATTACGCGCAGATGCGTACAATGAGTAATAGGCGTTTGGTGTCGGTGTTGCGCTCCGCTGTGTTGTCACCGGAGAAAGTGGGGCGTTTTTCACCGCGCCCTCCGTCAGAGTATGATTCGTATAAGGTAGAGCAGGAGGTAGGGTGTATCTGCGTACGTTTATTGAGTGCCGGAAATTGTGTTTTTTGCTGTCGTTTTAAGCCCGCAGAGGAGTATTAATGCCTGTTAAGCCATGAAAAAAGCAATTTTAATGATGGGTGTGGCCTTGGTCACCGGTGCTTGTACACAAAATGGTGAGCCCCGTATTGTCAGAAATTGGGAGATGGTGCCCAATGAGATAGTAGGCCCGCGCCCGGTGGTGGCTGATTATGAGGTGGAGTTTTTACCGATGTTGCCGCACCACCCCGGTGCTGTGGTGGTGGGGCGGTTCCTGATTCACAATGATGCGAAGCTTGACCTCGGTAATGAGGAAATGGTGCAGGCTATTAAACGCCGTGCTGCATCTATGGGCGGTAACACGATTGTTTACCCCCACACCGGTATCACGGAGGCCACCGTTGCCTATGTGCCCATGGAGGAGAGTGTGCACGGCGGTGATGATATAAGGTAAGCCTCTGTTCAAGAAAGTGTTTGCTGCCGCTGTGCTTTGCTCGATAAATCGGAAGTTGAAAAGGTGTTTGCGAGCGAAGCGAGCGGAATTTTAAGCCCCGATAGGGGCGAAAGACAGTAGCCGGTGGTGGAGTCGCGAAGCGACGAAACCACCGGTAGGCTTCCCCCTAATATTCGAG
>CAJGCY010000021.1 GCA_904501955.1 uncultured Akkermansia sp. | reverse complement strand
TGGAGCAAGCTGCTGCACCGTGCGAATACGCCGTAGGCGCCATCACCAACAAGCGCGTGCTGCTGCTCCCCCCGGCGGGCGAACCGCAGGAGTGGTTCCTCATGCTGGGCATGATTCGCGCTTTTGAGCCCCATGCCGCCGACACCGGCAGCATCATCTTGGATTACGATTTGAGCGCAGACGGTGAGCGCAAGCCCATAGGATTACTCAACATCGCGGATGCAGAAAACGTGCACACCCTGCTCTGCTCCGCCATCGACGCCGCCTACAACGCCTCCCCGTGGTCAGTATGAGGTGTTGTTATAAATCGTAAATTTGCGGGGTGATGATGGGGTAATTTTGCATCGGCTCGGAACTCCGCTTCACTACAGCTCTTGCCATTATATTGAGAATTATGAAAGGCGCTGCTATCATTTTCATTGCATCTTTATTATTCAGTAGTGCTCATGCCTCAGAATGGGCTGATGCGCTGCTGCGCGATTATGCGGATTCTCCTCACCGGGAGTTCATGCAAACGTGCCTGAATGACAATCCATCAGCCACCGACGAGCAAGGGCGAACCCTTTTGCTGTATTGTTTGCAAGAACTGCCTGAAATGAACTTTCCCGTGCAGGTGCATGTGCTTTTGATGGCCGGCCAAAACCCGAATGCCGTGATACCGGCCACCGGGCAGACCGCGTTGCACTTGGCAGCGCAGCTGGAGGATTACCGACTCGCGCTCCGTCTGCTGGCATTCGGCGCAGATTATCGCATGCGTGATAAACAGGGGCGCACCGCAGCCGACGTGGCGAAGACGACGATGTTACAGGCACTGCTGCGCACCGGAACTCCGGTAGAGTTAAAAAGTGACTCGGCTTGCGATATTCATGCAAAGGCATGTGCGGGTGACGCCGCCGCCCAGTACGAGATGTCACTCATTTACAGTGATGGCATAGGCAAACACGCTCATTCCATCAGCGAATTGGTATATGACCTCTCAAGCCCGGATCCGGATGCAGCGGAAAGCCGAGCTTGGCTCGAACAGGCTGCTGCAGCAGAGGAGCCTCGTGCGCTTGCGGAACTGGGAATGCGCCTGCTCTGGGGACGCGATGGCCGCCAAGATGAAGCACAGGGACGCCGCTACCTGCAGCGAGCCGCAGAGCTGGGGCACACCGGCGCCGCTGAAATACTCAACGGGCTTTGATCATCATCCCCCCCCCAAAAAAAAAGGCATATCCAAACTTGACACCTCGCGAAGCGTGTTTATAATGGGCTTATGAGCATCTCTTTTATAAGCAAAGCCTTCTTAGCAGCAGCAATCTACGCCGGTGCGACAGCTGTGGCATGTGAGGCGTGCGAGGACGGCCATGAGGAAGCACATGGTCAGAACGCGGCGCAGATACGCGAGCTCGGAGTCTGCTATGCGGAGGGAAAAAACGGTAAGAAAGTGGACGAATCCAAAGCTATTGAACTGTACGAGATTGCAGCTGAAGCCGGGGATGCGACTGCTGCCCGCTGGTTAGGCTGGCGATACCGCGAGGGACGCGGAGTGAGCAAAGACCGAGAGAAATCCAATTATTACTTTTCCTTGGCTGCCGCTGCGGGGGATGAGGCAGCATTGAAAGCATTGGATAACCTTGCGCCTGAACAAGTTGGCGGCAAAACGCTTTACTTTTTCATCGAGGAAAAAGAAATAAAAGATCCTCCACCTTCCGAATACCAAAACACCCATGTTTTTCTCTCGGATGGGACAAGATGCATCGAGCGCACATGGCAGACAGGCAACACCGAATCCGGAAACATTCAATCTGCAGACGGCAAGGGGTACATCAAAACCTCTACGGTTTACCGCAAGACTGATAAAAATAGAGCCACGGTCATTTATACATTCGAATCTTCACGTGGAGACGGCTCCACCAAACGCTATACGCAAACATTCAAACTCGTTTTCACCTCCCCGACCTTGGGGTACGCCACCTGCACCATTACAGGCGCCCCCACCACCATTTGGGCAAGCGAAATCATTTGCAAGGGGCATTTCTCTTTGTTGGAACGCTCACGGAATTAAAAAAAGCAGGCTAAAGTCTTATTGCCCTGAGCGTGTCGCATTTGTGCCTTGACTTCACGCGGGGTGTGGGTGTAATATACCGAAAGTCAGCATAAAATATGAAAGGCATCGTATTAGCAGGAGGTTCCGGCACGCGTTTGTACCCCATTACCAAGGGAGTGAGTAAGCAATTGTTGCCCATTTTCGACAAGCCGATGGTGTATTACCCCATCTCCGTGCTGATGCTGGCCGGCATACGCGAGATTCTCATCATCTCTACCCCGCAGGACATGCCGGGATTCCAGCGTTTGCTGGGTGATGGCAGCGATTTCGGCGTCAAGTTCGAATACGCGGAGCAACCCAGCCCGGATGGCTTGGCTCAGGCATTCATCATCGGCCGTGAGTTTGTAGGGGATGACGACGTGTGCCTGGTACTGGGGGATAACATCTTCTACGGCAGTGGCTTTACCGGGCAACTCAAGGCTGCAGTGAAGACGGCCAAGGAGGAGCAAAAAGCCACCGTTTTTGCCTACCATGTGGCGGACCCTGAGCGTTATGGCGTGGTAGAGTTCGATTCCAAGGGCAACTGCCTTTCCGTGGAGGAGAAACCGGAGCACCCCAAGTCTCCCTACGCCATGGTGGGGTTGTATTTTTACCCGAATTCCGTGCTGGACATAGCAGCAACGGTAACGCCCTCCGCCCGCGGGGAGTTGGAGATTACCTCCGTCAACCAAACCTACTTGGAGCGTGGAGAATTGAAAGCCAAATTGCTGGGTCGCGGCTTTGCCTGGCTGGATACCGGCACGCACGACTCGCTGAGTGAGGCATCCACCTTTGTGGAGGTTATTGAGAAGCGCCAAGGTGTTAAGATTTCTTGTCTGGAGGCCATTGCATACCAGAATGGCTGGATTTCTCTGGATAAGCTGGAGCAACTTGCCCAGCCCATGAGCAAAAACCAGTACGGGCAGTACCTGCTGACACTCGTGCGCAAGGTACGCAACGGCGAGCCGATGTAAGGAGCTCCGGAAAATCTGCAAAAAGCCCGGTGTTGCTATCAACACCGGGCTTTTTGTAATCTGTACTTACTGCAAAATAAGCAGAGAAGCAGTCAATCAGTGCTTCTTGAGGAACTCCTCGATGCGGTCAAGACCTTCCTTGAGCACGTCGAGAGAGGTGCAGTAGGAGATGCGGATGGCGTGATCGCAACCGAAGGCAATGCCGGGAATGGCGACTACCTTGTAGCGGTCGAGCAGCTTCTCGCAGATGGAGCAGGAATCCATACCCAGCTCGCTCATATCCAAGAAGAAGTAGAACGCGCCCTTGGGCTCTACAACCTTCACCTTGGGCATCTTGGAGAGGCGGTCGAACACGTACTGGCGGCGGAAGTCGTACTCCTCGCGAAGGTCGGAGATGAAGGACTGGTCACCGGTAAGAGCCTCAATAGCGCCGTACTGGCAGAAGGTGGTGGCATTAGACGCGCAGTGGTCCTGAATCATCTTGATGTAGGGAGCAATGTGCGTGGGGGCGGCGGTGTAACCGAGGCGCCAGCCGGTCATGGCATAGCCCTTGGAGAAACCGTTGATGGTGATGGTCAGGTTGTAGATGTCCGGGCTGAGGGATGCCATGGAAACGTGCTTCTCCTCGTCGTAGATGAGGTGCTCGTAGATTTCATCAGCAATGATGAGGATGTCCTCATCCACAGCCACCTCACCGATGGCGCGCAGCTCTTCCTCCGTGTATACGGCACCGGTCGGGTTGTGCGGGGTGGTGAGAATGATCATCTTGGTGCGGGGAGTCATGGCGTTGGCGAACTCCTCGGCAGTAATCTTCCAGCCGTTCTCAGCCTTGGTCTCCACAAACACGGGAGTAGCACCGCAAAGCTGCACCATGGAGGGATAGCTTACCCAGTAGGGGGAGGGAATGATAACCTCGTCACCCTCGCTCACGGTAGCACGAAGGGCGGCATAAACTGCGGGCTTGGCACCGGAGCATACGCAAATCTGGTCGATGCTGTAGTCCAGATTGTTGTCACGCTTGAGCTTATCGCTGATAGCCTGACGAAGAGCGGGAAGACCAACGGAAGGAGTGTACTTGGTAGCACCTTCCTCCAGAGCTTTGATAGCGGCAGCCTTGATGTTCTCCGGAGTATCCTTATCAGGTTCGCCACCGGCCAGGCCGAATACCTGCTCGCCGGCAGCCTTCAACTCCTTGGCCTTGTTAGTAATAGCCAAAGTAAGAGAGGGGCTGAGTGCAGCTGCTGTAGGTGAAATAAAGTCCATTGCAGGAAAAAATGTTAAAAATTGATATAGTGAGGCCGACACACCGCGATGGGGCGTCTGGTTTATACTACCACCCCAGAGGGCGCTTTGGCAAGCAAAATTTACAGTGTTGACGCGCAAAAAGAGCGCACGCGCACACGCGGGGGAGAAAAGGCTCAGCGCTGCTGCTCGCGGAGCTTCGCCTGAATACCGCGCAAGAAGACGGATTCCAAAGAATTACGCGCAGGAGCAGCCCCCTGCCAAGCATCCCCCGCAAGGACGCGTATTTGCTCCAGCAGCTCGGGGGAGGGATTGCGGAGGGAGACCTCCGTGTGGGAGCGGTCACTGGTGATTTCCTCCATGGTGCCATCCGCAATGAGGCACCCCTGGTAGAGAATGCCGACGTTATCGCACACCTCCTGCACCTGTTCCAAGAGGTGAGAGCAAAGGAAGACAGTCATCCCCTGCTCTTTGAGGTTCAAAATGATATCACGTATAGCACGGGAGCCGATGGGGTCCACACCGGCAGTCGGTTCATCCAGCACCAGCAGGCGTGGGCGCTGCACCAATGCCTGAGCCAAGCCCACTCGCTGCAGCATGCCCTTGGAATAACCGCCCAGACGACGGTTGGCAGCATCATCCAACCCGACCAAAGCGAGCATCTCTTCCACGCGGGCGCTGAGCTCTTTGCCATGCAGCCCACACAGGCGACCGTAAAAACGCACGGTTTCCGCCCCGGTCAGGAACTTGTAAAAGTAGGGATTCTCCGGCAGGAAGCCGATTTCACTGCGGTTGGAAGCGGCCGTGGCGGGCTGCCCAAAGACGCGGCAAGAGCCTTCATCCGGGGAGAGCAGCCCGACCAGGGCCTTCATAATGGTACTTTTGCCGGAACCATTGGGGCCGATGAGACCATACACCGCACCTTGGCGAATGCTCAGGCTCACGCCTTTCACGGCATACACGCCACCCTTCCCCCAGTGACCGAGGAAAGACTTGTGCAGGTTCTGAATCTCAACGGCGTCCATAACAACGGCGGGGCATTACTCTGCCTTGGCCATAAGGCGCAGCAGATTCTTGGTCATGGTGATACCCTTCTCGAAAATCTCCACGCGCATGTTCTCGTTCGGGGAGTGAATGCGGGCATCCGGGAGATCCATACCGAGGAAGAGGGCATCCTTGCCCAAGCACTTGGAAATCTCAGCAATAATGGGGATGGAACCACCCTCACGCACCAGCACGGGAGCATTGCCGTAGGTATCCGTCAGCGCCTGCTGGGCGGCCTTACCCCAAGCGGAGTGCGGGTCGCAGATGTAAGCCTCACCACCGTGCTGGCGGGTAAACTTCATGCGCACGCTGGGCGGGCAAACCTTGCGGAAGTGAGCCTCAGCCTTGTCCAAGATGTCCTCGGGATTCTGCCCGGGCACCAAACGGCAGCTCATCTTGGCAATGGCCTTGGTGGGGATAACGGTCTTGGAGCCCTCGCCCTCGTAACCGCCGGAAATACCGTTGAGCTCGAAGGTGGGACGGGCATACACACATTCCGCGCCGGTGTAACCGGTCTCCGTGCGCAGCTCCGGCACGCCGGTCAGCTCCGCAAGCTCGTCATTGCTCATGCCGGGCACGCGTTTCCAGCTGTCTTTCTCCCACTGCTCGATGTCGCTCACGCCATCGTAGAAGCCCTCAACAGCAACGTGGTTATCAGCATCGTGGGTGGTGGCAATCATCTCGCACAGCGTGGTGATGGGGTTCGCAACGGAACCGCCGAACACGCCGGAATGCAGGTCCATGGAGGGGCCGGACACCTCGAGTTCGAAGCAGCACAAGCCCTTCAGGCCGTAGGAGAAGGAAGGAATGTCCGGGGCAGCCATACCGGTATCGCTCACTACAATCACGTCACAGGCGAGTTCCTGCTGCACCTCCGGTTTCTGAATGAACTCAAACAGGCTGGTGCTACCGCGTTCCTCCTCGCCCTCAAGCAAGAAGATAACGTTGAGCGGCAGTGCACCGTCCTCTTCAATCAACTCCTGAGCACCGAGAATCAGCGCCATGATTTCGCCCTTGTCATCAGAGGCACCGCGGGCATACACGCGACCGTCTCGCACCTCGGGGGCGAAGGGGGCACTGTGCCACTCGTTGAGCGGATCCACGGGCATCACATCATAGTGACCGTAAATCAGCACCGTGGGCTTACCCTCCACCTTCGGGCTATGTGCCACAACGATGGGGTGAATATCCGTCATGTGCTTCTTGGCTGCAAAGCCCAAGCTTGCCAGCTTATCCACCAAGAAATCCGCACAGCGCTCCACATCACCGGCATGCTCCGCCATAGCAGACACGCTCGGTATCCTCAAAAAGGCAAAAAGATCATCAAGTTTGCTCATGCCCCTATTGTACCCCACCCATCCACGGCGGGCAAGCCTTAATTAAGGCTTTTTGCATTCGGATTGCGTCTTATCCGCAGCAGAACTTACTTCGTTTTATCCCCGATGACGTAGGTGGGGCGCTCTTTGTTCTCCATGTAGAGCTTGCCCATGTAAATGCCGAGGATGCCGAGGATGAAAAGCTGCACGCCGCCGATGGCAAGCACGGTGGCTATGAGGGAGGGCCAGCCTAAGCTGATGGTGGTGATGCCACAGCAAGTCACCACCAGCACATACAGGAAATACGCCATCGCCAAACAGATGGACACCATGCCCAGCACGATGGAAATGTAAAGCGGGCGCACGGAATAGCCCACTATGCCGCTGAGCGCTAAGGCGCACATCTTTTTGAGCGTGAACTTGGAGACCCCGTGCTGACGCTCCTTGGGCGTGTACGGCAACACCTCCGTCTTCAAACCACTCCACGGCAGCAACCCGCGCAAAAAGAAGTCTTTATCACGGCAACTCACCACAAACTCCAGCACGCCGTGATCTATCAGGCGGAAATCCGACATACCGGGCTGCATTTTCACGCCGCTCAACCAGCTGAATATGCCGTAAAACGCGCGTGAGGTGAATTTTTTGAAGAACGATATCTTGCGTCCGGCGTCTTCACGCTGAGCCTGCACCACACGGGCACCACCACGCCAAGCCTGCACCATTTGCGGGATAAACTCGATAGGGTGCTGCAAATCAGCGTCCAGTGTCACATAAACATCCGCATGGTGGTCTTTCCAAGCCTCCTCCATTCCGGCTTTCAGGGCGTTTTGATGCCCGAAATTGCGAGCAAAGCACAGGCCTTTCACGCGGGGATTCCGCTCATGCGCAGCTGTAATGGCATCCCAGCTGCCATCGTGGCTGCCATCATTCACGAACAATACCTGCCAATCATACTCTTTCAGGTTTTGCTCCGCAGACTCCACAAACAAGGGTATGTTCGCCTCCTCATTATAGCAGGGGACAATTAACAACATACGCAACGGATCCGGAGTATCGCTCATGGGCTGTAGTATAATACAGGCAAGCCTTTTTTTCCAGTCTTTTTTAACATTCTGCACGATAAATGAAAAAAACACGCATTTCCTATTGACTTGCTATAGATTTTATTTATAATGACGCCGCTCACCGAAAAAGAAAGGAGAAGAAACAAATGACCGGATACCGATTCGAGACACGCCAGCTGCACGCAGGACAAGAACAGGCAGACCCGACAACAGGCGCACGTGCCGTGCCGATTTACACCAGTACGGCCTACGTGTTTGAAAACTGTGAGCAGGCTGCAGCCCGCTTTGAGCTGAAAGAAGGGGGCAACATATACGGCCGCATCACCAACAACACGCAAGACGTGTTGGAGAAGCGCGTGGCAGCATTGGAGGGCGGTGTAGCAGCGCTGGCACTGGCATCGGGAGCAGCAGCCATCACCTACACGCTGCAGGCGCTGGCTCAAAACGGCGGGCACATCGTGGCACAAAAGAGCATATACGGTGGCAGCTACAACCTACTGGCGCATACCCTGCCCGCATTCGGCATCCACACGGATTTCACCGACATTCACCGTTTGGACGAAGTGGAGGCAGCCATACGCCCGGAAACCCGCGCCATTTACATCGAGAGCCTCGGCAACCCGAACAGCGATGTGCCCGATATTGCAGCCTTGGCGCAGCTGGCGCACCGCCATCAACTCCCCCTTGTGGTGGACAACACCTTTGCCACGCCGTATCACCTGCGCCCCTTAGAGCACGGGGCGGATATCGTCATTCACTCCGCCACCAAGTTTTTGGGAGGGCACGGCACCACCTTGGGTGGCATCGTGGTAGATGGTGGGCGCTTTGACTGGGCAGCAGCGGGCAAATACCCGGCACTGAGTGCGCCGAATGCAGCCTACCACGGCACAGCCTTTACAGAGGTAGCGGGCAATGCAGCCTTTGCGGTGTACCTGCGCGCCGTATTGCTACGCGACATGGGGGCATGCATCTCCCCCTTTGCGGCATTCCAACTGCTACAAGGCATTGAGACACTTTCCCTGCGCATGGAACGCCATGCCGAGAACGCCCTGCGCGTGGCAGAATTTTTGGCAGCACATCCGCTGGTGCAGCAGGTGAACCACCCTGCACTGCCGGAGCACCCGCAGCATGCCCGCTACAAGCGATACTTCCCGCAAGGGGGTGGTTCCATCTTCACCGTTGAGCTGAGCGGGGGACAAGAGGAAGCATTCCGCTTCATCAATGCGCTGAAGCTCTTCTCGTTGGTGGCCAATGTGGCAGACATGAAGAGTCTGGTCATTCACCCTGCCAGCACCACGCACTCCCAGCTGACAGAGGCTGAGCAAGCCGCCTGCGGCATTTACCCCAACACCGTTCGCCTTTCCATCGGCACGGAGCATATAGCGGACATATTGGACGACCTGAAACAAGCGCTGAGCCACCTGTAAATCCCGCCACTTACAGGCTTGACACATGCGCTATAATGGAAACAGCGTTATGATACACCGCAGCATAGCCACATTGATAGGAAACACCCCGCTGCTTGAGCCTGTGAACTACAGCCTCAAGCACGGTTTGCAGGCGCGCCTGCTCTGCAAACTGGAGTACCTGAACCCCGCCGGCTCCGTCAAAGACCGAGTCGCGCTCTCCATCATCACCGCAGCGGAAAACAGCGGGCAATTACAGCCCGGTGGCACCATCATCGAGCCCACCAGTGGCAACACCGGCATAGGACTGGCAGCACTGGCGGCGGGCAAAGGCTACCGAGCCATCATGGTCATGCCGGAAACCATGAGCGTAGAGCGCCGCAACATTCTGCAGGCTTATGGCGCGGAGATAGTACTCACCCCCGGGGCGGAAGGCATGCGCGGTTGCATTGCCAAAGCGGAGGAGCTGGTACAGCAAATTCCCGGCGCCATCATTGCCGGTCAGTTCGACAACCCGGCCAACCCTGCCGCGCACTACGCCTCCACAGGCCCCGAAATATGGCAAGCCACGCAGGGAGAAGTGGACATACTGGTGGCCACCGTCGGCACCGGTGGCACCCTCAGTGGCACGGGCAAATACCTCAAAGAGCTCAACCCGAACATTCGTGTCATTGCGGTGGAACCGGCAGCCTCCCCCCTGCTCAGTGGTGGCGCGGCAGGGCCGCACGCCATTCAGGGAACGGGCGCTAATTTTATTCCTGCCACCTTGGACCGCAGCGTGTATGATGAGGTTCTGACCGTTGATGACACAGTCCCCTTCACCACCGCGAAAGAGCTGGGCAGACTGGACGGCGTGCTGGTCGGCATCTCCTCCGGCGCGGCGCTTTGGGCTGCTACATGCGTGGCGCAGCGCCCGGAAAACGCCGGCAAAAACATCGTCGTTATCCTGCCCGACTCCGCAGACCGCTATTACTCAACCCCGCTTTTCGGATGAAACCGCACATCAATTACAGCCTGTACCTCGTCACGGATGAGGTGGAACGATGCCGCTATGGCTTGGTGGAAACCGTTCGCCGCGCCGTGGAAGGCGGTGTAACCCTCGTACAGTACCGCTCCGAGAAGCTCACCCACGAGGAGCAAAAGGCGCAGGTGCTGCCGCTGCAGCAATACCTGCGCAGTGTGGGCGTGCCGCTCATCATCAATGATAACGTAGCGTTAGCGGTGGAGATTGATGCGGAGGGCATCCACATCGGCCAAGATGATATGCCGGTGGCGGAGGCTCGCGCCCTCATCGGACCGGATAAAATACTGGGGCTGACGGTCACCACGGCTGAGCAAATGGCAGCCGTGAACACGGAGCTGGTAGACTACATCGGCTGTGGCCCCGTGTTCCCCACCATCACCAAAGATGACGCACCGCCCCCCATGGGGGTAGAGGGCTGGGCAGAGCTGGCGAAATTGAGTCCCCTGCCCATCGTTGCCATCGGCGGGTTGAATGCCGAGCGCACGGCAGCCATCCGAGCCACCGGTTTGGCTGCAGGTGTAGCCGTTGTTTCCGCCATCTGCGCCGCAGAAAACCCAACCGCAGCCGCACAACAACTGTCATGAGCACCAACTATGCCGAGATTGCGGCGAACACACTCCGCACCTTGAGAGCGCGCAAACCGCTCATCCTCAGCATCACGAACAACGTGGTACAGAACATCACGGCGAACATGCTGCTGGCCACGGGGGCTGTACCGGTCATGCTCACGCACCCGGACGAAATTCGCGACCTACTGCACAGCTGCGCGAATGGTATGTTGGTAAACCTCGGTACCCTGTCCGAGGAACAGGCGGCCACCATGAAACAAGCTGTTACGCATGCTGCGCAGGCGCGCGTCCCCTGGGTGCTGGACCCCGTGGCGGTGGGCTTGCTGAAGTTCCGCACACAATTTTGTGAGCAGTTGCTCACCACGCCCCCGGCCATGATTCGCGGCAATGCTTCGGAAATCATCGCTCTGGCGGGCGAACAGGGAGCCCTGTGCCGAGGGGTAGAAAGTGCTGCCGAAAGCGAGGCAGCCATTACAGCAGCACAGTCCTTAGCCAGCCGCACCGGCGCTGCCGTGCTGGTGACGGGCGAAACGGATTACGCCACGGATGGAACAACCACCGTTGCATGCGGCAACGGACACCCGCTCATGACACAAGTAACCGGTGTAGGCTGCTCCATGGGCGCACTCTGCGCCGCATGCATTGCCTCCACAGACACCCCCTTGCACGCAGCGATAGCTTGCGCAGCCATACTAGGCCTTGCCGGTGAGCGAGCAGCGGCAAAAGCACCGCATCCCGGCACCTTTGCCGCCCTGTTGTTAGATGAACTCCACGCGCTGACGGAGGAAGACCTGCTCAAGCAAGCTAAGCTTGCAGCCGTATAAACGCAGTATTAAGGCTGCGGGGTGAATTCTGCAAACAAAGCCTCTACCTTGGCGCGCAGCGCTGCATGCTCCGGCAGCAGCGCCGGTGTCAGCTCCACTTTTGCCCCGGCCTGCAGCAAGATTTTCATACAGAGGAGGATGCGCTCCACGCGTTCGGATTCCTCGCCTTCCGGACTCGCACTACGGATATATTGCAGCACTATTTGCAAAGGCGGTATATCCGCACACTCAGCCACAGCTTGCCGGTACGCCGCAACGGAGGCAAAATCTTCCGCACGGGGTGCGGTTGGCACATAATTCGGATTCAGACCTAAACGCAGCAGCCTTTCCAAAATCTGCGGCGACTGCTCCGCCCCGCATGCGGCAATCGGCGTCAAGATGGAAGCCTTCCCCTCCAACCCATCGCGGGTCATGATGCCCTCCTTAAACCACTGCTCCAGCAGAGGGAAAGAATCCGGCACCACCTCCAGCATCATGATGGCGACACTCATCTGCCATTCGGGGGAAAGCGAGCCCAGCGCCCTCACCACCTGCTCCGTTTTGGCAGTACTGCGGGCAGTCATCATATTCGCCATGCAGCAACGCAGCAGCGTCTCGACATCACACTTGCGATAATCACCACCATGCTCCAGCAACCACTGCAACAGCTCAGCGGATTCCGCCTCGCTCATGGCTTCCGTTTTATTACCGTACATCGGGCTGTTTGCTATGGCTGCGCACAACATATCCTCTCGCAAGGGTGTTCCGTTCGCGGTATAAGTCACATAATAGCGATTCGGCTCAGCCCCACGCGCTACCAGCTCCTTCGCCATTTCCGGCATCCCCATACGCAACGCAATGTAGGCAGCACTCACCCCATTCATACCATACACATCCCCCCGCCCCGTAGCGGCAGCCTGCGCTACTGCATGCTTTAAGGGAGCAAGAGCAGCATTCACCTGCTCTGCCGGCACTCCTTCCGCCAACGCAGCTTGCGTAATATCACCCGCAATCATCGCATACATCTCCCGCAAGCCCCGGCTTTGCTCCGCATTCCAGCTCTCATGCACAGCGCCCAGGCCTTCCACCGCCACGCTTTCCGCCCCTGCATCGCGGTACTCATGCCACCACCATCCCACCATCGGCACAGCCAACAGGCCCAGTAATATCCAATTCTTGTATCTCATCTGTCTACCCCTTTCTTAATTTTGCACCGTTCAAACATAAAAAAAGCGATAGACCAAAGCCCGGTGGGCGCTTCAGGCTATCGCTTTAAATGATATAACAGTTCTACATTCGACCGCTATTCAGCTTATAATCATAGCTTCTACGCCCCTCTTCGCGGAAATCGTCGTGATAACGCTCCAACACGTTACGGAAAATCTCCTCGTACTGAGGAATAAACAAATCATTGCGACTTTCCATATTGGCGATAATCTCAGACGCTAAGCCTGCCGTTTGAGTCAAATCCGTAGCCCCCTTGTAAAAACCGGTTCCCTTAATGGAGCCGGGGGAAATATTGAGGATTTTATTCGGGCTGGCGTTCTTTTCAAGCTCCACGTTAACACTCTCAATAAAGAAGCGCAAGGCGGCTTTGGTCGCACCGTACACGGAGAAGAACGGAGAAGAAAGATACCCAGAAATGCTCACCATCACACCGCAATAGAAAGGCTCCTGCGCCTCCAACTTATCATAAAAGCGGTGAATAAGCTTCATGGCGGGTATGGTATTCACCTGAAAATAGGGAGAAATCATCTCCTCGGGCATATCTTTGAACAAGCCCAGTCGACCGAATCCGGCGGATATGAACAGCGTATCTATGCTGCGGAAAGAATCAAAAAAGCTGTAATCCTGCTCCGTAAGATCAAATACGTGGCTGTCCACCTTTGCATGAGCGAACTCCTCCGGCAAAGGCTGCTTATCCACAATATGAACGCGCTGTACCGACGGATTATCCGCCAGCTGCATTGCCACAGCCAACCCGATTCCGCTGGCACCGCCTACTACAAGTACTTCTTTCATGACAAACTCAAATTTCAGTTGTGTTCATTTTTTGGGAGAACTGCTCCATGATGGCAGCCATTGCTATGCTCTCATGGCGACGCAGTCGGTGTGTGCTGAAACGATTGTTGAAAATACAGCTGATGAACTCTTGTATTTCATAGCGCAAGCCCTCACCATCCCACTTGTAAAAGAATCGCTTGTTATTATTGCGATCTTCATACCTGAGTTCAAAGTAATCCGTCTTCCACCAAGGAGACTCAACATAGGCATAGCCCTTTGTACCGGATATGACCAAATTACCTTCGGTTTTCACGCCTAATCCCAGCTTGAAAGAGCTGGTTGCGTTGGGATAATATACTATACCCTTCGTGTAAACATCCACCCCGTTTTCCATTCGAGAATAGAATTGAACGTGGCTGAAATCCGAGCCCAACAATTTGATGATGGGCAGCAGCGGGTAAGAAGCGAGCTCATACATAGCACCACCGGCCTGCTCGGCATCAAATTCACGCAACCCCTTGTCGTTCCAAAGCTTGGACAATGCAGCTTCAACATCCACCACCTCACCGATAACGCCACTGCGCACCATATTGATGAGGTGATTGAATGCGGGGCAATGTGCCGTCTTGTTGGCTTCCATCAACACACATTTTTTCTGTTCCGCAAGAGCAAACAACTCTTTAGCCTCTTGCTCGACCAAAACCATGGGAGTCTCGCACAGCACATGCTTGCCGTGCTCTAGGGAGCTGCGAATATCCCCGTAATGGCACAAGTGCGGCGTAGCCACATACACGGCATCCACCTTGTCGTAGAAAGATTCTAGAGTATCACAAACCTCACACCCGTCATAAGAGGCAGCCAGCTTCTCTGCATGTTCAGGCTCAATATCATATACAGCAGACAAACAGACACTTGCCACGTGCCCCATCTCTGACGCAAAGCGGTGAGCAATGCGCCCTGCTCCGATGATACCCACACGCACACAACTGCTGCGTTCCTCACGCAATTGTGTGGACGACACACCCTCTGTTCTCGGGAGATAGACCACCTGGCAGAACTCATTCAGATAATCAAACTTGCCCTCCCAATCGGAACCGATAGCGAAGATGTCCACCCCGTAGCGTTCAATATCGTCAATCTTTTGACCTACGTAGTTTTCAATGATAATCTCATCCGCATAACCGGTGGCGCGTACAGACTCCACTCGTTCCAGAACATTCTTATGCACATTGAGTTTACCGCGATCGCGGTCGAACATATCGTTCGTTACACCGACAATCAGGTAGTCACCCAATTCTTTCGCACGGCGCAAAATATTAAGATGCCCGTGATGCAGCAAATCAAAAGTACCGTATGTGATAACTTTTTTCATTTTCTAAAACATTAATTATAAGCAACCGTGAGCGCGTCCCCACTCGACCAAACGCTCCACCTCATCAATTTTCATGTTCATGACACTGTTATGACTGGGCATCACAATGGGTTTCCAATATTCGCCGAAGCAATACCACAACCACACCTCCGTATTGTGAGGAGCATAGAACGACAAGCCTTCGAACTCGATTTCACGGAGCGGAAAAATATCCTTAACTCTGTATATGCGGGGTTTGGGCTGCACCGTACACTCCAAGCTCATGAACATGCGGGAAGTTTCGATTTCAGAGACAAGCGGCTTTTCCAGCTCCTCCTGCATGTATTTTTCAATACGCTCCCATGCTGCAAAGCTACGCTCATCTTCGTAGAGTTTCTTCTCGTTTTTCTTAACGATGCCCTCAGAGATAGCGGCTTGCGCTTCCGCCTCCGTTATATCTTCCTTCAAATAATACAGCGGGAAAATATCAACATGGAAGAAGTTTTTCACGCGATTACCCTCCTGATAAGTTTCACAAAACTCCTTCTCCGTATTAAGGGCAAATGCGCGGTTCATCACGCGACCGAAAAAGCCCGGAGGTTTGAAGTAAACATAATCACCTTTCAGCTCCTTGGGCGCTATCTCCGCAAACTTACGGGCATCCTCATAGGGCATACTGATGTCGACATCATCATCCCACGGAATGAATCCCTTGTGACGCACCGCGCCGAGCAAAGTACCGTAATCCAGCCAATAGCGCAGGCCATGCTTTCGGCAAATGCGATCAATCTCCACCAGAATATCCAGCTCGAGCAGCTGAATCACACGAGCCAAACCACCGGCTTTCGGCATTGCAGCAGCATCAATGCTCCACTCTTGCGTGAGCTTGATATTCTCCAACATCGTAGGCCGACGAGGACAATCCAACATCCAACGTCTTCTGTATTTCTTACGACGTTTTTTACCGGGAATGAAAGCAGTGATGAATCTGATAAAAAGCCTCTTCATGCGCAATCAACGCAAATTATTATCTTGCATATAATTAGCAATTCCTCGTTTGGTTTCACTACTCAAGCGAGCCACCGAGGTAGCTTCACGAAAATAAGACGGCCACGCAATAAAGTCATCGTAAATATCAGTCAGATATTCCATATAACGAGCAGGCACTTTCATCTCAAACCCCTCAAAGGGCAGTGTGGTAAGAGGGAAAAGAACATCCTCACGAACTGTCATATGACGACAACCGGTAATATGCGATTCTGTACCACGCACATACACAGTAGCATCTCCGGAACCGGCCTGTTCTTGTTGAGTAAGATAATCTAACACCTTTTTACCGTAAGCCGGTGTAAAAGCCGGCTGTTTTTTATTCATGGCATACATCTCACGATCCACCATGCATGCCTGTTCCGGAGTCAAGTTACGGACTGCTTGATAGCCGAATACATCAATATGCAATGAATACCCAGGCAAACTCATCACCTCAAATCGAACTAACGCATCTGGTCCATGAATCATCTCGCACTTCACCTGACGTTCCTCCACCATGCGCATCAATTTATCACGATCTTCACGGCGGATGGCAATATCTACATCCTCATCCCAAGGGATATACCCCTTATGGCGAACAGCCCCTAACAAGGTACCGAAATCAAGCCAATACGGTATGCCGTACTCATCCAGCATATCCGTATAATATTTCATTTTCTCCAACAACAGCAACTGAATACCACGCAAAAGCCCTCCGGCAGGAGGACAATCGGCGGGGCTCCATCGATTCATCAAAATGTTCTTAATAGTCTCAAGCTCCTTTTCCATTCTATCCTGCCGAGACTCAAAGCCCTTCCACGACCTTACACGATGGCGCAAGTTCTTGGTAGGCATTAAGGAAGCCAACAAATTAACAAAAAAACCTCGTTTCATAACATTTTGATATTTTTATGAGAGGACATCCCCTCCACCACTCTAGTATAGTCCTTTTTCCCTGCTCTGTACAGCTTATTTTTTACATAGAAAACAAAAAAACAAACACACAGGACACCAAACCAACAGCATCAAGTGTGTTTGTTTTAACTAGAGCTACTATTTTACCCCTCCGCCACGATACCGAGGATGGTGCCGGGCATGATTTTGTGACCGGCGAAGAAGCTTTCCGCGTTCATCTTACGGGCGCCGGGGGGCTGCATGGTGGAGATGCGGATGGCGCCGCCACGGGGGCCACCGCAGGAGACAAGCATGCCGTCCGGGCCGGCGTCGAGCACCATACCGGGCACGGCCTCCACGGGTTTCTTCAGGCGGGGGAAGCAGTCAATGGGCGGGAAGATTTTGAGCTGTTTATCACCGCCGGACTTCACGGAGGGGTACGTGGTGAAGGTACCGGGCCAGGAGTGGTAGGCGCGGATTTTGCGAGCGACCTGAATGGCGGGCATGTTCCAATCAATCACACCGTGAGCACGCAGCAGTTTGGGCGCATAGGTCATCAGGCTTTCATCCTGCTCCACAGGGTCGGAGGTACCGGCGCGCAGCTGCTCCACGGCATCCGCCAGGGCGAGGGGGGCCAGCATAGCGAGGTCATCGTGCAGGGACTCCGCCGTTTCCGTACCACGCAGGGGGATGGAATTGGAGCAAATGATGTCGCCGGCATCCAGTTTTTTGACCACATGCATGATGGTGATGCCGGTTTCATCATCACCGGCCTCGATGGCAGCCTGAATGCACGCAGCCCCGCGGTGGCGGGGCAGCAAAGAGGCATGGGCGTTAATACAAGCGATGGCGGGCACATCAATCACCTCTTGGGAGAGGATTTGGCCGTACGCCATCACCACCACCAAATCCGGCTGCAGGGCACGCAGCTGCTCCACCGCATCTGCATCACGCATGCGCTCCGGCTGGTACACGGGGATACCGGCCTCCTGCGCACAAACTTTGATACGCGGAGGCGTGAGCGTTTGGTGACGCCCCACGGGGCGATCCGGCTGCGTGATAAGAGCGACCAGCTCCCCGGAGCTGACAAGAGAATTAAAAGAAGGAATGGCGATGTCGCCTGTAGCCATCATTACGATTCGCATACACCCTTTATGCCAGAAAAAGGCGTATAGTCAAGCCATTTCCGCCTGTTTGGGGCAATTCCGGCAATTTGGGGCTTCAAATAAGCGGTATTTTTTGCTAAATTCTGCGCATGGAGTCAATAAAAGCCGCACAAAAACGGCCTTTGTAAGTATATGAGCAAGCGCGTCTGCACCATCATTCTGAGTTTTCTGAGCCTGCTGCCCCTGACGGCAAGCGGGGCGGAGGCATTACCCAGGCGCGTGCAGAGAGCCATGACTCCGCGGCTTGCGGCACTGCTGCAAGCTGCGCAAGAGCTGGAGCAGCGCATGCGTGAGGCCATCAGCATACTGGAAGCCGCACGCAGCAGAGAAGCAGCTGACGCAGCCGTAGCAGCCATTCACCACGTACGTGAGGCGGAAGAGAGGTTCCGCGAATTGAGCCGAGAATGCGCCCCGGATGCAGCAACAACGGAACAACTGTACGCACAGGGTAGCCTGCACTATATTCTGAGGAGCATACCCGCAGCCTTATACAACAAAGCGCTGCAACAACAGATTGCCTGTTGCTGCCATGGCTCTACCCGCCTGTTCGCCGCCATTGCCGAAAGGGAGGATGCGTTCACCGATGAGGAATTGGACACCCCGCTCAGCGAGGAAGATGCAGCCACCCTGCGCACGGTAGAGCAGGAGGTGCTGGGCAAGCTGCAAGATTTAGATGCCGCGGGAGTGGACAACTTCACGGAGGCCATTCTCGCCACGGCACAAGCCGTGGAAAAGTTGGAGCAAAGTGCAGCCGGGGCAATGCATTGGCAAGCGCTGGTACAGCAGCACCGCAGCAGCCTCATCTCCCAGTACAAAAGGGGATTCATGAGCTACGGACCGGTGATAGAACTGGGCATGCGACGCGCAGACAATTACTTTGCCCGAATGTACAGCCGTGAAGCCCGCGAGCGCTTCCTGCTGAACTATGGCGTGGGTGATGTATCCGATGCCTCCGTCCGCATGCGCGAACGGCTGTGGGTACAGGCACAACAACGCATGCCGGAGCTACGCCACAAGCACCGGCTGCGCGGAGGAGATGGCAGCAGCGCTCAACAAGCCGTGCAACTGCCGGATAGCGTCACCATCGAAACATTGCCGGAAGTGGCGGAAACCTTGGTGCGTGATTTATTCGGGGCGGAGCACGTTGTCCCCTGTGCATACAACAAAGAACGATTTGCAGCAGCGGCCAAAGAAGGTACTGCGCTGCAAGTACCGGTTTTTGTAGCTTACCGCCCTTGCAGAGAAAACGGCATGTACGACCCGCCCGTCTTCACCCACCTCTACTTAACCCTCCCTCACCACCCATGATACGCCTATGCAACATATTGGGGCTGACGTCCACGATAAGCGCGGGCTTCATCATCGCCGCGGAGCAGTCGCCCTTTGCCGGGGCGGCGGATTTCAATGCCCCGGCGCTGGATATGACGCCACCACAGCACATCACCCCGGGAAAACTGCGCCTGTGGCAGCCGGCAGGGATAACCCCTTTTGAGGCTCGACTGGTCGGCATGGAGGGGCAGCTGAGCAACAACGCTCACGCCATTGTCAGCACCCCCAACGGGCGCCTCATTAAGCTGCACGTCTCCGCCCTGAGTGATGCAGATGTGACACACCTGCAGCAGTGGTACAAGCAAAACGCTTTTACCACCATCAACACCTACAACCATGGGCGGTATGCCGCTAAAGTTCTGTCCGCCACCTACAGCAAATCCGGCGAAAGCATTATCGCCCTGCTCTGTGCAGCTCACGGCACTCACAGGCTCATTTGCGTACCGAACAAAGTGGTAACCGAGCAGCAGGCAAAAAGCTACCCTGGGCTCTGCTACGTGGAGGAGACCACGCTGAAACTCCTGCGTAAGCATGCGGACAGCGAGCCCGCCCCCGCCACGCAAGGCTACCTGCCCGTGGCGCGCAACGTCAACCAAGCCATCGCTTACGCCGCCATGAGAGGGGTGGGTATCGTGGTGCTTTTTCTGGACAAAAAAGGCAGTGCCACAGATTCGGGGTTCCGCGACTACATGCAGCAAAACCCGGGAGCAGTAGCCCGCTGGGCTCAGCAATATGTTTTCTTACCCGCCTATCGCCATGAGGACGGCACCTACCCGGCCTCCGTTTATGAGGAGGTATGCGCCCTGGGTATGCTCGTGGAGCAACCCTTCAGCTACTTTGATTTTCTGAAAACAACACACGAAGGGTACCTGCACGGTATCACATTTTATTATACGCCGGAAACCGGGTTGAAACACAGGCCTCCCACCACGGGGAAATGGAGCGTGTACCTCCCGCATACGGAAGCCGAGGAAGAGCCCGAAAACCACTGCATTTTCCACCCATGATACGGCACTTTTCCATCATGTTCAGCAAAAGGAGCAGCCTCATGCCGGCGTTGGTATTCTTAAACACGGCAGCAAGTGGGCTCACCACATACGAGCTCAGCGACCCGCTGGAGCCGCTGGGCGCGGAGGTCATGCCGGCGGATTTATTCCCGACGGAAACGGATAACACCAGGCTCAATATACTGCGCGACCTTAACCTACAAACAGCTGAGCAGCAGCAATTGCTGGTGGATTTCCTGCAAAACCCGCATTGTGATGAGTTATTCTTCAAACTCGCTCGACCGAACGATGCCAACAGGCAATTGGAAGCCTACGCCCTCGCCTTCAGCACAGCGGAGGAAATAAACATATTGCGACCGTTGTTAGAGTACCGTCATTTGCTGCAAGCCAGAGGCATCCGCCTCAACTTTGAGCAAGAACCGAGTGAAGAGTTCGTCCTGCACCTGCGCGATATACTGCAGACGGAGCAAAGCCCCGGAGCAAGAAGAAAAGCCATTTTGCTGTGGCTCATGCAAGATAACACGCTGAGCCGAGATGAGCTCCACCTGCTGGACCTGGCCCTGGAGCACTTTTGTGAAGGCAAGGGGCGCACCGTAGCGGCAAGTGCGGCCATGCGCCGACACTTGCGGGATTTTGCAGGAGGCAAACCCATCATCATCGAGGAGCAGCGCGCCCGCGACCTGGCACTGCGCAACTCGGATTACATGAGGTTGTTGCATGCAGAGTACGCCCTGCGAGGCAAGGTATGCCCCTACCTGCCGGAAAATGTCAACCGCAGTGCAGCCCTGCTCCTCAACATGGTGTGGCGAGATGCCCCCACAGCCGTCATCCTGGCCCGCACCATCGCCAACCCCGGATTCGAGCTGCTGGAGCTCAGCCCGGAGACCTTACCGCGGCACCTCATGTTTAAGGGGGTACGGCACTACAGCGAAATCGGGCACGACACGCCGGAATGCTGCCTGAGCGCACTGAATCTGCACCGGCAGCCCTCACTGCAAGCAGCACAGCGCACCGTGCGCAGCCAAACGGACAGATTACCACCGGCGCTACAAGCACTTGCGCCGCGTTGCATGCTGGCCGTGCAAGGGGGCGCAGACAGCTGGCAAGCCGTTACGGTAACGGCTCAGGGCGTATCCCCGCTCTGGCCGGATGTCTCCGCCGTGCAGCTACCGCAGTGGCAGCCTTCCCTACTGAACTTACAAGATGAGCAGCTTGATACCCTCTTATCAGCGTTCAGAACAGATGCCGAGCAACTGGCAGACTTATTCGGCAAGCTGCGCACCGTGGGGGCGGCAGGGCAATTACTGGCAGCTGAGCTGACGCTATGCGAACGCGTACGCCCCAAGTACTATGACCTCATCGTACCGGTCTACATGCGCATTGCCATGCATGCCGAGGCGGATGGCGTGGTGGTGGATTTCACGGGTGATGAGGTGAGCATCAGCCCTCAGGACGCAGCTGCAAGCGCCGTCCCCATCATCAATGAAGCGGTGTGCAAAGTACCGCAACTCATGCACCGTCTTGCCCTGCTGCTGGCCGTGCTGGAAAAAAACGGGCACACGGCAGAGTTGGAGCAAGCCTGCGCTCAGCTGGCAAGACTGCTCAACACCAACAAGCTGTGGTCGCTCGTCATCTGCCAGCGCGAGTTGAGAGGCTTCAGCCCCCGCGCCCTCATCAGCCTCTTCACCCACTATGAAGGGGAGTCTGCCCCCTTGTTCGACTACGGTGAGGCCATGGGCATGCGGGAAGAAATGCGCATCGCGGCACTCGGGCATGAAGATGAGCTGGGGCTTAACTTGCACCGCGCTGCATGCGTCAGTGGCATCATCCCCGCCACCCCGGAGGAACGGCAAGAGGCCGTTCAGGCACTGCTCGCCACGGCAAAAGCACATGCCATGCAAGAATCCCCCCTGCTTACCGGCTGCATACTCGGGCTGCTGACACACCATGGAGCCGTACAAGCGGTGGCGGATTGGGAAGACTGCCCTGCCCACTGCCTGAGTGGAGAATACTCCACCGCCGGGCTGCACCTCATCCGCCTGTACCTGCAACAAGGGCGAAAAGAACCGGCGCAGCAGGTGCTGCAGGCCATGACCGCAAATCACACGGACGATACCACCCCCGCCGCGAGGGAGGCCATGGCACTTCTGGCCGACAGCGAAGAGCAAGCCGCCCGACTGCACCGGGACGCCCTGCTGCTTGCCATGTGGTACCGCCGTGTCAATGCAGCCGTGTACCACGACTATCTGGCGGACCAAGTGCGCTATGGCACCCAATACCTCAACGTCATGAAAAGCGAGTTGGTGCACAGCTGGGGGCGCAGTGCCGGCATCAGCGAAGAGATGGCACGCCGTTTTGTCCGAGAAGGCATGTGGGAAGCAGCTTGTTTCGCTTACGAATACTTGCTGGCGGAGGGACTGACATGCGCCACGCCCTACGGAGCCGTGGCGGACCACGCACACCTGCATTATTACCGAGCCTATGCGGATATTTGCCGCAGCAAAATGAGTGGCAACCCGCGCTTGGCGGAGCTTGCGCTGCAGCGTTTGCAGGGCACCCCGGCATACGCCTACGCGCTGCAACTCGCACAACATCCCCCCGTGCAAAATGACGGGAATCAGCCATGAACAGAATCATCTCCATCGTCATCATGCTGTGCACCTCGCTTAGCCTGACCGCCACAGTGGCCAAGGCCGCGGCAGTACTGGGGGTGCAGGCTATTCCCGCGGATTCCGCCACTCAGCAGGCGTACGCTGACATTATTCCCCCCGGCGCGGGCTTAATCATCACACGAATCCCCCCCGACACCCCGGCACAGCAACATTTGCGGCTCGGGGATGTGCTGCTACAGGCGGATGGCTCCACCCTAAAAAGCCCGGAAGACTTGGCGCAAGTGCTCCGTCTCAAACAAGCGGGCACCACCCTGCATTTACTCCTCCTGCGCAACGGGGAGCGCATGAACATCAACTGCCCGACGGCCGAGCGCCCCGCACACACCGCCCCGGGTAAGCAAGCGATAAGAGAAACCAACAAATTGCTTATCCTTCTGGTGCCGAATGGCAACGCTACGGTCAACGTGCCCGCCGTGCGGCGGCATTTGCTACACATGGCGGAGCTGCAACTGGCGCAAAAAGACACTTACACCACCTGCACCGTCTACCTGCAAAGTGACGACACGCTGATACGCGTACAATCCACGGAACGAGCGCTCAACATACGCTGCACCCCTGCCCGTGTGCCGGAACAAACGCTACGGGCAGACTTTTACCACCGAGACCTGACACGCCTCCCCAAAGAGCTGGAACAACTGCTGCTCAAAGCCTCAATTTACCACCCATGAACCGACTTTTACCCTTGCTGCCACTGGTAAGCATCTGCTGCCACGCTCACCCATACTCGGAGACCTCCGCCTCGGCTGACTTAGCTCGCACGGAGGCGCAATACATAGCGCTACAATGTCTGCAACGCGCATACTCTGCGCTGTACGAACACTCAGACCTACCGCCGGTGGACAAAAACATCTTCTTACAAGCATTTGCAGAGCAAATCCGGCACCCGCAAGAGCAGACCGCCGCACAACTTGACTCACTGTATGAAGAAATGGCAGCCTACCGACTGCAGCAACTCCGCCAAGCGGATTTCTTAACGCCCCATGCAGCACAACCCGGGGTGCGAGTGATAGCAAACGGGCTACAGTACGATGTCTACGCCTCCGCAACGGAGGAGGAAAACTACAACGCCCGCCGCGCTCACAGAATATCCGCCTTTATTCCCGGCACGGGAACCCCGCTGCCCCTCACCGCCATCCCCCTGTGCGTGGAAGAAGCACTGTACGACGCCCCACGCGGGCTCGTGTGGCGATTTATACTTTCCGCGGAGCGGCTGGATGCCACGGATGCCGCAGCCATGGCGGCAGCGGGCATACATACGGTGGAAATACTGGCAATGCGCCCCACCACTACGGAAGAAACCTACGGCAAGGCACGCGCTGCCTTTGCTGCAAAAAAACCGGCACTTCCCCACATAGCGGTAGAAAGTGAGGCACACCACCGTCTGCGCTCCGCCCTGTGGGGCAAGTCGGCAGCGCCCGGAGGTCAAGTAACGGAAGATACTGCCGTGCGCATCGCTTCCCTGCTCCACCTATTACGCGACAATCACGCGCAAAACAAAGCCGAGCTGGAGCAACGATTGGCAGAGGCTGAGAATGACTACTTCCGCGCGCTGGAAGCGCTTACGGAAGTACGGCAAACACAAATTGCGGATGACATCATGCTTGCTCAGCGAGAAATACCGGGCACGGTCACACTCAGCAACGGCATATTATGCAGAACACTCCCCTCCACGGCTCCCGCGGTGGACATACGCCGGGGCGCGCGTTTCATGGAATACGAGGAGCTGGGCTCTGCCGCCTACTATCGCGTGAAGCAACGCATTATCAACGCAGAAAATGATTTACCGGAGCAAATCCTGCATGTCGCGGGCGAGATTCCGCGCGGCGCAGCATGGGAGTTTACCCTCCCCCCACAGCTACGTGGTAACGGGCAAATCCTCCCCCTGCGCTACCGCATATACAGCAAACGGCAGCAGGGGCAGATAATTCCTCCGCCGCTGCTGCCGGGTACTTTATAAAAATTTTACGTTCACCGGGGGCTTTATTCCTCGCTGTCGGAATCAGCATCGGCACCACCCTCAGCGGCGGCTTCAACGGCTTGTTCCCAGCCGCTCAACACCTCACTCGGGAAACCATCCGCCAGCACATTACCCTCGCCGTCCACCATGGTGGCACGGGGAATACCGCTCGCGGGGGTAAAGCCGGGCAACTCCGCTGCATTCACCGCCGTAGCAAGAATGCCGGGGAACTTTGCCTTGTACTTCTTGAGGAACTTCTTGGCTGCATCTTCCGTCTGGTCGCCGCCAATCAAGATGATTTCCGCGCGGCCATCCTTCTTCATCGCCTTGTAAGTTTTTGCCACCTCGGGCATTTCCTGATTGCACGGGCCACACCAGCTGGCGGACTGCAGGTATACATACACCAAAGCCTTCTTGTTGGGCTTACCATTGAAAGTTTTGAGCTTACCGACAGCCTTTCCCACCTTTGATACCGTAGCTGCGGTCTTCTTCTTGCCCTTCTTCTTCTTTTTGGGCTCAGCCTTGTCGCCGCCATCCATGGAAATCCCCGTACCGGTCTCACCGGTGGATACACCGATACCCTGTGCAGAAGCCGTGAACGACACGGCTACTGCCATGCCCAACGCCATCATCATACTCTGAAATGTTTTCATGTTTGCGCAATTCTACACCCGTTGGAACGAACTGTGAAGCCATTTTCCACGCAAATTCTGAAAATTATTCTTTTTTTGCTTTATCAGGTGGCTTTCCTCCCCCTCATCCTGACGCAAAAAATGCGCGAAAAGAGCAGATTAGTCTTGCCTAACTCAAACAAAACGGTATACAATAGCAAGTGACTAAGAACGCTGCCGCATACAGGCGTGGTGGCAACCTTCGTTTTCTCTTACAACAATAACGAAACTATGCAGTACACACACGAAGTAGAACACATGTGTTGCGTCAAGAAGGGCTGCAATCACGGCCCGGCTCCCATCCCGCAGGAGGGTGCATGGACCGCAGTCACGAAGACCGAGGAAATTTCCGGCCTT
>CAJGCY010000020.1 GCA_904501955.1 uncultured Akkermansia sp. | reverse complement strand
CCACGGCACGCGTCACGACCTTTTCCTTCCCTCTCTTTAGCCTCTCCGGCACCCCACCCGGAAGGTTGTATCCGGTGGCGAGCTTCTCAGCTCAGCCTTGGTGCCACGGAAAGTCCGTGAAATTAAAAACTGCCTCGCTCGGCTTTGCCTTGCTGACTCATTCGAGCCGCTCAGCCTTTCGAGCTTCACCGTGTCGGTGTGCCGAGAATTATACATGAAACGAAGCGACACGTCAAGCTCATTTTTGAAGAATTTTTCAGATTTTTTGCAGATTTTTTGTAAAACATTGAAAAATCAATGTTAAAAATTTGCACTTTTTTGTACAAAAAATCGATTTTTCCGAAAACCGGTGTAAAAAGGAACGCAAAAACGAAGCAAATTCCACAAAAAATCGGTTCAAAATGCAAAAATGCGCGTTTTTCGCGTCAAAAGCGCGATTTTCCCCACCACTGCCCTACCCCACTACAGCATATATACGACGCATAGTAAAGAACTAACGAAACATTTTTTTGGGGGATACAACGTGAATTTATGGGCTTAAAGCTCCATGCTCCGATTGTAACCACGTCGTTCACACGCGCGCACGTATTGCGCCCATACACCGGCCGCAAAGGCCAACGAGCAAGGGCATTACCGTTTTTTCGTATTTTTTTCGCGAATTAAACCGCGTTGCGACTTTTTACGCTTGACTACCGCGCTTACATTATCTTAATATAGAAAAGTAACACATAAGATATATGAAAAACATATTCTGTAAAATAGCACGATTCATGCAGCTGCCGGTACTTACGCTCATGCTGGCAACGGGCGCCTCTGCCGTAGAAGTAGAGACAGAAGGTAAAGCCGCCGGCGATTCACCGGCAGCACGCTCACAAGCATTGGCCGATGCCTTGCGCGAAGCCGTGCGAGAGGGTGCGGGCGTAGAGCTCGTCAGCGAAAGCCAGATGGAGAACTTTGAACTGACGTACGACAGAACCTTCTCCAAGGCCCGTGGCTATGTTAAGAAGTATGAGGTATTATCCTCCGGGCTGACGGATGACGGCTTCTACACCGTCAAGATAAAAGCAGACGTAGGTGACCAAGCGCTGACGGCCAACGACACGATGACCTTCCAGATGATGGCACGCGAGCACGAGGCCCCACGCATTGCCATACAAATTGACGAGCAGATAGAAGGTGTGACCAACGGCACGCTTGCCACGGATTGGCTGCGCAACACCGCCACCAAGTGCGGGCTGCGCGTGGTAGAATTGAACGCCTCCCAGGGGCACGGTGGTATGCTCGCCAAGCGAGCAGAAGCGCTGGGGCGCACGACGGAGGCAGACGTACGCAGCAAGGGCGTTGTTTCCGCATGCGATTACATCATCGAAGGTAAGATTGTGGGCAGCGCAGAGGGCACACAGTCCTTCTACGGCAGCAAGCCCGGCAAGAAGTACTCCATCGCTCTGGATGTTACCGTGATGGACGCCGCCACGGGCAACATCGTACTTACCATGAACTCCCCTGCCCGCGATATCGTCATCAACAACGTCTCCTCCGATACCGCCGCCGCCCGAGAGGCCGTGCGCCAGCTGATGGAGGGCACCAAGCGCAAGCCGGAGACAGACGCCGGCTGGACGCTGATTCGCAGCATTTTTGCCCACTGGTCCACCGAGATGGACTTGGGCGCCACCATCAAGATGGAGTTCGTAGGACTCGACCTCGCCGACTCCGAGAAGCTGAAAGCCGGCTTGGAGAAGGAGACCGCCATCGGAGCCGTATGGGTACGCAGCATTGATGCCGCAGCGGTATCCGTCATCGAGTGTGAATCACGCATCAACTCCACGGATTTGGCAAAGGTGGTATCCGGGATTCTTCCCGAGTACGGGCTGGACCGCTCTGAGAAGCGCTACCTCTCCTTCCGTAAGGGAGGCGTGAAGCGCGAGCAAGAAGCCACGGCAGCAGCTCCGGCAGGCGCCCCTGCCCAAGAGCATAGCGGTGGCATGCTGTGGGAAATCATCATCGGTGTAGCCGTATCCGCCTGCGGTGGCATCGGTGCCATCATCATGAAAGTCATCAAGAAGAAAATCGGCGCATAACCCCTAACCCTCACTTTTTTAACAACATGAACAAACAGTTAGCACTACTCATCGGGCTCTCCTGCTTGGCCACACCCTTCGCCATGCAGGCTGAGGCAGCACCCAAGGTAAGCATCAAAAAGGACACCAAGAGCGAATTGCCGGAAATCTGGCAGAAGGTGCCCGCAGCCAAGCGCCTGCAGGCAGTACGCGCGGCAGAGCTGGACGCCACACGCATTCTCGCAGAGCGCGTTATGGGTGTATCCTTAGACGGCAACACCACCATCAAAGACCTCGCTCAGGCGGACGACACCGTCAAGGCAGCCCTGACCACCACCCTCAAGGGAGTCAAGACGGTAGGCAAGCCCGTGTACCACGAGGACGGCCGTGTAGAAGTAATCCGAGCCGTCAAGATTCGCTCCCTGATTGAGACCGCTACGGAAAACCTCAAGACCGGCAAGGTAACGGTATCTCAGGAATACGTCACGGAAGAGATAGACGCCCTGGGCAACTCCGCCATACCGGGTTCCGATGGTCACGCACGCATTCTTGCCAAGCGTGCAGCAGAGCTGGATGCCTACCGCCGCTTAGCAGAGCGCGCCTGCGGTGTACAGATTACCTCTGAGGCTACCCTGCGCGACTTTGCCATGGAGAGCGATGAGATTCGCGCTTGCTTCAACAACGCCATCAAGGGTGCAGAGATTACCGAGATTGCTTACTCAGACGACAACACTGCAGAGGTAACAGTTACCCTCAAGCTCGGGCCTTTGGTCAAGGTAATCACCAAGACCATCTCAGCTAAGGGTAAGGTACTCAAGACGGAAGAGACCACCAAACAGCTTGTTCTGGAAGAAACCGGCGCCGGCGCGCCCCCCACCGCCGGTGATGGCAAAGAAAGCGCCGCCACGGCAGCAACATCAACAGAGATTGACCTCATCATCAGCAGCGCATTGGAATCCGAACCCACACTCTAAACGACGAACGCCTCAACACCATGAAACTGACATACGCCATTTCACTTGCAGCAGCAGCGCTTACCTTCAGCGCCTGCTCCGACGTAGCAGCTCCGGACACTACCACTCCGACCACAACGGCCGGAGTGGCGAGCCCCGCCAAGAAAACAACACCTAAGAAGGATTCAAAGAAGACCGCCCCAAAAACACGCACAGAAAGCGTCAAGAAAACAAAAACCGTTAAAACTGTAGAAACCATCGTCAGCTGAACACCCCCAACCACACAACATGAAGCTCTCACACATTCTCCCCATGGCAGCACTGCTGGTGGCCCCCATTGCTACCGCAGCAGCGCAAGAAGATCCCTTTGAAACGCTTGCGACTAAACTCGCAGCGCAATTACCGGCAGCCAAGGGGCCCATCCGCCTCGGTGTCGGTAACTTTGTATACTCAGACACACCGATGATGTCTCCGCTCTCCGCGGTCATCCGCGAGGAGCTGGAAGTCGCCCTGCCCCAAACCGGCAAGGTACGCGTCATCACCCGCTCTAACCTGCAGGATTTGCAGATGGAGGCGGACTTCCAAGCGTCCGACCTCGTGGAACCCGGCACGGAGGTACCCAAGGTGGGAATTGAGGGTGTGGAGGGCATCGTACGTGGCAAGTTCGTAACGGACGGCAAGACGGTTACGCTTTACACGGAAATCGCTTGGCTTGCGGACGGCAGCATTACCAAGAGCAAGGTAAGCTGGCCCATCAAGGCAGTCGCCGGTCAGGTATGGCCGGACAAGAGCGCCAAGGCAGCGGCGGAGTTGATTGAGCCCCAAAATGCGGAAGATTCCATGGAAGGCATTGAGGAGGTAACGGACGCCAAGCTCCTCAACATCAAACAGGACTTCGACATAGAGCTGCGCACCACGGACGGTGAGCGCTACTACAAGGAGGGTGATACCATCTCCTTCCGCGTACGCAGCCCCGAGGCTTGCCACATTGCCGTCATCTGCCACCAGAGTGATGGCACCTCCGTGGTGCTCTTCCCCAACAAGTGGCACAAGGACACCCTCATCCCCGCCAACAAGTGGGTAGAGGTGCCCGGCGCGCTGAAGTCCGGTTTCGAGATTGAAATCTCCGAGCCCTTCGGGTCGGATGTTGTACAGGTGATTGCCTGCACGGACTCCAACTCCCTGCACAAGGAGATTAAGGGCATGGCATCTGCCGCCACGGAAGATGAACCCTACGGCGTCATGACCCGCGGCATGGTGGTGAAGAAGGTCAAGAAGGCCTCCGCCGCCAGTGTCTCCAAGAAGACCCTCTGGAGCGAGAAGCACATCATCGTCTCCACCGGGCCTGCGGAGTAAGTCGCAGAATGGTACAACTGACATGCTCCGATAACACAAGCAAATTAACACTAAGTTATCAAAACTCATGAAACTGAAAAAGACTTACACTTGGTGCGCAGCTGCGCTTCTACTTGCCTCATGCGGGCAGGAAGAGCAAAGCAGCACACCGACAACGACGGAAGAAACGGCCGCGACACCGGCGGAACAGCCGGAAGCTACGGTAGTAACAGAAACTCCTACCAATACCGAAACGCCGGCAACGGAAGAGGAGACGCCTGCAGCCGCGGATGAAAACGCAGCAGAGGAAACAACGACCGATGACGATGGGGTAAAAACTCGCGGCATGAAGGTGAAGAAGAGCGATACCCCCGGCGAAGTTGAGGAAACAGTCCCCGCTGCAGCAGAAGAAGAGGAACCTGAGCCGGAAGAAGAGGAGGAAGAAGCTGCGCCGGAGCTTCCTACCACGGTGCTGGTAAGAGCAGATAACGCCCACTGGGTGCGTAAAAATGAACCAAAGCCTACGAGTTCAGCCGTCATTACGCAGCCCAAATACGGGATTCATTACCGTGAAACTGCAGCCCGAGCCACGGAGAGCTTCAGTTATGGCGATGAACACGTGCTCATCAGCGCCTATACGGAAGAAGATTACAGCGGTAAGTTCAATTACAGCTTTTGGGATAGCCGAACAGGCGACCTCATTGGGCGATTCCGGTTGAATGAGGATGCGCACCATGGTTACAAATATCCAATAAAGCAAACTGACGGCTCCTATGCCATGGTGCCGCACGCGTACTCCGGCATGATGGAAGTAACCGGAGTACAAGCAACCATCGTATCACCATACGAACTTAAAACCAACAAAAAGAGGCTGAATATTACAGGGCAATCGGATTTTGAAAAATATTTCGTTGCTTATGGTAACCGAGATGATTTGGGGTTTCCCATGGGGGCTGATGATCCGGAAAAGATAGCTACCGGCACGCGTTTGGCGGAATCAGCAAGCGCAGCGGATGGCTTGGGGGTTCAATTTACTTGGCCATATCCCGGGGAAGCAATGGCCCTACTGGTTTGGGAGCCCCGGCACCTGCAAACAGTAGGCACCGGAAGTACCATTACCTGCTACACGGCTCAAAAGAAACAGAGCACCATTGATTTGGCCGGCCTTACCTTCTCGCAAAAGGCATACCGGGGATACAACGCAAATGAGCCGTTGGAATTAAAAGAAGCTCAATTCAGCCATGACGCATACGCAAGCGAAGAGTTGCCGGCTGACACCGGTGTAAAGGCTCTCGTCCGTTACATCAATACACTGGGCGAATGTTCTAATTTCTCGCTCAGCAAGACAGATTCTGAGTTGATGATTTTCAACGCATACGGATTCGGTGAAGGCGAAGTCATCGGCGGAGGTGTGGGTATTATTAAAAACGATAGTCTTCTTTTCCTCAGCACGAGCGGAACACTGAGCAAAAAAGGCGACAGCTCGTTGGACTGGGCAGGATGCTCCCTTCTTGAGGTACTGCAGGAAGAAGATACTGCGACTATTCTTGTAGGTGGTAATGAGGAATGCGCCGAGTTCTGCGGGGTTCGCAAGATTAACCTTGATTTTGCGAGCAACAAGTACACCGTGGTACAGAGTTGGGATTGCGTGAAGAGCGGGCTCAAGCCTCTGTGGCTCGGTAAGATGAACTTGCTGCTGCTGCCCGCCAGTGAACAACACTACCGCATTGTGCGAGTTAATGAGGACAACAGCTCGGACGAAGTGGGCAACCTGTACCTCGCCCATGATGCAGGCTACGCCATTGTGCTGCCGAATGGGCACTACGCCGGAAGCCCCGGTTGCGAAAGCATGCTCAATTTCGGTGACGGCACGCGTGTGGTTGGTCTGCAAACACTCGCCCCGTGGCGCAACCGCCCGGCGGAGGTGCTGGAGGCGCTCGGCGGCAATGCGGATGACATTGCAGCCCTGCAAGCCACCACGGAGCGCTGGCTGAAAAAGCAAGGCTTCGACCCGAACAACATGCCGAAGGAGCCGGCGCTGGGTTACTTCCCCCATGCAGAGGTGGAGCTGCCCAAGTTGTACGCGGAGAGCAAAGACTTGAGCTTCAATGTCCGCCTGCACGCTACGCGTAATGACATCGTGAAGCTGGAGGTACGCGCCAACGGTGTGCTCATTCCCCAAGATGGCATAGGCGAAGCCCCCGTTACCGTGGGTGAGCGTCATGTAACCGTGCAGCTCCCGCTGGCGGTGGGGCAAAACTGGATTGAGGTCACCCCTGTGGACTCGGAGGGTATTGCCGGTGCCACCACGAGATTCCGCACCATTTACAAGGGGGAAGAAGAATCAGATTTGTACGTGGTAGCCATCGGCGTGTCGGATTACGATGATGATGACTTAGACCTGCAGTTTGCTGCGAAAGACGCTCAGGATATCATCAACACCGTTGAGACAAAGACCACCGGCAACAAGCACACGCTGCTGCTGAAGGATAAGGAAATGAGCGGCAAGGCGGATTTGGAGAAGGTAAGAGCCTTCTTGGCCGATGCCAAGGAAGATGACCGCGTCATCCTTTACATCGCCGGCCACGGCATGCTGGACAGCAAGCTGGAGTACCACTTTGCCCCGGCCGGGTTCAACCCTGCCCGCGTGCGCAGCACCGGCATCTCCATGAAAGCCCTGACAGACACCCTGCAAAGCACCCGAGCACGCCACCGCTTGCTGTTGCTGGACACCTGCCACAGTGGCTCCGTGGGTGAAAGTGATGCGGATAAGCTGGCCGCTGCCGGTGTGGCACTGCCGCCGGGGGTGCGCGCGGTGAGTACCCGTGGCATGAAGGTCAAAAAGACAGAGAGCAAGCTGACGGACACGCAGACCAAGCGCTACATGGAAGACATGTTTGCCGGCAGCCCGGAATACCGCGGCATCAACATCGTGGCGGCATCCGCCGGTGCGGAGTTTGCCATGGAGTCCGGTGAGTGGAACAACGGTGTGTTCAGCTACGCCATCATGAAGACGCTGAATGATGCCGAGGGTGCAGACATTAACGGCAACAAGGTGCTCAGCGTGGCAGAGCTGCAGCTGGGTGTGCAAAGCCAAGTATTGGAGCTGACCCGAGGCGCCCAGCGCCCCGCCGCCGTGGCACTGGACAACGGGGACATGGAGCTGAACAACTTCAAACCCGAATTGCCGGAAGTAGCCACGGAAAGCAAGCCCGTAATAACGGCTGAAATGAGCGAGGATGACAAGATGGAGTTGTACTCGTACATCAGCGCCTATTCCAAAACACGCTTCAGCAACGGAACGGATGAGCTCTACCGCAAGCGATTGGTCGCCGTATTGACTCACATTGTCAATGGTGGAGATATTAACACCAATGTGGATACGCTCATCAAAAAATCCAATGGTACAACGGCCTTACACAACGCGTGTGGCCTGGGTGTCTACGAGCTCGTTGAACTTCTGCTGCGCAACGGAGCCGATGCGAACGCCCGCGCTACCAACGGAGTCACGCCGGAACAGTGCGTGGGGGATGATAATGACCCCAATGGCCGCATCCGCGCCCTGCTCCGACAATACAAATAACGCAAACCGAACACGAGGAACTCACACCACGGGGCAAGCGCATCACTGCGCTTGCCCCGTCTTGCTATGCCCACACCTTCGGTTCTCTAAACTCGGATTCAGAGCCTCCGGTAGACGTATCAAAAGGCTCCCTATAGGTAAAAGGAGGAACGGAGTCAAGACAATTCTTACATAACGCCCAGCATCTTGCACAGTTCGGCAGAGCCGGTTCGCTTTGCAAGTGTAGCATGCGGCACGAATGACGCATTACGAGAAGCATCTGCCCCGTGCTCTAGCAGCAAGCGAACGAGCTTCAACATGAGAGGCTCGGGATGATTGGCGGTCATAGCTACCTCCAACGCGGTATGGCCCATGAGGGAGCGAGTGTTCGGATTGGCTCCATGGGTGAGGAGCATTTCCGCCATCTCGGCATTGCCATGACGAATGGCAATCTGGATAGGGGTGGAATGGTTCCTACAGTTCGGGGTAGCACCTTGCTGCAGTAGTTCCGCCACGAGAGTTACATCATTATTACGAACGGCTGTGATGAGTTTTCGTTTCATAAAAAAGCAGGAGGAAAATGAACGGTCTCCATCTTAAATTAGTTCTGATTTATTTTCAATATTTACATTTTATTGAAAAATGAATCACTTATGCATTCATTGCGCTCTTTCTCGCGCCCTTCCACCGCTTCATTTATCGAGTCATACTGCTATTTTTTATGAGAAACGAACAAAATAGGGCAAAAATTCGGGTAGCATTGCAGCACTTTGCAAACACCATGGCGACGGATGCGGGCGGAGGGAAAGCCGCAGGGCAATGCAGCGTGTGAGCTGCATTGCCCTGTGGGAAAGCTGCGATGAGACGCAGGGATGGGGGAAGCTTTACTTCCAACCGCCACCCAACTGGGTGTAGAGGGTGGGTACGCAAGAGGCGTACTGGCAGCGGTAGGAGACGAGCTGCTTCTGAGCGGGGAAGAGGCGCAGCTGGTTGTCGAGCACCTCGAAGTAGGCGGAAAGGCCGTCCTTGTAACGCTCTTTGGCAAGGCGCACACTCTCCTCGTAAGCGGCAACGGCCTGCTCCTGCTTGGCGATAACCTCGCGGAGTTTCTGACGCTCGATGAGGGTGGAGGAAATCTCCGCTAGGGCGGAGAGCACAGCCTGCTCGTAGTCAGCCTTGGCAGCCATGAAGGCCTCTTTCTTGGCTTTCTTGTTGGCGGAGAGCTGGCCGGCCTGGAAGAGCGGGCCGGTGAGGTTGGCGCCGATGCCCCAGCCGGTGCGCTTGCCGTGGATGGCGGTGCGGAGGTCGGCGGAGGCGTAACCGGCAGCCCCGGTCAGGCTGATGGAGGGGAAGTAGCTGGCAATGGCTACACCCACCTCAGCATTGGCAGCGCGGAGGGCTTGCTCCTTGGCGCGGATGTCCGGGCGGCGGGCAATGACGTCCGCGGGGATACCGGAGGACACACGGCTGCTGTTGACGAAGCGCTGGAGGGAACCACTGCGGGCGATGGGGCCGGGGGTACGGCCAGCGAGCACGCTGAGCGTGTTCTCCAAGGAGGCAATCTGCATCTCCAGAGCGGGCACCTCAGCCTCAGCAGCAGCGAGGGCGGCCTTGGCGCTGGCTACCTGGAGGCCATCCACCATACCGGAGTCGAACTGGCTGTTGAAGAGGTTCAGCGAGTCGCGATAAGAATCCACGGATTCGCGGGTGATGCGCAGCTGCTCATCAAGCATGATGAGTTGCAGGTAGCCCGTGGCCACCTGGCGCAGCAGGGAGGCGCGCATGGCGTACAGGTTCTCCTGAGCTTCTTGGGCGGAAGCCTCAGCGCTCTCCACACCGCGGCGGGTCTTACCCCAGATATCGAGCTCCCAAGAGGCGTTGAGCGCAGCGGAGCCGGGGTTGGTGGTCATGCCACCCATCTGGGCGATGTTGGAGCCGCCGGAGGAGTTCATACCCTTGGAGGAATGCGCACCGTAGCCGAACCAGGGGAAGATGGGAGCACGGGCAATAGTGACATACTGGCGGGCAGCATTCACATTGCGCTGCATGGCCTCCAAGGAACGGTTGTTGGAGAACACATCATTGAGGAGACTCTTCAGATTAGAGTCACTGATGACACTCTGCCAAGGAGTGTCCGCCATGGAGCCACTGCCGATGCAGCCGCCACGGAAAGCAGCAGGCATCGCCATGTTGGGCTTGCTCCAATCGGGGCCGACCTTACAACCGGTGGACATCACCAGAGCGGCAGCGAGGAACAGGATTGCGCTTTTGTTCATATTGTGTGTATTGTGTTTGGTTTAATTGAAGTGTTTAAGGGAAAGTGAACAGTTGATTACTCGACATCGTTGGAGTGCTCCACCAAGTAGCGGCGAGCGCCCTCCTCGTCCGGGTCAGCCTCCAGAGTCTTCTTCTCGAAGCGAATACGGAAGAGGCGCATGATGGCAACGTAGGAACAGGGGATGAGGAACACACCCACGAAAGTAGCCACGGCCATACCTACCACCACCACGATGCCGATGGCATTGCGCGCCAACGCACCGGAGCCGGAGGAGATAACCAGCGGAATACAACCGAGGATGAAGGCCAACGAGGTCATGATGATGGGGCGCAAACGCAGACGCGCCGCCGCCAGCGTGGCGGACATGAGATCCATGCCGCGCTCCATTTCCAAGTTGGCAAACTCCACGATGAGAATGGCATTTTTCGCGGCGAGACCCACGAGCATCACCAAGCCCACCTGAGCGTACAGGTTAAGGTCGAGCCGCATGCAGTACAGGCCGATGTAGGCGCCGAGCACGGCGATGGGCACCGTCATGAACACGGAGATGGGCAGCGTCCACTTCTCATACAAGGCGGCAAGGATGAGGAAGGCGAAGAAGCCGGACATCAGGAAGATGGTGCCCAGGCCGGTACTGTTGCGCACCTTGTTCTCCTGGAAGGACATATCCTGATAATCCATGCCTACCTTGTTGTTGTCCATGGTTTGCGCATAGACCTCCTCCATGGCATCCATGAGCTGCTGGGTGGAGTACCCGGGAGCGGGCATGATGTTCAGCTTGGCAGCATTGTAGCCATTGTGGTGCATCACGAACTCGGTATCCGCGACATCGCGCACGCTGATGATGGCATCCAGCGGTACTTTTTCGCCTTTGTTGTTGATAACGAAGAAGCCGGACATCTGCTCCAGAGAGACGCGGTCCTGACCGCGAGCCTGCATGTACACCTGCCACTGCTGGCCGTAGGCGTTGAAGAAGTTCACGAAAGAGGAGCCGTAGTAGGAGGCCAGCACGCCGTAAGCATCACTGATGTTGACGCCGAACTTCTGGCACTTGGCGCGGTCGAGCTCCAGGTACTTCTGCGGCACATCCGCCATCATCATATCCGTGCACATGGACACCTCCGGGCGAGCGGAAGCAGCCTGCTTGAAAGTCTGCACCTGCCCATGAAGGAAGCCTACGCCCTGCCCTTCCAGGTCCGTCAGGATGAAGGTAACACCGTTCGCCGTACCCACACCGGGAATTGCCGGGGGGATGAGCACCATGGAGATGCCGTCCAAGCCGGCCATTTGGCAGCGCATGTTGAGGCGTTTCTGCACCTCGGCAGCGGATTCCTCACGCTCACTCCAGTCCTTGAGCTGCACGAAGGCGATGGCAGCGCCGGGAGTCTGCACCATGTTGAGGATGTTGATACCGACCACGGAGGTGAGGTTTTTGATAGCGGGGTCCGGATTATCCGCGGGGCCGGAGAGGGCATTCTCAAACTTCTTGTTCTGCTCCATAGCGCGCTGGAGCGAGGTATCCGGCTTCATGACGAGAGCAGCGAGCAAGAAGCCCTGGTCTTCATCCGGCAGGAAGGCACCGGGCACCTTATCGCTCACCGGCTTGATAGCCAGCCAGAAGAGCAGCAACAAGGGCATGGAGATGATAAGCTTGCGAGCCAAACCACCGCAAATACGGGTGTAAACACTTGCCGTACTGTCATAGCACTTGTTGAAGATGCGGAAGAAGGGTTTTACCGTGAAGCGGCGGATGTGATAGAGGAGCTTGGAGAACCCGCCGGAGGGTTCGCGCTTCTCTTCATCCGCGGATTTGAGCATCAATGCGCAGAGCGCCGGGGAAAGCGTCAATGCGTTGAATGCGGAAATCAGCATGGAAATAGCGATGGTGATGGCAAACTGCTTGAAGAGCGTACCGGTAATACCCTCCAGCATGAGCGAGGGGAGGAACACCGCAGCCAACACGAAGGCAATGGCAATCACCGGGCCACTCACCTCTTGCATAGCGGCGAAGGCAGCCATGCGCGGGTTGAGCCCCTTGTCAATATGGTGCTGCACGGCCTCCACCACCACGATGGCGTCATCCACCACCAGACCGATGGCAAGCACCATACCCAGCAAGGAAATGGTGTTGAGCGTGAAGCCCAGCAGCGGGAACACGCAGAAGGTGGAAATCAGCGACACCGGCACAGCGATAAGCGGAATGAGCGTAGCGCGCCAGTTCTGAAGGAAGAGGAACACCACCAGTGCCACCAGCACCACAGCCTCGATGAAGGTGTGGTAAATCTCCTCAATGGAGTAGCGAACGGAGGTAGTAGTATCCAGCGATACATCACCCCTGATGCCGGGGGGCATGGGCTTGGAGGCCAAGAGGGCGGACACGCGGTCCACCGTATCGATAGCGTTCGAGCCGGGGGACTGGAACACAATGATACTGGCGGCCGTATGGCGGTTCAGACGCCCCACGGTGGAGTAGTTCTCCGAGCCGAGCTCCAGGGTGGCAATATCCTTCAGGTACACGACCTCATCCCCACGCTGGCGCACGATGATGTTCTCGAACTCCTCCGTGGTGGACAAGCGGCCCTGGGTGCGGATGGTGATGGTATTCTCCTGACCATCGGGCACGGGATCCGCACCGACCTTACCGCCGGGGTTGGTGACATTCTGTTGACGCACGGCGCCCTGCACCTCATTCAGCGAGAGGCCGAAGTGAGCCATTTTCACCGTATCCAGCCAAATACGAATAGCATAACGCCCTGCACCGTAAACGGTTACCTCACCCACGCCGGGCACACGCTTAATTTCATCCATCAACTTCACCTGGGCGTAGTTCGCCAAGTCCACGGCGTCATACGTGCCATCCGGTGAGGTGAGGGAGTAAATCATGAGCGGCAGGCCGGGCTGCTGGCGAATGGTGATACCGGCGTTGAGCACCTCGGTAGGCACCTGCGACTGAGCCTGGCCGTAGCGCATGTTGGTGAGCACCTGGTCAATGTCCGTATCAGAATCCGGCTCAAAGACCACCTGCAAATTGTACACGCCGTTGTTGGATGACACGGAGGTCATGTAATCCATGTGCTGGATACCATTCATCTGGCGCTCAATGGGGGTACCCACGGAGTCCGCCACAGCCTGGGCATCCGCACCCGGGTACATGGCGGTCAGGTTAATGGTACGCGGCGTAATTTCCGGGTACTGTGCGATGGGCAGGTTCATCAGGCAAACCACGCCCAGCACTGTAGTCAGCACGGCAATGACCGTTGCTATCACCGGATGTTTAATGAAATAGGCACTCATGGCTTCTCGTTATTTCTGAGCGGCAGGAGCGGCGGTTACGGACGGCGTAGTCGTCACCGGCGGCACATATACGTAGTTGCGCGGATTCGGGGCAATGGTGCCGAAACCGGCGGGAATGCCCGCTGCCTTCATCCCCATATTCGCGGTGGCATAAATCTGAGCCATCTGGCCACCCTCTACAATGATGGGAGCCTCCAGCGGGTCATCATAGCCGAGGTCACGCAGGATGGTGGGCAAATCACCACGGGATTCCCCCTTGGCATTCACGCCGGGGCGAGCCGTAACAACCTGCATGGGCATATTGACCATCTTGCCATCGCCGTTGGGCATCTCAAGCATCACCTCCGGTCCGAGGATAACGTCAATACCGTAGGGCTGCATATCTTTGCCTACCACGTAAATGAAGCGGTGGTTCATGGAGGAAAGCAGCGCGCTCTTGGGCACCAAGAAGGCGTCTTTCACCTCGCCGATTTGGGCGCGCACCTGCACGGAAGCACCGGAGCGCAGGCGCAGCTCTTGGTTCGGAATCTCACCGATGAAGCTTACGGTACCGGTGGAGGAGTTCACCTCACTGTCCATCGTCTTCACGATACCGCGGTGGGGGTACAGGGAGCCGTCCTCCAAGAACACGTCGAACTCCGTGAAGGGGGAGTCCATGTTCTGCCCGGCGTGGAAGTTGGTCTGCGTGACGATGTCGAGCACATGTTTGCCGGTCACCATGAAATCCACGCGGATGGGGTCGATGGCGCTCATGCGGGTCAGCACATTCACACCGGGAGACACGTGATCACCCACACTCACCGCGGAGGAGGTGGCGTAGCCTTTGAAGGGGGCTGTGATGGTGCAGCGCTTGAGGTTGATTTGCGCATTCACCAGCGCTGCTTCCGCCTGTTTCACCTGAGCTTTGGCGGCGGACAAGAGAGCCTCAGTACGGCGCTTGGCGTGCTCTGCATCCGTGAATGTTTTTTCGGAAACGGAACCGGACTTCACCAGGCCTGCATAGCGCTCTACATCTTGGCGAGCCTGAGTATCCGCCACTTCCGCCTGCTGCACGGCTGCTTTCGCGGCTTCCAGATTAGCCTCCGCCATATCCACAGCGGCGCGGTACACCTCATCATCAATGCGGAAAAGCACCTCCCCCTTCTCACAGGGAGAACCGTTGATATACACCTGCTCAACAATCTTGCCGGCTACTTCCGGCTTAATATCCGTCTGCTCCGTACCACGCAATTGGCCGAACCAAGTGGCATACACGGGCACCGTGCGGCGCTGCAGCTTCATGACGGAAACCGGCAAGGGCGCCATCCCCTTCTTTTTCGCTACCGGCTCATCCCCCAATACCGGGGCAATAAAATCATTGTAGAAACGCTCGCAAAAACTGAGTTCTCCGTTTTCCTCCCCTCCGCAGCCGGTCAATGCAGCCAGAGCACCGCCTGCGAGAGCCATCCACTTGATGTTTTTCACTTTCATATTTATTGAGCAAAAAAGTTGTTTATTTGATATTGTCGTAAATGCGCCCTAAAAGCTGAGCCAGTTGCTCACGCTCACTCGGGGAGATGCCATCCAAAATACGTTCTTGCAAATTGCGGGTATTGCGCATCATCTTCTCACGGAACGCCTCTGCTTTCTCCGTCAGGTAGGCGTTTTTCACACGCCCGTCCTCGCAATCAAACGCCGTGCGCACAAACCCCTTCTCCTCCAAGCGCAGCAACAGCCCCTTAACGGTTGTATGAGTCACACCCAAGTGGCGCTCCAAGGCTTTTTGGGAAACAGGGCCACCCCCGCATGCCTGCAAATATGCCAGCACACGACACTGAGCTGCCGTCAGCGGCAGCTCTTCCTGAAGCGCGTATAAGGTCGTTACTCGATCCGTTATCAGCTTCATCATGAATGTTATCCTACTGTCTCCCTGCATCATTTTTCAGCCTTTTACCTGATATGAAGCACGCTTCATATCAACGCGAGAAGTTTACCAAATCAGGCACAAAAGTCAAGTAAAATGATGCATTTTTCACTGAGCATAAGCCTATATTTTTCAGGCCTCTAACCGGCGGTAATGGTTAAAAAATTCCTTGTAATTCTCCACCCCTTCCTCCATCGCTTGCAGCATCTCATCGCGCATGCGCCGTGCCGCCATCAGCGCATTTTCGTTGCCACCACAGCGAAGGTCCGAAAAATAACGGACAAAACGCTCACCTCTCCGTGTAATACAAAGACGCCACCCCACGAAGGTGTAGCTCTCCCCTTTCGTTGCCTCATACCGCGTTATATATTTTTCCTTCATATTCCGATTGTGCTGAGCAGCATTTTATGAAGCATGCTTCATTTTGTCAAGTTTTATTTATTCATTTTCAACTTTTAGAAATGTTAAATTTTTAACATTTTGCAATTTCGAAAAAAGGTGCTAGAATGAGAGAGAACCAAATTCCCTGAGTAGAACAAAATGAATAACGACTATAGGAACGACGTGCGAGAGCAATTAAGCAGAGCGGAACAAAACGCCCTGACTGAGCTGAAACAAAAAGGCGGAGAAACAGACAGCGGCAAAAGCCTGAGCCGCCTGGCGCAACAACTACACACAGATGTGGCGACCATGCGCGCCATACTCCGCAAATTACAGGAACTGCGCTTGGTGGAACCCGCGCCGGAGGGAGCACTGAATGACGGAGGGCGTCATTACCGACTCACACGCCAAGGTCGCGGCTTTTTACCGAAGTAAGCAGCCCCCCCCACAGCCCCGTTTTTCCGTGGGAACGGGGCACGATAGCGGCAGTTGCAGGGGAGATTGAGCGTAGGGCTTGCCATCATAGAAGCCCACTTGTTTTTTTTGCACCGGTGCAAAAAAAACAGGGCCGACTACACACGAAGTGCAATCGGCCATGTAAAACAACCAAGGAAAAAGGCTCAGTAGAGTGGAGAAACTCAGGCCTTAGCGGCGCGAGCTTTCTTGATCATGGAAGCGACAGTCTCGGAGGGCTGAGCGCCATTGCTGATCCACTTTTCAACCTTCTCCAGGTCAAGGGTGTAGTTCTCACCCTCAGCCATGGGGTTATAGGTACCTACCTGTTCAATGAAGTCGCCATCACGGCGAGCGCGGCTGTCAACGACAACGATCTTGTAATAAGGACGGTCCTTGGACCCCTGACGGTTGAGACGAATTGCTACCATATTGTAAAATTAGATTAGATTTGGTTGTTTCCACCTTGCTTTGCAGTGGGAAGATGCTTTAACAGCAGCACTCTGGCAAGAAGGCGGTGCAGGAAATTACCACACCCCGAGACCAAAGTCAAGCATAAAGGCGATTTTTTTTACTTTTTTGTGATTTTTGCACCGGCAGCAAACGCCAAATCGGGCGGGAATCCCGCAAAAAAAACAGACAGCCGCGTTCTTCCTGCTTTACAAAAGGGGGCAGGATGGAGTAGAATGATGGCGTATGAACAAGTGGATACTCCCCATCACAACAGGCATACTTCTGAGTGCCTGCGCAGCGCAGCCCGGCAACGGCAGCACTGCCACCCCCGCCCGCACCGCAGCAACAGCCGGTTCCGTTAATGTTGAGCAACTCGGCCGCCGCATCTGGGCAAATGAATGCGCCGGCAGCGTGCAAGGGCTGGTCAGCTGGAACTCCGGAGAGGATTTCCCCTCTTTGGGCATCGGGCATTTCATCTGGTACCCGGCGGGATACAGTGGCCCCTTTGATGAGAGCTTCCCGAAGTTCGTGGCATACGCCCGCTCCCGCGGCGTGAATGTACCGGCAATCTTCAACGGCACAGCCCCGTGGGCGAACAAGCAGGCATTCTTAGCGGACAAGAGCGGCAAAGCGGATGAAATGCGCCGCTGGCTGGCGGCCCACGTCGGTTTGCAGACGGAGTTCATCATTCGCCGCTCGCGCGCGGCACTACCCACCATGATGGCGCACAGCAGCAAGCCCGCTGCAGTTCAGGCTCATTACAACGCCTTGGCCGCCACCACTCAGGGTATGTACTGCCTGGTGGATTACGTCAACTTTAAGGGTGAGGGCATCAAAGACACGGAGCGCTACAATGGTGAGGGCTGGGGGCTGCTGCAAGTGCTCGAAGAGATGCAGGGCAACCCGCAGGGGCGTGCCGCTACGGCGGAGTTCTCACGTGCTGCGGCAGTGGTCATGCGCCGCCGTGTTGCAAACTCCCCGGCAGCTCGCAATGAGCAAAAATGGCTTGCAGGCTGGCTGAACCGCTGCAATACCTACAAATAAAAACGCTTTACACAAAACAAACAAGCTCCCCCTTTGCCACGGCCGTGGCAAAGGGGGATATTGTTTACTCCGATGAAGGAAGACATTACCTACGCGGCAGGGTGTGTGCAGAGTTTGCGGGGCGAGCCCCGGGAGAAACCTGCACGGGGCGCGGACGGGGAGAGGAGCGGCGGGGAGAATGATGCTTGCCATGGTGATGCCCACCACGGCGAGGAAGCAGTACCGGGGTAGGCACATAGGTGGGGATATACACGGGGCGGTCAATCACAACGGTGGTATCACGAGAGGCATTCTCCGCCTCAGCGCGCCCCAGCTCCTTGTTAAGCTGAGCCACTTTGGCACGCAGCTCCGCAATTTCATCCGCTTGGCGTTTCAGCGCATCCTGTTGACTTTGCACAGCAGAGCGCAGAGATTCCAGCTCATCCTGAGCTGCGGCCAAGCGCTCAAGCTCTTGCTCAAAGCTCTTTTTAAGCGTTTCCAGTTCAGCAGCAAAGCGCTCAGCATCTGCCGGCAAGTTCATGCGCAGCGCCTCGCGGTAATTCCACTCAGCAGCCAAGAACTCCGCCACCGCGGCATCCACCGTGAAGTAGGCGCTGCAAAGCTGAATCACATCCGCCCCGCGCAAGTAGCGCGCATACTTGCCGGCGGCCACTAAGGCAGCTTCACGGCGGGCTTGTTCCTCCTGCAAAGCTTTTTCGCGGGCTTCTTTCGCCTCACGCTTGGCGCGGCGTTTTTCCTCAGCAGCGGCGTCAGCAGCAGCGCGGCGAGCCTCCACCTGCTCAGGGGTGAGCTCATACTTTTGTTGCAGCTCGGGGCTGAGCTTCGTGTAGTAAAACCTCTCAATCCCACCGGCATGCCGGATTTGCAAAGATTCCGCATCTTGGCGCAGCACCTCCGCATCTTTCAACACAGTACCATCCGCCAGTGTAAAATCCTCAGCATGGCAGCACAGCACCAGAGCCATCGAAAGTAAACATCTTTTCAACATGATTTTTATTCTCCGTTTAAGGCTTTATCCATTTTCTCCGAGCGGGAGTACGAGGCGGCGCTACGCCCGGCAGCATCACAAGCAGCAGGATTCGCCCCGGCAGCCAGCAGGGCCTTCACCACCGCCGTATTGCCGGACAGCACGGCATGCACCAAAGGCGGGGTACCGGCGGCATCCACCATATCAGGCAGGGCCCCCTGCTCCAGCAGCAAAGCCAACACGCGCGGCTGCCCCTCAGCAGCGGCAGCACACAGCAGCGTAGAACCATGAATGGCAGCATTCACCGGCACACCGTTCTCCAGCAGCAAGCGCAGCTCCAGCTCACGGTTGCACTCCACCGCGCGCATGGCTGCAGCGAGTTTGCACTCTGCGCTCACATCCCCACGCTGCAAGAGCTCACGCACCACGTTCTCACGGCCACACTCCACCGCCAGCACCAGCACGCTGTCACCGCTGTCATTGTGCGCATTCACATCCCCGCCCTGTTGCAGCGCAGCGTATGCCGCACGGAACTCCGCCAGCTCCTCAGCCCCGGCCTCATTGGCGCGTGATACAAGCACCCACGTGCAGCTACCCACAATCAAAAACACAACAGACCACACCACTTGCATCACCCCGGAGCGGTGCGTCAGCGCTCGGGCCAAGGCCAAAGCGCCATCCACCACAAAACCGGTGGCGCACAACACCAGCGCCCACAGCGTCCACGTATCCGCCCCCTCAATATCCATGAAGCGGCAAGACAGCAGCCCGACAACGACAAGCAGCAATAATGGATTGTAAAAATCTTTCATACCTCTTGCATCTTATAGCAAAGCAGAAGCCCCCTTGTCGAGCAAAAAATCCGCAACAGCACGGATAAGCGGGCAAAGCGCGCCCGGTGCACAGTTTTTGCTTGCAAAGGGAGGGAAGTGCTGTAATATAAAGGCATGAGCCGACTTTCGATACCGCAGTATGTAATGGCGCTGGCACACGTGGCAGCACTGAGGTCTGAGGACCCTTTCCGCAAAGTGGGTGCAGCCGCGCTGGACAAAGACAACCGAGTCATCGGAACGGCATACAACGGTCTTTTCCCGGGATTTTCCGCTCCGGAGGGGTTCTGGGCATCTCGCTCAGAGCGGCAAAAGTACATGCTGCACGCGGAAATCAACCTGTGCAGCCTTTTCAAGCGAGGGGAAGCGAAGGTAGTGGCATGCACCACCATGCCCTGCACCTCCTGCATGCAAGCTCTTTGCGCGCACGGGGTGAAAACCATCTATTACGGTGAGGATTACGCGGATTCACGCGCGCCGGAAATTGCGGCCATGTATGGGGTAGAGCTGGTGCACGTGCCGGATTACCCGCTTTCACACAGTTTCCCGCTGGTCATACCGCAGGCGTAAGCCACCTGAGGCTCACAGCACAAGCTCATACAAATTAAACTCCGCGCAAACGGAGTCATACCGGAGCCGGTACGCACCGCGGAACTCGAACCCAAGCCGCCGGTAGAGCAGGTCCGCGGGCAAGTTGCCCTCTATCACATCCAAACGCAGGCATTTGCAGCCGGCAGCACGCGCGATGGCAGCGGCATGCCCCACCAAGGCCGAGGCGATACCACAGCGCTGCATGCGCGGTGACACGCCGAGCGTGTGTATGCACAACACCTCTGCTGCCGGGCACGCCACCGCCCACGGAGCTTGGTCATAGCCCGGGTTATACGCATGATTGAGCACCATGGCACCGGCAAGCTCACCCGCCACGGTGCAAAGATACAACTCCCCCGCTCGCGCAGCTGCTGCCAAATCAGCATCCGCAGGGTAGCCATCCTTCCGCCATCGCGCATGCCAGCGTGAGGCATCCATCGCGTCTATAATATCATTATACAGCAGGCGCAGCTGCGGCACATCCGACTCTGTAGCCGGGCGAAATTGAGGTATTAAGGGCTGCATCCGCTTTATTTCACCACGAAAACCGCCGTGCCTACTTCACATTTTTCAAAGAGGAATGCCGCGACATCCCAAGGCAAACGAATGCAGCCGTGCGAGGCCGGATACGAGCGGATGGGGCCTTGGTGTAAGCCCACGCCATCCAGCGTAAGGCGCATGAAAAACGGCATGGAGGCATGGTAGAGATTCGAGCGGTGGTGGCGGTCTTTCTCCTGCACGTGGAAGTGCCCGGTAGGAGTAGGAGTGGAGCGCTTACCGGTGCACACCTTAAAAGAGCGTACCATGGTTTCTCCCTCCATGTAATAGCCGCGTTGCTCCGTCAGGTTAATGATGACGTAGCGCCCCTGCTTCTCAATAGCAGCGAGAGCGTCTGAGTGCATGCGGTTATAGGCCTCCGCCTCCACACTGACACGCCACACAGCCTCTTTCATGGCGGCGCGGCGGGCGCGCTGCATGGCGGTACGTTGCTTAGAGGTCAGGGCGGAGCCCTCCGCCTTCTGGGCTTCCGTAGGTTCAATATCCTCCGGGTACAGCAGGCGCACTCTTTTGACATCCGGCACAAGCACGGGGGGCATCATGGCGGTGCGGCGCTGGGCTTCCGTTAATCCCCAAGCTGAAGAAATGCGGATATTGACCGGCTGCGAATAGCGCTCCGACATAGCGACCATGGGGTTACGGTAGCGCGGCACCGGAGCACTGCTCTCTTGCTCCGCTGCGGCAAAGCTGCAGCAAAACACGACAAGTAGCAGAAAAAACGGGAAAAATTGCGCTTTTTGGGGGAATATCATATAGCCGAGACACACTCTACCACATCCACCCCCATACGGCAAGATTTTTTGCAGCCATGGGGCGATATATTACACTTTCCGCGCAAAAAAACGCTACCCTGCGAACACAGAGCAGCGTTTTTTTGCGAATGAAATCAGCTGTGCGTTTTACTTTTTGCGGCAGCACTTCTTCTTGCCTGCGGGCTTTTGCTCGCAAGCAGCGGCTTTCGGGGCCAAGGTGCGAACCTTGCGCTCCCAGCTCCAATCCCAACGCGTGAGGGAAGAGAAGCAAGCGGCCAGCAGGTCCACACTCGCCTGCACGTCCGTCTTGTGCGCCATCTCGATGCTCTGGTGCACATTGCGCACGGGAATGGAAACCGCACCGGCAATGGAGCCACCGGCGCAGAACTTCTGCATGGCGCCGGCATCCGTACCGCCGGCAGCCAAGAGCTCCAGCTGGTAGGGGATGTTACCCTCCTCGCAGAGGGCGGTCATGAACTTCACCATGCGGTTGTCCGTGATGAGCGTGCCGTCATACACCTTCACGGCCGTACCCTTGCCCAGCACAGTGCACTTATCGTGAGCGCCGGAACCGGGGGTATCGAACGCGATGGTCACATCCAGAGCGAAGGAGAAATCAGGCTGAATGGCGATAGTGGCCGCCTGAGCACCGCGCAGGCCCACCTCCTCCTGCACGGAGAACACGGCGTAGAGGTCATAATCCGGCTTCTCACCGGCGGTGATGATGGCGCGCACGGCCTCAATAAGCAGGTAGCAACCACCGCGGTTGTCAATGCTCTTCACATTCAAGCAATCACCCATCTCCACCAAATCACCGATGCGGGTGATGGAGTCACCGATGGAGACGTACTTCTCCACCTCCTCCTTGGGCATGCCGAGGTCCACCACGTAATCCGTAACGGCAGGCATCTTGGTGCGCTCCTCCGGGGACATCACGTGAATGGGCTTCACACCCATGCAGCCCGGCAGGTCCTTGGTACCGTGCACGGTTACGCGCTGAGCCGTCAGGGTCTTGGGGTCAAAACCACCGAGAGGGAGAATGCGAATGAAGCCGTTGTCATCAATATGGCGTACGATGAAGCCGATTTCATCCATGTGGGCAGCGCACATGATTTTCTTGTCGCTGCTCTTACCCTTAATCAGGGCAATCACGTTACCCAGATTATCCACGGTGATGGAATCCGCCAGCGGGGTCATCTCACGGATAACAACCTCACGGATACCGTACTCAAAACCGGGAGCCCCGGTCGCCTCACAAAGTTCTTTGAAGAGTTTGGTGTTCATTACACGCACAGCATACTCCCACACCGCCCGAATATCAAGCCAAAACAGTGTCCGCACGCACTTTATGAACGCACAAACGCGCGGCAGGCACATCCCCACCGCGCGTTTGCTCGCTATACTAATGAAGCAGGACTCAAAAAAATCAAATGTAGATGCGAATGACGGCCTTGCTGCGCAAGCGGCCAATCCACTCGCGGTAGCGCTGCTCACTCTTCTTGCGGCGCACGGACTCATCCACACGAGCCTTGATTCCGCGGGCATTGAGGGAGGGAGCGGGCGCCTTCTTCATCTCAAGCACGCGCACGATGGTGAAACACCCTTGGGGAGCCTCCAGCGGGCCGGTCAATTCGCCCTTGGGCAGAGAGAATACGAGGTTAGCGAACTCCACAGAGTGCTCACTGCGCTTACGGAACGGCCACTTGCCACCCTCTGCAGCGTATTCATCCTGAGAATACTGGCGGGCAGCTTCCTCAAATGTAATCTCCCCCTTCTTAATAGCCTCCACCAAAGAATACGCGAAGGCGCGGTGCTCCTCCGGGGTGGCATTCGGGTCCGGCCCCATGCCATACGGCAGGTAAATCTTCTCGTAGCGGATTTCATCACGCGTCATATCGCGGTAATCAGAGCGAGTGGCGCGGTACTCAGCCTGGATTTCATCCGGGGTGGGCGGGATATCGCGGTCATAACGCATGGAGCGCATGCTGTGCACCGTCAACTCCTTGCGCACGGAATCACGGAACTCGCTGTAGGTCATCCCACTGGCGCGCAGGTTATTGAGCAAAGCATCACGATTACCGTTGAACTGAGTAAGAATACGGCGGTTAATCTCCTCCTCCACCGCGGTCTCCGGCATCGTCAGCCCCTTGCCTTCAAAGTCACTCAACACCAGCTCGCGCTCAATCAGCTCATCCAACACGGCCTTCTTGGCCTTAATCAACTCACCGTTAAAGCGGCGCCCCTGCTGCGGGTACAGCATGGTAAGCTCCTTCACATACGGCATCAAGCGTGAGCGCACCTCCGCAGACGTAATGGGGCGACCATTCACCACCGCGGCCACGCGGTTGACGATACGGCGGGGCTTCGGCTTCTGCGGTGCCGGCTTTTTGTCAGCAGCATCCGCACAAACAGCAAAAAGGCTGCAAGCGGCAAGTATTGAGAGAATGCTCAGGTGCTTCATACGCTTTATTCTACTACAAAAAAAACAGATTGCAATCTTCTTCTTTGTCAACTTCATACTTTATTCTCGCCTTGGTGGCGGAAACATGCTACCATCACGGCAGTTCACCCCCCTGATTTGCACATATGGCGTTCAAATTATTCATACCGGGCCCCACAATGGTAGCGGATGACATTCTGGCGGAAATGAGCGGCCCCATGATGGCGCACCGTTCCCCGGCAGCCTCGGAAATCCAAAAACGCATCTCCGAGAACATGCAAAAGGTGCTCTTCACGCAAAATCGCATCCTGCTCTCCACATCTTCCGGCTCAGGCTTGATGGAAGGCGCCATACGCTCCTGCACGGCCAAACGTGCCGCCGTTTTCTCTTGCGGCGCCTTCGGTGACAAATGGTTCAAGATTGCCCAAGCCAACGGCATTCCCTCTGACCTGTTCTCCGCGGAGCCCGGCCAGCCCACCACCCCCGAAATGGTGGAGGCTGCCCTCGCCACCGGTAAGTACGACGTCGTCACTGTCACACACAACGAAACATCCACCGGCATTCAAAACCCCGTGGAGGACATCGCGGAAGTCATGAAAAAATACCCGGATGTCGTGTGGCTGGTGGATGCTATCTCCTCCGCAGCCGGCACAAAGATTGAGACGGACAAGCTCGGTATAGACGTGCTCATCACCGCTACGCAAAAAGGGCTCGCCGTCCCCCCGGGCATGGCACTCTGCGCTATGAGCCGCAAAGCTTATGACCGCACGGCGGAAGTTCCCCACCGCGGGCTCTACTTCGACCTCCGCAACCTCTGGAACTTCATCGACTCCAAGAATTACCAATACACCTCCACCCCCAGCCTCTCCCACATGTACGCGCTGGATAAGCAGCTGCAGCACATCGTGCACGAGGAGGGCATTGAAGCCCGCTTTGCCCGCAACAAACAGTGCGCGGAGTTCACCCGTGCCTGGGCGGATGAATACTTCCGCGTCTTCCCGAACCGCCGGTACCTCTCCAACACGCTCACCGTCATCGATGCCCGCCCCAAAGGCTGCACGGCGCGTATCTCCATACCGCAGCTCAACCAAGCACTGGCTGAGCGCAACTTACAATTAGGCAACGGCTACGGCGTACTGAAGGATACCACCTTCCGCATTGCCCACATGGGCGAGCTGCGCTTGGAAGACCTGCAAGAAATCACCTCCGCCGTGGTGGACGTGCTACACCTCTGAACCGGAAAACCGCACAAAAAAGCCGTTGCTCGGGGCAACGGCTTTTTTGTGTACCCTCTGCGTAGAGGGAGTATAAGAAGTTCGTAACAGATTTACAGAGCACCGAACTCGCCTTTGCGGATGCGGTTCATGTAGCTATTGACGTGGCGAATCCACGGCCCGGTGCTCTTACAGTATGCACGGGCAATCTGAGGCACCGTTTTGCGCCCCTTGGCATGGTACTTAGCCAATATCTGCGCAAGATCATGCACGCATGCCTCTTTGCTTTCATATTTACGCTGTCCGCGCTTGCCCATGATGCCCGCAAGATTGTTCTTGCGGCGGGCTGCTGCGGATGTCGCGTTGGCCGATTCGTGGCGAATAATCGCCTCCATTAACACGGGGTCCACGCCATGTTTCGCGGCCGCTTCTTTGATGGCAGGACGCAGCGCGGTCACGGTCTCGGCAACTGCGCTGAACACCATCATTATACCGGTCAGAATGATAAGGATAGATCTCATGCTACCACGAAGATAACAATTCCACAACCACTTGTCAAGCCTAAAATGCTGCATACTCGCATATTTTTATGATTTTTTACTTCATAAAGAACCATAGGGGCTGTTCTACTAATCTCTGCATATTCTTACCGTATATGAAGTAATGGTACGTATATGCCTCCGTTTCAACCCTAGCTATATGGGGACTTCTAATTAGTCTCTACTGCGCGATAAATCGGAATTTGGAGCACCGTTAGGTGCTCCTCGCGTGAGGCCGTTAGGCCGAACGTTCGCGCGAGCGACAGCGAGCGTTCGCGCGTAGGGGCGCAAGCCCCAAGCGTTCGTGTGAGCGTTAGCGAGCGTTCGCGTGAGCCGCAGGCGAACTGAAATGTATATTACTGCGGGCGTATGCCCGCCTAACTTAAAGCCCCGTAGGGGCGACGGACGTTAGGCAGGCGGTGGAGTGAGCGTAAGCGAACGGAACCCCTGTATAGCAACAAAAAAGGAAATGGAACCCAGGGAACCTGTGGTGACATATAATGGCGAGGACCGTAGCGAAGCGGAGCT
>CAJGCY010000019.1 GCA_904501955.1 uncultured Akkermansia sp. | reverse complement strand
GGTAATGGCAGGTCTCGGTGGTCTTCTCTACGGCATTGACGTAGGTGTGATTGCTGCGGCCCTTCCGTATATTGAGAAGACCTCGACCTACACGCCGCAGGAGATTTCCCTTGTGGTAGCTGCTGTGCTGGCAGGTTCCGTGCTTTCCTCCCTGTTCGCCGGCATGCTGGCGGAGTGGCTGGGGCGCAAGAAGGTCATCATTCTCTCCGCCCTGCTCTTCGCGCTGAGCATTCCTGTTATCTGCTTCTCCGCCGGCTCTTTCGAGATGCTGATGGGTGGCCGTATTCTGCAGGGTGCCTCCGCCGGTTTGGTGGGCGTGGTAGTACCGATGTACCTGGCAGAGTGCTTGGACGCCAACTCCCGCGGTAAGGGAACAGGTATGTTCCAGTTCATGCTGACGGTAGGCTTGGTATTCGCCGCACTCATCGGCTTGGTAACCACCATGTTGGTGGGTGCTGCTGATGACGCCACGGTGGACGCCGCCTCCAAGACCGTTGCATGGCAGGTTATCTTCTGGTGCTCCGCTATTCCCGGTGTTATCCTTTTCTTCGGTGCTTTCAAGCTGAAGGAGTCCCCGCGCTGGCTGTACCGTAAAGGCCGTGAGGATGAGGCTCTGCTTGCACTTTCCGCCAACAACGGTGAGGAAGCCGCCCGCGAGATTCTGGCGGAGATGAAGGCCTCCGACGCCAAGGAGGCAGCAGAGAAAGCCGCAATGGCTGAGGCAGCCAAGGGCGACAGCCTCTTCCAGCGCAAGTACGTCATTCCCTTCATCCTTGCCGTGGTCGTGCTCGCATGCACGCAGGCAACGGGTATTAACTCCGTGCTGAACTACTCCGTCACCATCTTCCAGCAGGCCGGTCTGCAGGGCGAAACAGCCAACACGGCTGACCTTGCCATCAAGATTGTGAACATGCTCATGACCATCGTGGCCGTGACGCTGGTGGACAAGAAGGGCCGTACCTTCCTCCTCAAGATGGGCACGCTGGGCATCATTGCCGGTCTTGCCGGTGTGGGTGCTATGTTCCTTGCAGTGGAAAATGACCGCTATGATGTAAAGAGCATCGTTGCAGCACAGGTGAAGGATGACTCCCTCAACATCTCTGCTGAAGCAGCGGTGAAGGATGCCCTTGCAGCCAACCCGAAACTCCGCGAGGAGCACCCCGAGTTCTTTGACGCTGACGGCAACGTGGCCAAGAACATGCAGCTCATCGTTACCTACACCCAAGGTTTGGACAACATGCAGAAGGTTGCCAAATACACCGGTGAGGATGTAGACGGCGCCAAGATTGAGTTGAAGAAAGACCACGCTCTTGCCCCCAACTTCATGGATAAGCTGAAGTTCTGGGTAACTCCGCTTGAGGAGGGTGCAGTGAAGCAAATCACCATCGACCGTGCAGAAATCGGCATGACTCCCTCCCCCGTCACCGGTTGGGCAGTAACGGGCTTCTTCGTGGTGTTCATCGCCTTCTACGCAGCAGGTCCCGGCGTGTGCGTATGGCTGGCTCTCTCTGAGCTGATGCCGAACCGCATCCGCGCCAACGGCATGGCCATCGCCCTGCTCATCAACCAGGGTGTTTCCACCACCATTGCAGGTACCTTCCTGCCCTGGGTAGGCTCCAGTGGCTACTCCACGGTATTCTTCTGGCTGGCAGGCTTCACGGTGATTTACTTCATCACGGCAGCCTTCTTCATGCCGGAGACCAAGGGCCGCACCCTCGAGGAAATTGAGCAGTACTTCACCACCGGCAAGATGCCCTCCGACAAGAAGGAGGAAGAAGCCGGTGAGGAGGAAGCCAAGGCCTGATAAACCACTTCTCTCATCTCTCTAAACTTACACACTCAAGCACCCGGTTGCCCCCAAGGTAGCCGGGTGTTTTGTTGATTTCACCCGGCGCGATAAATCGGAAGTTGAAGGGCAACAAAATCTATCGGAGCGTGGGACTTTAGTCCCACAAATACGTGCGGGGCTAATCCATAAGAGGGACTAAAGTCCCTAGCTCCGAGTGAATGAATGTTACAATCCCCCCCCTTCAACTTCCGATTTGTCGAGCTGTTTGCACCCACCCCAAACTTTTAAACCGCGCAAAATCAAAAAAAACACTGAACAAAACCGGCGGTGCTTCCGTCTACCTGTATGTAAGCACTCATAACATGACATTCCGTACCACATAACAAACAACTCATCATAGCGGGGATTCGGGGCTAGCATCATACCCCCTCTCCATTACATCAACACACATTGCTCTTTTATTGAAAACTGCCGCGCATGCGGCAGTTTTTTTGTGAGAATAATCAAAAAATGCAAAAATATAGTGCACTCCAGCTTTTTTTGATTGATTCGGCGTGGGTAGGGGTGTATGATAAACCCAGTGAAACCATCATGTCGTCTGCGCGCGGCTGTTGGGTTTGCCATTTACTGCAATTTTCATTAAAACAACAAATATGAGCACTACATACAGCACTATAGATGCCAATGAGGCTGTGGCTTCCGTGGCATACCGTTGTTCAGAAGTAGCGGCTATCTACCCCATCACTCCGTCCTCACCCATGGGTGAATCGGCCGAGACGTGGACCGCCGTAGACCGCAAGAACCTCTGGGGGACGGTCCCCAGCATCGTGGAGATGGAGAGTGAGGCCGGTGCAGCCGGCGCTGTGCACGGCGCCCTGCAGACGGGTTCTATGGCCACCACCTTCACGGCATCTCAGGGCTTGCTTCTGATGATTCCGAACATGTTCAAGATTGCCGGCGAGCTCACTCCCTGTGTGTTGCATGTAGCCGCCCGCGCTCTTGCTGCTCAGGGTCTGTCCATTTTCGGTGACCACAGCGATGTGATGAGCTGCCGCTCCACCGGCTTTGCCATGCTTTGCGGCGCCAGCACGCAAGAGGCTCCGGATATGGCCGCCATTGCTCACGCCGCTACGCTTGAGAGCCGCGTGCCCTTCATCAACTTCTTTGACGGTTTCCGCACCTCTCACGAGGTGGGCAAGATTGCCGACATCTCCGACGAGACGCTGCGCGGCATGATTGACCAGAAGTGGGTGGATGAGTTCCACGCCCGCGCCCTCACCCCGGATGCTCCGGTGATTCGCGGTACCGCTCAGAACCCGGACGTATACTTCCAGGGTCGTGAGACGGTGAACAAGTTCTACACCGCCGTGCCCGCCATCGTGAAGGGCGCCATGAAGAAGTTCGGTGACCTCACCGGCCGCTACTATGACTTGGTAGAGTACATCGGCAGCCCGACCGCCACCCGCGTTATCATCATGATGGGCTCCGGTGCTGAGGCTGCTCTTGAGGCTGTGACCGCCATGGGTGAGGATGTAGGCGTGCTCAAGGTTCGCCTGTACCGTCCGTTCCCCGCAGCAGACCTCATCGCCGCCCTGCCGACCACCGTGCAGAAGATTGCCGTGCTTGACCGCACGAAGGAGCCCGGCAGCCTCGGTGAGCCGCTCCTGCAGGATGTAGTGCAGAGCTTGGCAGATGCCCAGGTAGCCGGCACGCTTCCCTTCGCTCTGCCGAAGGTGGTGGGTGGCCGCTACGGCTTGGGCTCCAAGGAGTTCACCCCCGCTATGGTGAAGGGCGTGTTCGACGAGCTCAGCAAGGCTGAGCCCATGACTGACTTCTCCGTCGGTATTGAGGATGACGTAACCGGCCGCAGCATTGCCTACGACCCGAGCTTCTCCACGGAGCCGGACACCGTAACGCGCTGCATGTTCTACGGCTTGGGTTCCGACGGTACCGTGGGTGCCAACAAGGACGCCATTAAGATTATCGGTAAGCACACGGACCTGTATGTGCAGGGCTACTTCGAGTACGACTCCAAGAAGTCCGGTTCCTCCACCGTGTCTCACCTGCGTTTCGGTACCACGCCGATTCACAGCACCTACCTCATCACCAGCGCCAACTTCATTGCGCTGCACCAGCCCAGCCTGCTGAACCTCTTCGACTTCCTGAAGAACGCCGCCCCGAACGCCACCTTCCTTATCAACACCGCCGTGGCTCCGGAGAACGTGTGGGACAGCCTGCCTGCCCGCATGCAGCAGCAGATTCTGGACAAGAACATCAAGGTATACTGCATCGACGCCTTCAAGGTGGCTAAGGCTACCGGCATGGGCGGTCGCATCAACATGATCATGCAGACCTGCTTCTTCAACCTCTCCGGCGTGATTCCCGCTGAGGAAGCCCTCGGCTACATCAAGGAGGCCATTCAGAAGACCTACGGCAAGAAGGGTGAGGAAGTTGTGGCTAAGAACATCGCCGCTGTAGATGCCTCCCTTGCTAACCTGCACGAGGTACCCGTCGGCACCACCATCACCGGTCACGACATCCCGGATGCCCTCGCCGGTAACCCGCCCTCCTTCGTGCGCAACGTGCTCGGCAAGATTGTGACCGGCAACGGTAACAGCGTGACCGTGGGTGAGATGCCCTGCGACGGCACCTTCCCCAGCGGCACCACTCAGTACGAGAAGCGCGACCTCGCTCTGGAGATTCCCGTGTGGACCCCGGAGAAGACGGAGACCAGCAAGGCTTGTATCCAGTGCGGTAAGTGCACCATGGTGTGCCCCCACGCCGCTATCCGCGCCAAGATGGTGGACCCCGCCGAGCTGGAGGGTGCTCCCGCCACCTTCAAGAGCGCAGATGCCAGCAAGATGCACAAGGATTGGGCTGGCAAGAAGTACATCATCCAGGTGTCCGCTGCGGACTGCACGGGTTGTACGCTTTGCTCTAAGGTGTGCCCCACCGCTTCTCTCAGCATGACCCCCGCCGCCGTTGCCCTCAAGCCCGAGCGCGAGAACTGGGACTTCTTCGAGAAGCTGCCGGATCCCGACCGTACCGTGACGGACAACTCCAAGGTGAAGGACGCCCAGCTGCTCCGCCCGCTGTTTGAGTTCTCCGGTGCTTGCGCCGGTTGCGGTGAGACCCCCTACATCAAGCTGCTCAGCCAGTTGTTCGGTAATCGCCTCGTGGTGGCCAACGCTACCGGTTGCTCCTCCATTTACGGCGGTAACCTGCCCACCACCCCGTGGACGCATGACGCCGACGGCCGTGGCCCCGCATGGTGCAACAGCCTCTTCGAGGACAACGCTCAGTTCGGTCTCGGCTTCCGTGTCTCCTTGGACAAGAAGCAGCAGTACGCCATCGAGCTCCTCAACGCCGCTGCCCCCACCATCGGTGAGGCTCTGGTGAAGGAGATTCTCGACAACCCGCAGAAGACGGAGGCTGACATCGCCAACGCTCGCGCCACGGTGGTAGCCATCAAGGCTGCTTGCGGTGACAATGCAGAGCTTGCCGCCCTCAAGGCTCAGGCGGATTACTTGGTGCGCAAGTCCGTGTGGATTCTCGGCGGCGACGGCTGGTCCTACGACATCGGCTACGGTGGTTTGGATCACATCCTCGCTTCCGGTCGCAATGTGAAGGTGCTCGTGCTGGACACGGAGGTGTACTCCAACACCGGTGGTCAGTGCTCCAAGTCCACCCCGCGTGGCGCTGTGGCTAAGTTCGCCACCAAGGGTAAGGACCAGGTGAAGAAGGACCTCGGCTACATGGCCATGACCTATGGCAATGTATACGTGGGCTCCATCTCCATGGGCTCCGATGACCAGCACACCCTCACCACCCTCATGGAGGCTGAGCAGTATGATGGTCCCGCCCTCGTGATTGCTTACAGCCACTGCATCAACCACGGTATCAACATGGCTCAGGGTCTCGACCGCCAGAAAGACGCTGTGGATTGCGGCCGCTGGTTGCTCTACAACTACAACCCGGATCGCGCCAAGGATGGCAAGAACCCCCTCGTCCTCAAGAGCAAGAAGCCCAAGAAGGACGTGCGCGAGGCTCTCCTTTCCGAGAACCGCTTCCGCCTGCTGGCTAAGAACAACAAGGCGAACTTCGACAAGCTTCTGGATATGGAGGCTGCCGATATCGCCCGCCGCTGGCGCCTCTACCAGGCCCTTGCCTCCATCGACTACTCCCTGCCGACGGACGACGAGGCCTGATAGCCCCGCACAACATTCAAAAAATGCCGATTTGCCGTGCGCAAGTCGGCGTTTTTTGTCCCCCATCCCGACTAAATGCCGATTTATCGAGCAGTTCGCTAACTCCGATTTTCTGCATTTGCGGTGTTGTCGCTGAATTGCCTTTACATCCCCCGTGGTAGAGTGGTAGAATAACGGGCGAGAGATGAGAGAATACATCATCAGGCGCTTGTTGCTGATGCCCATCACCCTGATAGGCATCACCTTTGTGGTATTCTGTCTCACTCGCATGGTGCCGGGTGGTCCCATAGAGCGCGTGCTGCAAGAGCAGGCCATCGGCGCGCTTTCCGGCGAAAAAGCCCTTTCAACCCCGTCTTCTGATAATGTGAGTGAGGAAGACATAGAGCGCTTGGAGGAGATTTTTAACCTGCAGGAGCCGGTGTGGCTCTCCTATTTGCAGTGGCTCGGAATCCGCCGTCGTGAGGTGGAAATTACCAAGGCGGAGTTTTTGCCGGGGGAGGACACGGCGCACGTGGTGGTGACCTCACTGAGCGGACAATCCACCGTCATCAACGTCAAGCGTAACGGTAAAACCCCGCATTTTGCGGCGGACCCATGGTTTGAGGAGGAAGGGTGGCGCATACGCATAGAGTCACCTATGGATCGCGCCAAGCGCTGGGCACGGCGCAATGGTGTGGAGGATCCCAAGGAAATAGAAAAGCGCGCCGCCTCACCCGCTTGTGCGCGCTGGCGAGCCGTGGCGTACCGTAAGGCGTATGCCGGCTTGTTGCAGGGGCAAATGGGCTTGTCATACAAATACAATGAACCCGTGGCAGGCATGATGTTGGAGCGCTTGCCGGTTTCTCTTTATTTCGGCGTATTGGGGGTGTTTGTTTCATACATCATCAGCATACCGCTCGGGGTGATGAAGGCGCTGTACCACAAGAGCTGGTTCGATAGCGTGAGCAGCTTGTTCATTTTCATCGGTTACGCCGTGCCGGGCTTTGCGCTGGGCGCCTTGTTGCTGGTATACCTGGGTGCACGCATGGAGTGGTTCCCTCTGTATGGGCTGACGAGCCCTGAGTTCCACTCGCTGGGCTTTTGGGCACAGTTGAAGGATTTGGCCATGCACACGGTGTTGCCACTGAGTTGTTATGTGGTTTCCGCGTTCGCGATGACCACCATGATGATGAAGAACAACCTCATGGAGCACCTCTCCGCGGATTATATGCGCACCGCCGTTGCCAAGGGCGTGTCATTCCGTCGCGCCGTGTGGCGCCACGCCTTCCGCAACTCCATCATCCCCTTGGCGTCATCTCTGGGCAGCGTGTTGTGCGGGATTATCGGCGGCTCCTTGCTCATTGAACGCGTGTTCGACATTCAAGGCTTCGGGATGCTGAGTTTCCAAGCGTTGATGGATAAGGATTACTCGCTCATTATGGGCACGGTGCTGCTCAGCTCCGTCATGATTATCATCGGGAATTTGCTTTCTGATATTGTCGTGGCGATGATAGACCCTCGTATCAAGTTTGAATAATCACCACACCGTATGAATCGCAAGAATGCCATTGCTTTGATGTTGCTCGCGGTAGCCCTGTTGGGCTGCCTGGGTGAGCTATACGGTTGGTTGTTGCCCACCATCTCATGGCCATTCACGGTGAGCCGCGACATGAACATTCTTTCCGCCCCGGCAGAGCTGGCACCGTTCTTGGCGGTGGAGGGGCGCGTGCACTGGTTCGGGTGGGTGAGCATGCTGGTGCCGGCCTTTGCCGGTGTGTACCTGTTGTTACGGCGCAAGGACAGCCTGCGCATGCCGCCGGCGTTCCGCAAGCGTTGGCAGCGCTTCCGCAGTTTGAAGCGAGGTTACTGGTCATTGCTGGTGCTGGTGGGGTTGGTGCTGCTGGCTGCTATGGATCAGTGCTTGGTAGGCAAGCGCGCCTTGGTGGTACACTATGGGGATTCTTGGTACTTCCCCGCGTTCTCGCGCAATGTATTACCGGGCAGTACCTTCGGTGCAACGGGGAATGCCGCCCGCGCTGAAACGAACTACCGTAAACTCAAAGAGCAGGTGGGCAAGCCGGGGGGAGCCTCGCTGGTGTTGATGCCCCTCATCCCCTTTGACCCCACCATGGACACCGCAGCCTTCCCCTCCGAGCCCCTGACGGTGAAAGATGGCTTGGTGTTGGATGATGAGGGCTTGCCGTACAATGGTCAAGCTTGCCGATTGTACGCGGATGGCGAGACTCACCTGCGCCTGCGCTATCGCCGTGGCCTGCCGGATGGCCACGCCCAAGGCTGGAATGCCGCCGGACAAGAAGTATACGCCGCCCAGTATCAGGAGGGGGCCGTGGTGAGTGCTCGCTACCGCGGGGAGGGCACGGTGGAGGAGTTCCTCGCGCTTACGCCGTCGGAATCCGTGCATTGTGTGTATTACCACCCCGCGCCTCCGCTCACCGGTGAGCACCTGCTGGGTACTAACAGCCAGGGGGCGGATATTGCAGCCTACCTGTTCGGTGGCTTGCAGGTGAACATTAAGGCGGCTTTGTTTTACCTGCCCATCGTGTACTGCATAGGCCTGACATTGGGGATGCTGATGGGGTATTTTGTCGGCAAGTTCGACCTCGTTACCCAGCGCATCATCGAGGTTATCTCACAGCTGCCGTTTTTGTTCGTTGTGATGATACTGGCGGATTTCGTGCCTTTGCAGCTGCGGGGCATGTTCCTCATCCTCGGTTTGCTGGCCATGTTCGGGTGGATGCACATTACCTACATCATCCGCACCGCAACGATGAAGGAAAAAACGCGTGAGTATGTGGATGCCGCTCGTGTCATGGGTGCCGGTACGTACCACATCCTTTCCCGCCATATTCTGCCGAATATGGTAGGCATTATCGTCACCATCCTGCCATTCAGTATTGCTGCCGTGGTGCTCTCCCTCGCCTCGTTGGACTACCTCGGCTTCGGCCTGCCGGATTCCTATGCCAGTTGGGGGCGCTTGCTCAATGACGGCCTCTCCAAGCTTTCCTCGCCGTGGGTAGTATCTGCCGCCTTCTGCGCGCTGACTATCACGCTCATGCTGGTCACCTTTGTGGGTGAGGCCGTGCGCGAGGCCGTGGACCCGCACCGCCACTCCTATTACAAATAACTTTTCACCGTACCATGTTGCACCGTTTATTTCACCACACACGCATGCTACAGCTCTTGCTTACGGGGCTGTTGTGCTGCGTAGTGTTGGCCGCATGCGGCGGGCGTGACAAGGCAGAGGGTACCACTTGGCGCCCCCCGAGTGAGGGCAGCATGCCACTCGCGTTCGATGCCTCCGAGGCCGTGCCGGATTACGCCGCAGCCTGGCGCATGCCGGAGGGATTCCGCGGTTTCAAAAAACGGTGGAATCGCCGCAACCGAGCGTATGTGCAGGACGCCTGCGCAAGTGCCCTGCAAGAGTACCGTAGTGCCTTGAGTACCTGGCTGGGAACTACCCCCGGAACCCCTGAGGCGCATTCCGCCCAAGTGCTCATGGATTCCGCGCGCCGCAAATACCTCAGCCTGCTGCAGCGCAGTGTAGAGGGGGATTATCTGGTGTTCCGCCCCACCTCCGAGCTGCCGAATGACTTGCAGTGGCAGTACGGCGCGGATGAGCCGGAGCTGGGCAGCCCCAAGGCGCGCAAGGGGGGCACGTTGCGCCGTGCCTTGTTGCGCTCGTTCCCCGCCACCCTTTGCCTCTTCGGCCCGAACAGTAATCACCCCACTCGCCGCTACATTTATGATGAGGTGGACATCCCCCTCATCCGCATTCATCCCGGTACCGGCAAGTTCATTCCCGGCACGGCGGATCGCTGGGCGGTTTCGGCGGATGGGCGCACCGTTTATTTTCATATTGATGAGCAAGCTCGCTTCAGCAACGGAGACTTGCTTACCACGCGTGATTTTGTCACGGCGCTTTACGTGCGCACCTCAGAGCATGCGGCGGAGCCTTTTTATGGCTCATATTACCTGAGCAATTTTTCCCGCATCACGGTGTACGGCAACAATGTGTTGGCCGTTACCTTGGCGGAACCCCGTGCCGCAGCGGCATATTATGCTGCCGTGCCGGCCAGTTGCACGCGCTTTTATGCGGAGTTCGGGCCGGACTACTCCACGCGTTACCTGTGGCGCCCCGTGCCTACCACCGGAGCATACCGCATTGCGCCTGAGGGCTTGGTGCGCGGGCGCTCCATTACCCTCACACGCGTGAAAAACTGGTGGGCAAAGGACCGCAAGTATACTCGTTACAGTTGCAATGTGGACCGCATCTCCTATTCCTACATTGCGGAGCCGTCCAAGGCGCGTGAGCTCTTCCGCATCGGCGAGTTGGATGTTCTCTCCGCGCGTGAGTCGGACCTCTGGTATGAAGGGCTGGAGATTGACGCCGTGCATAAGGGGTACATTCAGCGTGTGCGCTTCAGCAATATATGGCCTCGCAACAGCTTGGGCTTCCACATCAACTGCTCCCGTGAGCCCATGAGTGACCTGAACTTCCGCCTCGGGCTGCATCATGCGCTCAATGTGCAGGGCGTTATCAATACCATCTTCCGTGGTGATTCCGAGCGCTTGGGCTCCTACTTCTCCGGTTTCGGCGCGTATACGGATGAAAGCTTGCGCGCCCTGCCGTATGATCCGGAGAAAGCTCGCGCATACTTTGCTGCAGCGGGCTACACACTTGCCGGGGGGGATGGTATATTGACCAAGCCTGACGGCACGCGCTTGCAGCTTGTTGTCAGCTCACGCGTAGACCCCCTATATGCGAATTGCATGAGCTTGCTGCGTGAGGATGCTGCAGCCTGCGGGCTTGACCTACGCTATGAGCAGATGGATGACACCGTCTTTTTCTCCAAAGTGAAGGACAAAAATTACGCCGTTGCCATCTTCAGTTGGGCGTTCTCCCCCATCATGCCGGAGCCTGCTCAGTTCTTCCTCTCGCACCAAGCGCGCAATAGTGACGGCTCCCCGGTCAAGGGCTCTAACAATGTGATGGCTGTTGCATCCCCGCAGCTGGATTCCGCCATCCTGCGCGCCCGCAATGCCCGTACGGAAGAGCAGGCTGCCGCTGCCCACCACGAGGTACAGCAACTCATTGCCCAAGAGGCTTGCTGGGTGCCGGGGTGGACCACCTCATACTGCCGTTTTGCCCAGTGGCGCTGGCTGCGCTGGCCGGATACCCCCACCTGCCGCTTCTGCCCCCCGCGTTTTTTTGACCCGCTGGACAGCCACTTGTATTGGATAGATGAGGATGAACGCGCCCGCACCCTCAAAGCAAAGGCTGCCGGCAAAGAACTGCCGGAACAGGAGCTCGTGGTGCCGCTGCCTACCTCGAAATCCGGCAAAAAAACACCGTCCTCCGCATCTCGCCACGGGGGGCGCGCCGGTTTGTCTGCACGCCCTCACTCCGCCAAAACATCCCCCCACTCATGAAAAAGATTTTTAAGTCCGAGGTCAATTTGCTTGAGGTGCGCAACCTCACAGCGGCGTTTCAGACGGAAAACGGTCTGGTGCGCGCGGTGGATGACGTCAGCTTCGACGTACCCCGTGGCAAGTGCGTCGGCATCGTCGGGGAGAGCGGGTGTGGTAAAAGCGTGACTGCCATGAGCTTGGTGCGCCTGCTGCCGCAACCGGAGGGCAAAATCCTGCGTGGCCGCGTCATGTTTGACGGTGAAGATGTGCTCAAGATGAGCCATGAGCGCCTCCGCGAGTTGCGTGGCGGGCAGGTGGGCGTCATCTTCCAAGAGCCGCTGCGGGCGCTTAACCCCGTGCACCGCATCGGTGACCAGATTGCGGAAATCCTCATGCAGCACCGCGGGCTCACGCAAGCTGCCGCTTTTCGAGAGGCGGTGAACATCCTGAACTTCGTGCACATGCCGGACCCCGCCTCGCGTGTGAAGGAGTACCCCATGTCACTCTCCGGCGGCATGCGTCAGCGTGTTGTCATTGCCATGGCACTGGCGTGCAGGCCCGCCCTCATCATTGCGGATGAGCCCACCACCGCGCTCGATGTTACCGTGCAGCAACAAATACTTGCCCTCATCCGCGAGCTGCGCGAGGGGATGAACTCCTCTGCGGTGCTCATCACGCATGACCTCGGTGTTATTGCCCAAAATTGTGATTACGTTGTTGTGATGTACGGCGGGCGTGTGGTGGAGCGAGCTGAGGTGACGGAGCTTTTCAATAACCCGCTGCATGCGTACACGAAGGCCTTGCTGGCTTCCATGCCCCGCCCGGAGTATGCCCGCAAATCACGCCTGCCCACCATACCCGGCAGCGTGGCAGCCATTCATGAGTTTGTGCCCGGCTGCCGCTTTTGCCAGCGCATGGGGCGCAGTGGGGATACGCTCATAGACCGCCCGCGCCTCTTGGAGCTGGCGCCGAATCATTTTGTGGAGGCCTGCCCGCTGTGCATCGAGTAGGCCGCCTGACTCCGATTTTCACGCTTTCCGGTATGCGTTTGCGTGGCGAACGGTTGATTTTGCTTGCCAAAACGGTGGAAACAACGTATGCTGAGTGCAGCAAACAAAATAGAGAGCATCGAGACTATGTTGATAGCACCTTCCATGTTGGCCTGTGATTTCCGTAGCATTGGGGCAGAAGCAGCTCGCGCACTGGCAGCGGGCGCTGATTGGCTGCACTTGGATGTGATGGATGGTTCCTTTGTGGATAACATTTCCTTCGGGCCGGATATTTGCGCCGCCATTCGCAACAGCGTGCCGGCGGATGCTTATTTGGATGCACACCTCATGATTGATGCCCCGGATCACTACCTGCCGCGCTTTTTGAAGGCCGGTATGAACATGATTACCATACACGTGGAGCGTGAGGGCGCTGTAGATTTGCATGCCACGCTCGCAGCGATTCGTGAGGGCGGTGCACACGCCGGTTTGGCCGTGAACCCCGCCACGCCCGTGGAGAAGGTGCTGCCGTACCTGGCAGAGCTGGATATGGTGCTGGTCATGAGCGTGGTGCCCGGCTTCGGTGGGCAGAGCTTCATGGCGGATGTGCTGGAGAAAGTGCGCGTGCTGGATGCCGCTCGCAAAGAGCAGGGGCTGAAGTTCATTATCCAGATGGATGGCGGAATCGGCGCAGCTCAGGCTCCCCTCTGTGCGGAGGCCGGGGCGGATTGCCTCGTGGCGGGCTCCTCCACCTTCCGTGCGCCGGATATGGCCGCTGCCATTGCGAGCATGAAATAAGCGTACCGCCGGTGTACTGCGATTTTTCCCGGGTGGCAGATAGCCTTGCGCCATGTGCCACCCGCTGCATGTAAAACTACGAATATTGAGGAGAAGACTATGGATAAAGGAACAAAAAGTTTGTTGAATGTGTTTTTGAGCGTGCTGGCGCCCGTGCTGGTGCTGGACCATTGCTCCGCCAATGGTGAGGCCTGGTATCACTTAGGCACGACTTGGGCGATGGTGGTAGCGCTCGCACTGCCGATTGGCTGCGGTGTGTTCAGCTTTGTGACGGAGCGCCGTGTGGAGCTGCTGACGGTCTTCGGCCTGCTGGGTACGATTTTGACCGCGGTGGTGACGGTGTATGCGAACACGGGGGAAGGCTTGGCGATTCGCCCTGACACACCGTGGTGGTACGGTGCCAAGGAGGCTCTGATTGCCCTACTGCTGGCCGGTGCCATGCTGGTGAACTCCTGCAAGGAGGGCTCCATGCTGCGTGCCTTTGTGTACTCTGACTCCATTTATGATGTGAAGAGCATTGAGCGCGCGGTGGAGGAGCGCGGTCAGCGTACTGCGTATGATGCCACGCTGCGACGCGCTGCTTACATGACGGCCGGCTCACTCTTCTTCTCTGCCGCTGCTAACTTTGCGCTGGCTCTGTACTTTTTGCTGCCGGTGCTTGATGCCCCCGCCGCTCAGCAGCAGGAGTTGTATAACTATGCCGTCAGCAAGATGACGTGGATGGGCCTGCTCATCATCGGTGTGCCGCTGCTTGCCACGCTCGTGTTGGTGATGCGCTACCTCTCCCGTCGCTTGGCGGATATCTCCGGCCTGGCCGATGAGAAAATTTTCATGCCGCGTTAAAATGTGCGCGTTCGCGTGATTTTAACTTGACGGAGGATATGTTCTTTTGTTATAACCGGGAGTTATGAAAAAGCTCATATTAACTCTGATGTTGGGCGCTCTCTGTGGCACGAGCATGGCCCAGTATGGGGAGCCCTCGCCTCGCTCTCGCCTGGAGGGCTCTTACCATGTGCTGGTGACGGATTTGTTCCCGCAAGATTCATACCACCGCTTGTGCAAGCAGCGCCTGATGCAGTTGGTGCCGATGATTTTGAACGGGGCAGATGCCAATATCACGCTGCCGGAGACAAAGGGTAACACGGCACTGCATTATGCGATGGCCACGGGGTATGGTGATTTGGTGCTCGATTTGGTATTATGCGGGGCGGACCCCTACCGCCGCAATCACAAGGGGCTTACTCCGCTGGATTGCATAGAGCAAGACCCGGATGGCTCTTTGCGTGCCTTGGTGCTTGAGTTCTACAATAAGGCCAACGGCGCTACTTCCTCCTATACGCCGGAACCGGTGACGATTCGCCAGGTGCTTAATCAGCACTATATTCAAGTGCAGAATATGCGCCCTGCGGATGCGAATCAGCAATTGTGCCGCAAACGCTTGCTGACGCTGTTGCCTCTCATCATCGGTGGTAGTGACCCCAACGTGACATTGCCGGAGACAAAGGGCAACACCGCTCTCCACTATGCGTGCGGTTTGGGGTATTATGATTTGGTGCACATCCTGCTGCAGATGGGAGCCAGCCCCCGCATCCGTACTCATAAGGGGATGACCCCGGCGGATTGCGCCTCCGGACCGTATGCTGCGCAAATTCGTAATTTGCTGTTGCGGTATTGATTGTTTTTCAACTGAATGGACGCTTATGATTGATTTCAAGAATGGATTTTTTAAGTTGACTCCGGTGGATGTTGCCTCCGTGATGGAGAAAGTAAGCCCGCTGATGGTAGAGGGCGAGGGCATCGTGGCGGCGTTTAAGACCGTGCGCGATTCCGTCGTGTTCACCAATAAGCGAATCATCGCCGTAAACGTACAGGGCCTCATCGGCAAAAAGGTGGATTACACCTCGCTGCCTTACAGTAAGCTACAGGCGTATTCTGTGGAGACTGCGGGTACCTTTGACCGTGAGTGTGAGCTTGACCTCGTATACAGCGGTTTGGGAACCGTCCGTTTTGAGCTCGGTCGCGGTTGTGACGTGCTGGCGCTCAATCGTCTCATCAGCTCATACGTGCTCGCGTAAAAGCCCCCCCTAATGCTCATTTTTTGGCGATTTTTCCGCTACGGGGAGTCACCCTCCGCTTCAAAATCGCCAAAAAATGACTCTCCGTCATAACTTTTGCAAGAAAGGTATTCCTTAGGAAGCCCAACTCCTTGGTGTAAGGACTTTTTCTGAAAGTAATTTCGAAAATAACCTTATTTACTTTTCTTCTGTATGTAAACTATCAAGAAAAGCGCTCGTTGTGCCAACTCCGCTAAACTTTATCCGCGTAACCTCTAATTATGCCAACGCGTTGCTACCTTAAGTTATACCCCCAAAAAAAGCTTCCCCCCCCTTCCGCTGCTTTTTTCTTGATTTATTCTTCTGTTTTGCTAGAATGCACGGGAACTACGAACCAACAAGAGACATGAGTTCTGCCACCCCTGCAAAGCATCATCGTATTTTTCTTCTCTCACTCATCCTTTTCATTGGAAGTGTTGTTTTTTTTGCTGTATCCGTTATCTTGCCATCTTGCCGACAGAAAACATATCCCGTGTTAAATGATGGCGAATTACCGGCAGAGCTTACAGAAAGTAACTTGCCGATGTATGTGTCCTATCTTTACCTCAACCAAAAAACACCCCATAAAGGCTTGGCGTTAATGGGCGGAATAGGTGGCGTGATACATTCTGATTCTGCAGAACATGCAACATGTGGCTTTAGGTTGATTTTTGTAACGGATGGTGTGGAAAATAGACCGACTGAGTTGGCGTACATATCATCTGTGGGGGGCGATATTCAAAAAGCAGAATTGTCTTGGGCTCCATTTACGGAACATGGCATTCATACAGCCCGCGCCGATATCGATTTTTTGCCTAATGCCGTTCTCAATGGAAATGAGTTGTTCATATCTGTTGATGGCGAACAATGGTATCCGTACTTAATGATTGAAAGCGGTTTAGCTATCTATTTTGTTCGCGTTTCGGCACTGCCGATGGAGGTGGAGAATGGCTATCCCATATCTCAGGTGGAGAAAATATACAGAAAAAGTTGTAAGAATCGGTGAATATAAAAATTATTAGAATAAGTCATCAAATCCGTTCCTTAACATAATTTGATTTGACTTCAGACGCAAAAATATTATCATAAAAGTTGTTATGTTTAATGTTTTACGTATTATGACAATCGGCTTGTTAGCAATCTCTGTAAACAGTTGCGTGAGCTGGGATAGTATAATAAATTGCCATGAACATGCTCAAAAAGGTGTTACAACGGCATGGTCGGTGAAAAAAGAATGCGGCCGGCCAAATTGCGTACTTCGTACACCGGATAACACCGTAACATACTCCTACTCTCAAAAAAGATATGATACAAATATAACAGGTGTTTCAACTATAATAGATTTTGATTTTTCATATCCTAGCGGAAATCTATTACGTACTCGCATGTATAACTCCGATGAAATTTTGCCTTGGACTTGCAGTGACCCTTTTGGTGAATCTTCTCTTGAGGATGTGCCAATCATAAAAATCGATAAATAACATTTTACGTAATATTATTTTTGGGAACTTCTAAAAAGTCGCTTGTAAACGTATTTTGGAATTTCCAAAGACACCTCGGCGTGGTATAATAAGCGCATGGTGGTAAACAAAATCAACCACTGATTAGAAGTTCCCTTATGTAGAACTAACCATTCAAAACAAAGACAACAACTTCCCGTGGAAATAACCTAAACAAAGGAACCAATCATGAAAAAAATCATTGCACTGATAACAGCGTTGATGTGGAGCTCTTTTTATGCTTACGGAGAAATCGGAACAGAGTTCGAGGAAGATAACACCATCCTCGTGGGATACGCAGATACAATCGGCAATGAATACGTGACCGGAAGCATGGCAGAAGCCATGCTCACCTACACACACACAGACGCAAGTGTAGCGAGAAATCAAAAAGAACTAAAAAAAATAAGAGGAGTTGCCTTACCGTGGACTAAAACCGAAGGCTATACCCCTTATCATACATGCGATGTAAAGAAACCATATTTCGACAATGCTCCTGCGTTATTTTTACATCCGGAGCAACGGTATATATTATGCCTCAGCCCACTTACAAGCATGGGATGGATTATAAACACAGATGAAAAAAAAGCATACGTACTAGAACCATTTTGCTTCCGGGGGCACTTTTGCGACCTCTATCCTCACGATTGCCGTGATTATCCGGTAGGCCCCCTTATGGGGAGTTGTGGCAATAATGGCTGGCTGGAAGTCGGCTGGCTGCAAGACACCTTTTGTATCCTGGGAGAGGATTATAAATTCTATACGATGAAGGGAGCCCCCCATGCCTACATTTGGGGACCATACATACGTACCGCGGAAGATAAGTGGAGAACGATTTCAGCTCGATGTCTGTTTGATAGCCTAACTTATTACACACTGATGGACTTAATAAAGCAGCAATTAAGAAATATTACAAACCTGGCAGACAATTATTACCTCTCCGAGTACGTATACCGATACGATGAAACAGGCATTACCGAAGATTGTCTTTTTATATACGGTAAGCAAGGCATATACAGAAAGGGCGAAGACAAACCTTTTTACACATTGAGAGAAGATTGGCACCAATATTATTCGGAACACGTTGGTGCAAGCATACGAAAAGAAGAAGAGACTCCCTACTTTCATGCATTCAATCCATGGACGGACAACTCAAAGAAAATCTGCACACTCTTCTATAATGCAGCACACCTGCCGCCAACAGAAGCAACCTCAAACCTACGCATAATCTGGAGTTATTCAGAGGAAGAGAATGGCATTAAGAAGCCGGCTCCCCTGACAAATGAAGATTTATTCTTTTTTCACTGGATTTCAACAATTACAAACACGAATTACCACAGGATATCATACATATACACAAATAAAAACGGACATATTATTAAAGAGGGAGAATATTACCCAAGAGAGTATAATATATACTCCGCAACACGCCCTATACACAGTATGGTGGACTATGAATATGGCACGTTAAATAAGCCGGGAAATACGCCTCAAAAAATAGGGAGCAACGCAGTGGCCATACTGATCTATCGCCAAAGAGGATACTATATATACCACATTATAAGGCCGGATACAGAACGAATCATAGAAATTCATTCCGGCACACAGTTATATTTTTTACCCAGATTACTTAACGGAGGAAAAACTCTTTTTGCCGTATCGAACGATGAATGGAGGGGGTTCGACGCCCCCATGCCGAAAAACTATAGCGAAAGCTGGCTCAAGGAGCACACTCTCACGAGCACGCCTCACGCATATTTTATTGAATTACCTGAACATATAAACTGAGCACGCGCACAACATTTAAGCCACCATGAGAACCTTCTTGAGATTGACCATTTGCATATTCATTTTTATGGGGGGGATACCGACTCTCCAAGCAAATACACGTCCCGGCGGTACCACAGAAGCTATATTGCACATAAGTTCTGTTGATAGCACTAATGACCCCTACGACAGCTCCCCGACTGAAATTATATACAAAGACAACCGCCATCAAACAAGTACCGGCATACCTTTAATAAATGCCGATACGGAAGATGAACCCACCTTTCTACTACATCCGGAAGAAAAATACATTCTCTGCCTACACCCTAAAAGGAAAAAAGCTTGGTGCATCCATATTGATGCAAAAAAAGTGTATCCAATAAATATACAGGAAGAAGATGTCGTCCATGCACCTTTAATCAACGCCTACGAGAATTTTCGGAATCCAAAGGAAATAGCAGAAAAATGCCGGATTTACTTTTCAGGACACAGATATTTTTTTGATTACGGCAATAAAATCAATGAATATGATACAGAAGGGAATTATATACGTACAGTGCACCCTTCGCAAGCAAAGCTAATGTATCCAGAAATGCACCCCATAAAGACATTGCACCCCCTCGAAAAAAGCTTTATATGCAGTGCAACCGAAACGCCTTGCGCTGATACGGCTTATATCATAAGTCCCGAAGGGCTGCGCAGAATCAGAGAAACCCCGGAAGAAGTCATAACAACAAAAGACTTAAGCTACGCTCCCTATTACAATCATGAAGAAACAATATGTCAATATACCCATTTTCGTGGCAAAAACAAACAGGAAGACGCTTTGTTCTTCTACTGGGAAATAAATGACAGCTTCTTAAATTATGCATATCTTTATATATCCGGTCAGCTAAAGCAAGAAAGCAAAGGAGCAAAGCCATGCTTCATTGATCAGGGGGGAGCCCCTGATGCCGGAACACCGCCGGGGTGCCGCAACTCAGATATTGCACGAGCTCATAGGCTTCAAAGTATAGACGGACTGGGTGTAGTTATAGAAGTCAGACATGTTGATAATTACATTTATCTTATAACCAGACCGGATGTTAATGGTGTACCTCAAAAACTTATCAGAATTACATCGAGTACAATGCTGCACTTTTTACCGTTCACGTTACGAGAAGGAAATGCAATTGCAGCAGTGTCCAGAAACGAGTGGGCCGGATTCGACGCATCTTACCCATTTATGAAAGACAAGGAAGAAGATAACGCGTGGAGGAAACAACACACACTGTGGACGGGAGCATATTTTTACCTGATAGACATCCCGAAAAATACGGAGTAAGTTGAAGTGTAAACGGCTTGCGAGGAAATGGCAAAAACTTTTTTGCCGCGCACGCACTTTCAGCACAGGTCCGGTGGGGGGCGAAGGTGGTGTTTTCGTCATTGTGCGTAAATTTCTTGAAATACAAGAAAAAAGGCTTGCCAAGGGGCAGAGAAGTAGGTAGAATGTGCGACCGCGAATTCGCCCGGTGGTGTACAGGCGCCCCGAAAATCACCGGCGTAGGGGCCTCAGAGAAGACGCGGCAACATTAACCAAACTATTAACAATGAATATATCTGAACTGGAGGCTTTGATTGATTCCAAGCTTCCTTCCATTCGTAAAGGCGACATCGTGAACGGTACGATTCTCGAGATTCGCCCGCAGGTCGTCCTCGTGGACATTGGCTACAAGTCTGAAGGTGTCATTTCCATCTCCGAGTTTGAGGATGAAGAGATTGAGGTAGGCGACCAGATCGAGGTTCTTCTTGAGAGCCTTGAGAACGACGAGGGTCTCGTCGTCCTTTCCAAAGAGAAGGCTGCGCACAAGCAGAACTGGGACAAGATTGTTGCCGTATACAAGGACGGTGGTCTTGTTAAGGGTAAAGTGAAGAGCGTGGTGAAGGGTGGCCTTATGGTCAACGTTGGCGTTGAGGCATTCTTGCCGGGTTCTCAGGTGGACATCATCCCCCCGAAGGATCTCAACGAGTTCGTTGGTAAGGTTTACGAGTTCAAGATTGTGAAGGTGAACGACGAGCGCAAGAACATCGTTCTTTCCCGTCGCGAGGTGATCGAGGCTGAGCGCAGCGAGCAGCGTCAGCGCTTCCTCGAGACCGTGAAGGTGGGCGACCGCGTAACCGGTACCGTGAAGAACATCACGGACTTCGGTGCATTCGTGGACCTCTCCGGCATGGACGGCCTGCTGCACATCACCGACATGAGCTGGGGCCGCGTGAATCACCCCTCCGAGATTCTGCACATCGGTCAGGATATCGACGTTCTCATCCTCGAGGTGGATCGCGACAAGGAGCGCGTATCTCTGGGTCTCAAGCAGCTGTCCGACAACCCCTGGGCAGACATCGAGCAGAAGTACCCGATCAACTCCCGCGTCAAGGGCCGCGTGACCAAGCTTCTGGCTTACGGTGCATTCGTGGAGCTCGAGAAGGGCGTGGAGGGTCTTGTGCACGTGTCCGAGCTTTCCTGGACCAAGCGCATCACTCGTCCGAGCGACGTTCTCTCCCTGGATCAGGAGCTGGAGGCCGTTGTTCTCAACATCTCCGTGGAGGAGCAGAAGATTTCCCTCGGCGTTCGTCAGCTCGACGAGAATCCGTGGGAGGCTATCGAGGCTCGTTTCCCGGTTGGCACCGTTATCTCCGGTGCTGTGCGTAACCTCACTCCCTACGGCGCCTTCGTGGCTCTGGAGGAGGGTATCGACGGCATGATCCACGTGTCCGACATGAGCTGGACCCGCAAGATCAACCACCCGTCCGAGGTGCTCAAGAAGGGCGACGTTGTGGAGGCTCGCGTGCTCAACATCGACAAGGAGAACCAGCGCGTATCTCTCGGCATCAAGCAGCTTGAGAGCGACCCGTGGGAGAGCATCGACAGCCGCTTCAAGGTTGGCGACCTCGTTTCCGGTCAGGTGGCCAAGATCGCTTCCTTCGGTGCCTTCGTGAACCTGGACGGCGACATCGACGGTCTCATCCACATCTCCCAGCTTTCCGAGGAGCACGTGGAGCGCGTCAAGGACGTCATCAAGGTGGGCGACGAGATCAAGGCTCGCGTCATCAAGGTGGACAAGGTGGAGCGCCGCATCGGTCTTTCCATCAAGGCTGTGAACTACGATCCGGAGCAGCTGCGTCGCGAGACGGCCGCCTTCGAGACCGTACGTGCCGGCGACATGGTGGGCTTGGAGCAGGCCTTCAACTTGGCAGCTGCCGCTGCCGAGGAGTGGAGCCCCTCCGACCAGAAGTAATCCACCGCAAGGATTGCGAAACTCTTTTCCGCGCTGCAAGCTTTCCGCCTGCAGCGCGGATTTTTTTATGGCTTGACACAAGCGGGCTAATCAAGTAAAGTAGCGCGACACATGGAAGCTCCGGCAGTTCAAGAGATATTCGGCGTACCGTTTGTGGCATCTGACCTGGATGCCGCGAGTGCGCATTTTTCCGCATTGGCCGTGAGCACGCAGGAGCCCCGGCTGGTGGCGCATGCAGATGTGCATGTGCTCACGCGCATCTTGCATGAGGAGGAGTACGGGGCAGGGCTGGGCAAGTTCCACTACATTTGCCCGGATGGCATGCCCATCGTGTGGCTGATGCGCCGCAAAAAGGCGAAGGCGAACCGCTTATACGGGCCGGATATGATGGAGTGGATGTGGGACCGTGGCCGCAAGGAGGGGCTGCGCCATTTTTTGCTCGGTGGCACGGAGGAGGCGGTGAGCCTGCTGCGCGAGAAGCTCGGCGCCCGATTTGAGGGCGTGGAGGTAGCCGGGCACTACTGCCCGCCCATGGGCGAGTGGCCGGAGGAGACTCATGAGGAGATTTTCCGCCGTATACGGGAGAGTGGCGCCAACTGCGTGTGGGTGGGGCTGGGCTGCCCCAAGCAAGAGCGCTGGCTTTACACTCATTTGGAGCAACTGCCGCCCGCCGTGTACTTCGGTGTGGGGGCTGCGTTCAACTTCCATGCCGGCCTCGTCAAACAAGCGCCCAAATGGGTGCGCTCGCACGGTTTGGAGTGGCTGTACCGCCTGTGCAAGGAACCGCGCCGCTTGTTCAAGCGCTACTTGGTGCACAACACACGCTTTTTGTGGTACTGCCTGACGCGTAAGGTGTGAGTCGCTACCCCGGGGCATTGACGGGGCAGGGGAGCGTTTATTTTTCGCCCCGTGTGGGAGAAAAATGAGTGCTCTGCGGTGAATTTGCTTGACTTGCGAGCCGTAACAAGTTAGGCTATGCGCGTCAGAACAGACAAACTTTTAACTATTATGTCTCGCAAACCCATCATTGCTGCTAACTGGAAGATGAACATCGGCCCGGCTGAAGCCAAGGCTTTCCTCGCCGCGTTCAAGGAAGAGAATACCTGCGACATCGCTGTGGATAAAGTAATCGTTCCTCCCTTTGTGACGATTCCCGCCGTGATGGAGGTTCTTAATGGTTGCAAGTGCATCGGCGTAGGCGCTCAGGACGTGAGCGACCGCGACAACGGTGCCTTCACCGGTGAGATTTCCACCGCTATGCTCAACGAGCTCGGCTGCACCTACGTTGTGCTTGGTCACAGCGAGCGCCGCCAGTACCACGGTGAGACGAACGCTTACATCAACAAGAAGATTAAGAAGGCTCTTGCCGCCGGTATCTGCCCGATTTACTGCATCGGTGAGACGCTGGAGCAGCGCCAGGGTGGCCAGCTTGAGTCCGTGCTCAAGTCTCAGGTGGTAGAGGGGCTTGAGGGCCTGACCGCTGAGGAGGTTGCCGGTCTGGTAATCGCTTACGAGCCCGTGTGGGCTATCGGTACGGGTGTGACGGCTTCCGCCGCTGACGCTCAGAGCGCACACGCCTTCATCCGTGGCGTGATTGCTGAGACCTTCGGTGCTGAGGCTGCTGACAAGGTACGCCTGCAGTACGGTGGTTCCGTGAAGCCGGAGAATGCTGCTGAGCTCATGAGCCAGCCGGACATCGACGGTGCTCTCGTAGGTGGCGCTGCCCTGAAGGCCGCTTCCTTCGCTGCCATCATCAAGGCTTCCGTATAATCCATACGAAAAGTATTTTGCAGAAGCGCACTCCTCACGGGGTGCGCTTTTGTGCATATACCGGGAGCGGAAAAGATGGGGTAAATCAAAAAATACACTTGCGCAGAGAGGGGGTAGCGTGGTAATATAGCCGTGTTATGAAGAAAACTCTGCTGTTGATGAGCTCCGTAGGGGTGTTTGCCCTGACCATGTGCCAACAAACGAACCATGATTTGCTGCCTGCGGGTACCTTAACCGCTACAGTGCCGCAGGCGGATGCATTGTTGCAGCAGGCAAAGAGTCAAATGGCTCAGGGTAAGTACTCCAAGGCTGCGTCTACGCTGGAGAGCTTGCTCAGCAACTATAGAATGGCACCTTGCGCTGCTGAGGCTCGCTTCTTGCTGGCTGAGGTGTACGAGAAGCGCAACATGCCGCGTGATGCTTTCGAGGAGTATGATAAGGTGGTAACCATGTACCCCAGCAGCCCCTTGTACCGCAAGGCTATTGAGCGCCAGCTCTCTTTGGCCATGGCTGCCGCTGAGGGTAGGCTGAAGGTGGGCGTGATGGGCCTGTGGGCCAGCAGCTTGGACTCCGAAACGGTGCAAAAGTGGCTTGGCTCCGTCATTCGCAATGCTCCGTATAATGATTTGGCTGCTACTGCTGCCTCCATTTTGGGTAAATACTTGGTGCGAGAGGAAGAGTACGAGAAGGCCATCGCCGTATACACCAAACTGGTGGAAAATTACCCGACCAGCCGCTATGCTCCTGAGGCTCAGTTGATGGTGGCTCAGCTGTGGGCGTCCAGCCGCACGCGTGGTGACCAGAATATGGCCAACCTGCAGCGCGCTCAGGAAGCCTATGAGGAGTTCTCCCTGCGTTTCCCGCGCCATGCGGATGCCGGCAAGGCTTTGGCTGAGGCCTCTAACGTGCGCCGTTTGCTGGTGCAGCAAGAGTTGGAGGCCGGGCGTTTCTACTTGGAGCGCTCCCATGAGTATACGTCCGCTGTATTCTGCTTTGAGAACGTCATCCGCCAGAAGTCCATTAACCCGACAGCGGCGAAAGAAGCTGAGAAGCTGCTTGCCCGAGCCCGCGCTGCTCAGGCTGCTACCTCTTCCTCCCGATGAAACGCCTGTTTGCCATATTGTGTTGTTGTAGTTTGCCCTTGCTGGGTTCCTCTTGCGGGTATAGGCTCGGGGGCTTGGTCAATGGCAAAATGAAGAACATGAAGACCTATGATGTCCGCATGTTCCGTAATGCCACGGGGTATCCGCATGTTGCCATGCAGATGACCACCGCCATGGGTGACGTGATGCAGAATGACGGCACCTTCCGCATGGCTAACCCCTCGCAGAGCGATTTCTCTATCTCCGGTACCGTGAAGTCGGTGTCTCCCTCCAGCCTCATTACCAACCCGGATGATACTTATGTGAGCCTTCAGCTTGAGTTGAATGTTGACGTGGAGTATGAAATTACGGACCGCAAGACCGGCAAGGTCATTAAGACCGGCACCGTGATTGCCTCCGGCTCTTATTACAACACGGCAGGCAATATCCAGAGCTCTCGCGAAATCGCATTGGCATACGCTACGCGCAAAGCCGCAATGAAGATTGTGGATGAGCTGACTCTGCCATGATTGAATACCCCGTCAGCTTTGTGGGGCTGCCCATAGGCAACCGTGAGGATATAACCCGCCGCGCCTTGGAGGTGCTGGCCGGGGTGGATTGCATTTGCTGTGAGGATACCCGCAACACCGGCATGCTGCTGAGCCATTACGGCATCCGCAAGCCCTTGCTCAGCCTGCATGAGCATAATGAAAACGCCCGCGCCCCGGAGGTGGTGGCGCGTGCGCAGGCCGGTGAGCGCTTTGCCGTGGTGACGGATGCCGGCATGCCCGGCGTGTCCGACCCCGGCTATAGGCTGATTCAGGCGCTGAAGGCGGCCGGAGTCGGCTTTACCGTGCTGCCCGGCCCCTCTGCCGTGGTGACGGCCTTGGTGGGGTCCGGCTTGCCTTGTGATGCGTTCTTCTTCGGTGGATTCCTGCCGGTGAAATCCGGCAAGAAATCGCAAGTGCTGGCAGCGGCTTTGGCTGCTTCTCATACGTCTATTTTTTATGAATCACCGTTCCGCATTGTGAAGACGGTGAAAGCCGTGGCGGAGTTGGATGCAGCGGCCCCGATATGTGTGGCACGTGAGTTGACCAAGGTGTTTGAGACCTACCACCGCGGCAGTGCTGCGGAGTTGCTGGCGGAGTTTGAGGCGCATCCTCCCAAGGGGGAGATGGTGTTGCTCATCGGCGGCACGAATGCCCCGCGCTGAGCCCCCCCTGTAGAGGGGCGCGGGCCGGCTCCGATTTGTTGCCATCCGTACCGGCGGAGGGGCATAATAGAAGCCACTGTAACTTTAACATCGTCATGTCGAAAAAGGTAATTGACGGGTTGAGGTGAATGTAATAAAATGCGAGGCATGATAAAGACTGCCTCTTCCGTATTGACTCGCGTACGTGTGGCTTTGAGTTTGGCGCTCGGCGTCATCGCTTTCGGCTCAGGTTGCTCTGCGCCTTTGCTGCCGTCGGCGCATGTGCCGCGCTCGGAGCGTGCCGCGGTGAGTGAGGCGCAGCTGCTGGCGGAACTTCGCCGGGATTGGCAGTTGCTCAAAAGCAAGAAACTGAGCAAAGAGGCGCGCGAGCAGGTGGTCGCGACGTATAACCGCAATGTCTACCGTCTGATGCGTCGCTACAGAGCGGATATTAAAAAAGCCATCGCTGATAATAATCCTGCTTACCGCCCTACAGGCGTGGTGTTTCGCCAAGAGGGGGTAGCGAGGAATGTCCCCTTAACTGATATTTATGAGGATATTGTGCCGGCGTGTGAGGTGCAGGTGGAGGAGCTGCAAGAGCGCTACAGCCAGTCGGGCTTGGGTGTGCCGATGGTGGGTGTGATACCCGCCGCACGTGTGCAGAAAGCCGGGCGGCGCTTTACTGTAGCAGGGCGTGGTACCGTGCAGTCGCTGACGGTGTTGGTGGAGTTCGACGCCGACCCGCGCAAGCCCGCCGTGGTGCAGCTGATACCGCGCAATCGCCATGAGACATACAAGGTGGGTGGTGTGAGT
>CAJGCY010000018.1 GCA_904501955.1 uncultured Akkermansia sp. | reverse complement strand
ATACACATTTCAGTTCGCCTACGGCTCACGCGAACGTTCGTTGTCACTCACGCGAACGCTTGGGGCTTACGCCCCTACACGCGAACGCTCGCTGTCGCTCGCGCGAACGTTCGGCCTAACGGCCTCACGCGAGGAGCACCTGACGGTGCTCCAAATTCCGATTTATCGCGCAGTTTGAAATGGGCGGGATTCAAACTGCCGGATTCATTTTACTCATCCTGTTCGGAATGGGGGATGTAGGGCTTGGGCAGCGAGCCCAACTCGCGAGTTTCCACATCGTACTGGTGCTCAATCAGCTTACCGGAAAGGAAGGTAAAGAAGTGGATTTTGCAGTAGCTGTCCCACTCCGGAGAGGAGTAAATTGGAGCACTCTGCCACTCAGAAGCGGCGTTGACGCTGATGGCCTGCTCCCAGTCGAAATCCGCAGCATCCAGCAGAGCAGAGGGCACGGCAATGTACCCTGAATGAGTATCTACCGGCAGGAGCAGGTACGAACCATCCGGAGACCAAGGCTCCGCCACCACCAAGCTATCAGGCGTGACCATGCGCGAGCGATAGTCCAGCAGCTTGCCGGCGGGCGTTTTGATGCGGGCAAAGGCTCCATACTGCCAGCTGTTGGAGGAATTCACCCCCTGAGCGGGGTCGGAATAAAACTCCACCCACGCGGTGGCATCTTCCGGGCGGAAAACGCGGCACAACATGTCTACACAATACAGGGGAGTCCCTGTTGCATCAGTCTCCATGGGATTATCCGGGCGCAGCGCCAGCAGCACGCGCTCACACTCATGCTGAGCACACTGCTGCATGAGGTGTTGCACCGTGGGGGATTGCATGGCCGCGGCATTCGGCAGCACAAAGCGCACGTTAGCGGAACAAATATGATGCAGCATGCTCGCAAGCTCCGCCACGGAAATATCCTTGTCATTCACCCGCAGACGGGGCTCGCCGGACTCCGGCATGAGCACCTCCACCGCAAGGTCAACCTCACCGGCAGCGCTGTCCGCATAGAATTTACCACGAGGAGCCTCAGCCTCATCATCACCGAGGGAGGGGGGGCCACCCTCCGCCACGCAGCCACAGTCATAGGCCTCATCCCAGGTGACCGGCTGCAATAAGAGCGTTTCCAGCGCAGGCATTTTGTCAAAGAATGGCTGCAGCGCCTGCATGCGGGCAGGTGTGCGCAGCTCTTCCGGCATGACGGGGTTGGGGTACGGCGTCGGCGGCATGTATTTTTCCGCCCACAGCACCATGAGAGCCTCGCGGAAAGCAAGCGAGAGCGCATTCACGCGCCAACACTCGTCCAGCCCCTTGGCAGCAAAGTAGTTAAGCACCTCCGCCTGCTCCTTCAGCAGCGCAAGGCTTTGCGCCTCATCCTTCGTGGAGGCCGCAGTACACAAATCTTTGAAAAATTGCAGAGCGGTCTTATAATCACACGCCAAGCGCTCATCAAGCCACTCACTCACAAGCGCCATGGTTTGCTCACCACCCAAGGGGCGCAGCATTTCGCGCAGCGCATCTTGATGTGCTGCAGGGATTTGCGGATCACTCAACCACCGGCGGAAATCGGCAAAATCCGCAGCCAGGCGCTCAAGGCCTACCATCTCCTCTTCATCCGGGGTAGCCTCCGCTTCATGCTCCGCCAGGTACATGTGGTACACCCAATCTTTTTGCCAAATCACGGCATCCGCCAGTAGGCACAGCTCCTTAAGGCGAGCGAGTGGCAGAGCACGCAGGCGCTCACAGGCGGGGCGAACATGCTGCAAACTTTCATGCACCGCCTGTTGCAAAAGCGCAGTAGCGTTCGGCACCTCACCTTTTACAAGAGACGCCAGCTCAGCAGAAGAGAGCAATGAGCCATATATCGTGTCAAGGTCTTCCAGTTGCTGCTCCACCCCATATTCCTCGGCAACTGGGGAAGCAGACACAGCCTCATGCGCCAACAGAGTCATGGGCGCAGGCGCAAGGACACTCAGCAAAAAGCACGGCAGCAGTCTCATAACACCCACAATGTAGCACATCCCTCCGCGCAAGGCAAGAAAATAGGAAACGCTCTATTCAAGTTTTTAGTTGATTGCAGACAGCGCGATAAATCGCGCCATCAACCAAAAACTTTAACAGAGCCAATAGGAAAAATACAAAAAATTGCGTTTTTTTGAAAGAAGCCCGCAAAAACACCCGTACAGATAAACAGAGAACCATGAAACTGCACACTTTACTCCTGACCATACCGATGATGCTGCCTCTGCAGGCAGCGGAGCCTGCCCCCATGCCCGCCACCACGGTACAGGCGGGAGGCAAAGCAAACAACGGCCCGACCGTGGTACAAGCAGCGTTCCGCGTGGCGCTGTACCACGTCCGCACGGAAGCCACGCCCGTGGAGGGGGCGCCCGTGGATAAATGGGGCGGCAGGCTCATGCGCGTACGCCGCACTTACTGTGGCGTGGTGGATACATCCACAGGCTCACCGCTCCCCGGCACCCCGGTGGAGTATACGGAAGAAACGCAAGAGCACATGAGCTCAAGCGCAGCAAAGCAAAGCGCCCTCCCCCAAGATGTGCGCGAATACCCGCTCTTTATACTTACCGGCTCTACAAAGCTGCGTGTGGATGCCACCACGGGAACGCTGTCACTGAATGGAGCGCAGCGCATCAATGCACAGCAAGAGTGCATATACACCTACGAGAACGGCACACTCAAAGCCCTTACCTACGAAGAAGGCTTGGCGAAAACGGGCTTACCCATGAGCCAGCCCTGCCCGCAAGCCCTGCGCAGCCCTGCCCACGGCGAGGGTGCGGAGTTGCAATCCTTTTACAACAAATGTGATGCCGTGCGCGAGGCTCTGCGCCGCCCGGAGACTTGGCAAGAGCTGCTGCGTGATAGCGCCAACCATGAGCTCATGCTGCTCTTTGCAGCGAAAGAGCATAAGCGTGAATACATCCTGCAATTACTGGAGCTGGGCTGCCCTGCGGAATGTGCACCGTACTTCTACGCCACGCCGCTGAGCTATGTGTGCGGGGATTTGCAAGGTGGCGAGAGCTCGGAAACCGATATATGCCGCGTGCAGGCGTATGAAGGGCAAACCGAGCTGATTTCCCTGCTGCTGGAGCGAGGAGCAAAGCCAAACACGCCCTCCGGAGCGGCTCGGCTCACCCCGCTGATGTTTGCCGTACGCAGCGGGCATGAGGAATCCGTACGCCTGCTACTGGCAGCCGGTGCGCAGCCGGACGCGCGCGATGCCAACGGCATGAATGCCCTGCACTGGGCAGTAGCGGAAAAACAAGCACACCTGCTCCCGCTCCTGCTTGCTACCCCGCAGGCGCAGAGCATGGTGAATGCCGCCTTGGTCACGTGCAACAGCATCAGTGAAAAATGCCGAGCCACCCTGCGCACGGGCATGACACCGCTGCACACGGCGGCAGAGCTTGCGGATGCGGAGAGCGTGCACCTGCTGCTGCAAGCCGGGGCAAATCCTCACACGGTGGACCGTTTCGGCCGCAAAGCCATCGAATTACTTCCCGAACAAGCATCTCAGGAACTGCGGCACACGCTGGAGGCGGCCATGGCTCGCCCGGCCTGTGCAGCAAAGCCCTGATGCCCCACTACCCGAGTTCAGCCTCTGCCCTCACCCCTGCGTGAGGGCACGCTCAAACTCCGCCCAAGGCATGGCATACACCGCAGAGCCGTGATTGCTGTGGCACAACAGGCGGAAACCGTAGCGCTGAGAAAAGCGCTCGCCCTCCTCCGTCACATTGTCCGTCACCACGGCAGTACAGCGGTGGCGCACAGCGGCATATTGCGCCGCAGCCTTCGCTAACAGGCGGCGGGTGAGCCCCTGCTCACGGTAAGCAGGCTCTACCAGCACACAGCTCAGAAACATGTGCAGCGGAGCCTCCCCGGAGCCGGCGATATCCTCCACCCCTTCAAGCGTCAAAAAATGGTCATTGAAGCGCCCCTCTCGCAGCGCCTCGTATATATCCGCCTTGACGGGGAACAGATTCACAAAGCCCACCACGGCATCATCCACCAGCTCCGCCACCACGGTGTACGGATAGCGAGCATACCAGCGCCAAGCCTCCTGCGGCGGGGTAATAAACTCCGCACCGTAATATTGCTCCTCCAGCTGAGCCATCTGCTCAAAATGGCGGAAATGCAACACTGTGGGCTCGCCTGCCATGTCGGACATCATTCTACCCACGACAGGGTGCGGCGTCAACATTTTTCGCTTGACTCCTTGGCAGGGGCTTCCTAAAATGAGCGCCACCATGGCGTTTCCAATTACAGGCTCATTCCCGGCACCGGCAGAAGCTCCCGCAGCGGAGCACCTGCAGGGCTGCACCATGTGGCAAAGCATGTACGCCACCTATTCCGCCCTGCACCGCCAGGTGGAAATCGCCGAGAGCTTCCGCCAATGGGCAGGCAAACGGGAGGACGGCGGCGGGCTATTACAGCAAGCGCAAACCGATGAGCTCTATTGCTTTGTGGGCGACACACACGGCCATTTCCGCACGCTGCTGCACATCATCTGCCATGTATGCACACTTGCCGAGCGCGCGGGGCAACAAGCTCACTTCATCCTGCTGGGGGATGCCCTCGACCGCGGGGAGGAGGACTTCGCCCTGCTGGCGCTTATTGAGGACTGCCTCATGCAAGGTGATGCGGGCAACTACCGCCTGAGCTTCATCTGTGGCAACCACGACCTCGCGCTTGAGCAGGATTATCGCGGCTATTTTCACTCCGCCGTACGCCCGGCAGAAACAGCGGAGCACCTGAACAGCCTGCACGCACACGGTCGCGGCAGCCACGCCATGGTCTTGGGGCAAGCGGCTATGGAACTGGCTCGCACGGCGCCATTTGTCGGCGAGTTGGTAGGGGTGGGATGCGAGCACGGCGCCTACCTCTTTGCTCATGGATGCCCGCCACATACCGATGTGCAGCAAGAGCTCGCAGAGCTACAGCCCATACCGGCAGGGGCGGAGCTCATCTCCAGCCTGCCGGAAGAACTGCACTGCCGCTGCCGGGACGACCTGATGCGTGGCATACTTACCCCGCAGCTGGGGCATATCCCACCCCTGCGCGGATTCCATGGCTGCAAGCAAGGACTCGCGGACATCGCAGCCTACATTCCCCTGCACCGGCGACTCACCGGTCGCGAGCTGCTCGGCATCTTCCGCGGGCATGACCATGTGCCCGGTGGCTGCCGCTACGCAGAGCTCAACGGGGCATTCGTCTGCACCCTCAACGCGATGGGACACGGCGACACAACCGTTGCGCTTCTGTCGGCAGATAACGGGCTGCAACTCATTCACTTCGCGGCGTAAACTCCACTAATCAAACTTACCGAACAAGCTCTTTTCGCGCTTGTAACGCGGCACATTTTTGTAATGATTGCGCACGGGAACCACACAACTGGCAGGGGCATACACATCATACTCAGGCTCCTGAAGCGGGGGCAGTTTGGAAAGTTCCTTATGATGATAGCGTTTCAAGCGCTTGTTGAAGCACGAGTTCAGCACAATGAGCACAACAGAAAGCGCCAGCCCCATATACAAATAGGGGGACACGCAAAGTCCCCCCAGAAAAAACAACACAGCGCTGCCGTACAGCAGCTCGTAAGAATAACGCACCACCCACGGCAAAGTCGGCGCAGCCACCGAGGAAGCAGCCCCGGCAGCTTTATGGCGACGTTGGCGTGCGCGTTTTCCCTTCATAGCATTTATCAGCGCTTGGGGCGATTGCGTTTAATCATGCGGCTGCGGTTGAGCGTGGTTTGCGGATTGGCGAACACGCCTTTCATCTGGTTGATGCGGCTTTTCTTCACATCCGGGCTCAAACGCAGGTCTGCCTCGATGGCGGCGTATGCCACCTCCGCCGCGGCGAGCACATCCTCATGCGTTTCCGCCAGCAACACCAGCAGCCTGAACTTATGCTCCAACAATGGCTTACGGATGGAGGGGTGAGCGGTCTTCAACTCTGCCTCCACCAGCTCAAGAGCGGCGGCATCCGTCGGGGCAGCATTGGCGGCCTTTACACATTCGCGCAAGCGTTTTTGCGCATTTTCCTCCGCATGCAAGCCGCTGATATCCCCCGTGTCCAAGGTCAAAATGTCTTTTTTCAGCTGCGGATTCAGCTTCTGCAAATCCTCAGGAATCAAGCGCCAAGCCTGCACTAAGAGCTCGAGCTTGGCAGCCCCTTGCAGGGACTCCGCTTGTTGTAACAGTTGTTGCACTTTCAGGCCTGGTTCTATCTCACCCTTTGCGATTTTCCAATCACCCTCATACCCGAACAAACCGCCCAGCGGGTTTCCCTGAGCATCCAGCACCAGCACCGTGGGGAAAGCATCCACCTTATACTTTTCGCACAGCATGTTATTCTGCTCGCGCAACTTATCATCAAACTTCGGGTTCTTGGGCATATCCACCTCCAGCAGCACGAAGTTCGCTTGAGCCCAAGCGGAAAACTCCGTGTGCTCTAATACCTGCGCCCTCAATTGCATGCAAAACCCGCACCAATCCGACCCGGTAAAATCTACCAGCACTGCCTTGCCCTCCGCCTTGGCCTGTGCCAATGCTGCCTCATAATCCGTGCCCCACTCCGCTGCACTCACAGAGCACACCATCGCTACCATTGCGGGCATCCACACCTTATTCATCATAACCATTTCCTTTCGTTACATCCCGCCTTCTCCGGCGGCATGCTTATTCTACCCCTCCCCACCCCCAGTTGACAAGATTTTTTGTAACACAAACCACAGGATTCACCAAATAACAAGCTTTAATCACTTAAATGCACGCAGTGCTAATCTATAAGAGGGTCTGAAGTCCCTCGCTCCGATTGAATCCATGCCTCCGCCTTTCGTCTTTCATAAAAAACAAATTATTTTTTCTTACCCATCTTGACAAGATGTTATTTATATGCTATAATGCCATCAGCAAATCCACCACCCCACAAACCTCATCGCTACAACTATGAGAATAATTCACACCTCAGACTGGCATTTAGGCAACCGCTTGCAGGAAAAAACACGCACAGAGGAGTTCCGCGATTTCACGGAATGGCTTCTTGTTCAACTGCGAGAGCAAAAGTCAGACGTACTGCTCATCAGCGGAGACATTTTCGACAACAGCACGCCCGGCGATAGCACGCTGGAGCTTTACCATGATTTTTTGAGCAAGGCGGACCAAACAGGCTGCCGTTACATTATCATGACCGGCGGCAACCACGACGGCGTGGCTCAGCTGGAGTCCAGCGCGCCGCTGCTCAAGCGCCACCATGCTTACCTGGTAAGCTCCCTGAGCCGTGATAATCTCGAGAAATGCCTCATCCCCGTGGCAGATGAGGCGGGCAACCCCGCTGCCTTGGTGTGCGCCGTGCCTTACCTGCGCCCGCGCGAGGTGGCAGAAGAGAGCAGCGATAGCGAGACGGATGATGCCTACATTCGCGGCATCGCCAAGGTGTATGAAGAGGTAGCGCAGCAGGCTGAGGGGTGGAAATCCGCCCACGAGGGTCTACCCGTTATTTGCATGGGGCACCTGAGTGTCAGCGGAGCAGAAGTCACGGACTCCACCCGCAGGCTGATCGGCACGCTGGAGACGGTGAACGCCGGCATTTTCTCCCCCGTGTTCGACTACGTGGCGCTGGGGCACATCCACAAAGGGTACAGCCTGGCGGAGGGGCGCATAGCCTACAGTGGCAGTCCCCTGCCCATGGGTATAGATGAAACGGCGGATCGCCACGTGCTGCTGGTGGAAATCAGCGAGGGCAAGGTGACGCGCGAGAAGCTCGCCGTGCCGAGCTTTACCCTGCACGTCAAGCACAGCTGTGCCACCCAAGAGGAGCTGGATACCCTGCCCGACCGGCTGAGCACCCAAGAGGCGGAAGCGGGTAGCAAACGCACCAACCTGCAGCTGGTATACACCGGCACGGACCTCTCCGTGGAGCAACTGCGCACCAAAGCATACAAAATGTTCCACCGCTTGTACAACTACAAACTCATCGTGAACCGCCCCGGCATGTACATGGAGCTTAACGATGAGGACAACGTGCAGGATCTCAGCACCCTTACCCCGGAATCCTTATTCGAGAAATGCTTGGAAAAATACAATCTAGAGGCAGCAGAATTGACCGCCATAAAGAACTGCTTCCGCCAAGCATTGGACAGCCTTAACAACTAATTCCCAACCCACCCTCAACCATGAAGATTGAAAAAATCACCATCAGCAACATCAATTCCCTCGCAGGCACCTTCACCATCGACCTGACGGAGAAGAGCATCAGCAAATCCGGCATCTTCTGCATTACCGGCCCCACCGGCTCCGGTAAAAGCACCATTCTGGACGCCATTTGCTTTGCAATGTACCGCGCCACCCCGCGAGTCAACGGAGTCAGCACCCATAGCAACGAGCTGATGAGCAAGGGGACAAAGAACTGCATGGCAGAAGTGATATTCTCTCATAACGGCAAGCGTTACAAAGTCTTAACGACTCACCGCCGCACACAAGAAGGCTCCAATACACCGTTTGCTCAACCCAAGCAAAAGCTTTTCATCCAAACTGCGGACGGTAACTGGCAACTGCTCAGCAACCAGCTGCGAGGAGTGGAAAAAGAGCTCCACGCCATCACCGGCTTGACCATGCAGAACTTCACCCGCAGTGTCATGCTGCCACAGGGGAAATTCTCCGAGTTCATGCGAGCCAAAGGAAGCGAGCGAGCGGAGATACTTTCCACCATCACCCACACGGAGGACTATGAGCGCATCGGCAACTATGTGCATCAGTATATCGGCACCTTAAAAGCAAAAAAAGATCGCTACCCGGACATCAGCACACTGAGTGTCGAAGAGCGCGCCGCCAAGGAAAAAGAGTTAGAACAAATCGTCTGCGCCAAGAAGAAGGCTCAAGCTACAATTGATGCGCTGAACAAGGCGCTGCAATGGCTTGATGACTGCGCAAGAGCAAAAGAAAACGTTGAGGCGGAGGAAAAACGTTTGCAGGATACTCAAGCGCAGCTCCAAGCGCTCAAGGACAGCGGCGCAGAAAAGCAAATTGCCCAAGCCAAAGCAGCCAAAGAGGTGCAGCCGGTAGCTGCCACCCTCAGCACCGCCCAAGCTACTCTGGCGGATTGCCTAAACAAGCTTCAGCCCGCCGAATCCGCACACACCGAGTCTGCTGAAAAAGCAGAACAGGCTGCTGCTCACGCCACCCAACTGTGCGACTCCGCCAAAGCTGAGCAAACGGAACTCCAAGCAAAGCTCCGCAATGTCGACGAGCACATGCGCAAGGAGGAAAGTGAGCTTAATACGCAGAGGAAAATGGTTCTTGTGCGCGAACAAGACGCAGGCAAAGCTCATGAAAACGCACAAAAAGCTACCTCTGCCGCAACAAAAGCAGCCGAAAAGTTGCAAAAGGCTCAACGTAGCTTGGAGCAAAACAAAAAGCGTTTGGCAGAAAAGCAGGCAGACGCCGCATTGGAAGAATACCTGCCACAGGTGGAAGCCATCCTTGCCCTTTGGCAGGATGAGCCTAAGGGCAACGCCACGCTGCCGCCCACAGCGGAGCTGCAATCCGAACATGCGCGAGTAGAGAAGGAAATTGCCGACATTCTGCAAGGGCGCACCCAACAGGAGCTTATCAGCCATAGCCATAATCTGGCAAACCTGGCTTCACGTGCAGACGAGTACGAGAAGGCAGCCTCGGCACACGCGGGAGCGGAAGAGGCCCTCGCATCCGCAAAAGCTAAGCAAGCCGCCCTGCCCGGCTGTGATGTAGCAGAGCAAAAATACCAAGCTCTCTCTGAGAAAGTGGAGATGCTCAGCAACATCCAAAGCATTGACGAGAAGCTCAAATCGCTCTACAACGATTTTGCCGCCGGCAATCTGGAGTGCTGCCCCTGCTGCGGCTCCACCACGCCCACCAAGAGCCCGCATGACCTCTACGACTCACAGTTGAAGAACACGCAGGAGCTCCGCAAACAAGCCGAGCAGGAACTCAAAGCACTCCGCAAGCAACACCAAGAGGCTGACCGCCAACTGAGTGGGGCTCAGGCAACGCTGCAAGGAGCATACAACACGATGCAAGCTGCGGAGCACAAACGCAGTGAGGCATTGCGTCTCTGCGGTTTTGACGCCGTACCGGAGGCTCTGGCTGCCACCCTCGAGCACACCGAACAACAGCTTAACAAGCTAAAGTCGCTGCAAGAATACGTGGCAGAATTGCAAAGCAAGCTGAAGCCCGCCGAGCTGCGCGATAAGTTGCAGCAAGCCTTGCTCCCCTGCACCACGCAGCAGGCACACACTCTGCAAGAGGCAGTGGCCTTGGTACGCATGCTCCGCAAGAGCCTGCAGGAGTACCGCGCGCTCTCTCAACAAGTCACAGCGGAAGAACAGGAGTTGAATTCCCTCCAGACTCATGCGGAAAACACGGCTAAGGTGAAAAATGATGAGGTAACTCGCAGCAATGCAGCCTATGACGAGTGGAAGCGCTTACATGCTGCGCTTGAGCAGGCCCAATGCGACTTCAACAACAAGTGGGGTGCCGGTAATACGGCAGCTGCACTCGCTACCAGCTACCAAAACCACATCAACCAATTGTCTGCGGACATGAAAACGGCTGATGATAAGGCTAAATCTGCAAAACACGCCGAAGAAAAGGCGGAATTGGCGCTCAATAACGTGAAGGCTCGCATCGCAGAAGCCGAGAAACACAAGAAAACCGCTGAGGATGCCATGCAGCAAGCCTTGGCCGCCCACGGATTCAGCAGCGAGGAAGACTTCCGTGCAGCAGCCCTGCTCATCCCCACCGCGGCCAAGTTAGAAGAGCAGCTCACTACCCTGAACACCGCCATCGAAACCCGCACAGCCCTGCTGGAGCGCGAGCGCAAGGCCCACCGCGACCTGCAAGCTCAGCAACCGGAGCTCGCGAATGCCCCCGTTCCGCAACTGGAGGAAGAAAAACTGCTGCAAACGCAGCAGCTCGAGCAGCTCAACCTGCAGGAGCAAACGCTCTCTGCCGAGCTCCACGTGGATGATATCCACCTCAAGGAGAAGGAGAAAAACGCCCGCGAGCTCGAAGCCATTAAGTCAGAGCTCAACACCTGGAGCAAGCTCAAGGACATACTCGGTGGCACGAACGAAGGGTTCAAACTCATTGCCCAGCAATACACCTTCGACATGCTCATCAAAAAAGCCAACATCGAGCTTGCCAAGCTTTCTCAGCGCTTCAAGCTGAAACGAGCCACGGGTGAAACCGCGAAGGAGGGCCTCGAGCTCAATGTCATTGACTACGAGCACAATTCCGGTGAAGAGCGCAGCTGCAACAACCTCTCCGGCGGTGAATCCTTCATCGTCAGCATGGCGCTGGCCCTCGGCCTCTCGAAGATGGCTTCCGACACGCAGATTGACACACTCTTCCTGGATGAGGGCTTCGGCACTCTGGACTCCTCTACGCTTGCCCAAGTGCTTAACAGCTTGGGTACCATGTGCGGTGAGGGCAAAACCATCGGCATCATCTCCCACGTGGAGCAAATCAGCGAGCAGGTGCGCAGCAGATTGGAGCTCAAACTGCGCAGCGGTGGCTTCTCCACCATTGAGGGATGCTCCGCCGTGAAGTCCGAGCCCAAGTTCCCCTTCGAGCAACATTAAGGGCTCGACTTTTCAACGCCACAGCGCCTATTTGCATGTACGCCATGCAAATAGGCGCTTGACTTCATACGGCAAAGACGTTATGCTGTGTTACGGATGATACGCCGAGTAACAGAAGCAGACGCCGCAGCCATTGCAAGCATCTACAATGAATACGTGCTGCACACCACCATATCCTTTGAGACAGAAGCGGTGAGCACGGAGAAAATGAAAGAGCGCATCCGCACCCTTTCTACACATTACCCTTGGTTTGTATGGGAGGCTGGCGGCACCATCCTCGGCTACTGCTACGCCCACCCCTGGAAAGAACGCGCCGCCTACGCCAAAACGTGGGAGACAACTGTCTATCTGTCTAAAACGGCTCAGCGCCAAGGCATCGGCTCGCAGCTCATGACAAAGCTCATCCACGCATGCCACGCCACCGGCTGCCGCGCCCTCATCGCCTGCATCACCCACAACAACTCCGCCAGCGCCCGCTTCCATGAGAGCTTAGGCTTCCGCCAAGTCTCCCACTTCACGGGCGTCGGCTTCAAGTTCGGCCAAATGCTCGATGTCTCCGACTACGAGCTGCAGCTGCCGTCGGAGGAGTAAACGTAGGCGGCAAGTCACAGCTGCTCCAACTGCACTTCATCCAGTTTGGCATACTCACCGGAAACAATATCCGGCTTGCAGTAATCCCAAAACAATGACGGAATAAGATTGACGACGGGCACAAAATCCGCGATGGAAGCGAACACAGAGATAGCAGCATTGATTACCGCCGCCCTGACCTGCAATGACTCAGGCTTATTGGAGCGGCAGTCTCGGCAAAAATGCTCGGAGTTATTGTTCAACAGATTAAACGCACCGCGATAGCCCGGTTTTCTACAATCCAAGAAATGGGCCATGACGGCGCGGTTTCTTGTTACCAGACGAGATTCTACAGCAGCCTGTGCAGGACCTGAAGCCTGCCCTCCCAAAGCAGTAGCAGGAGAGGTATGGCAAAAATCGGCAAAAGAACCAACCTTGACACGTTCATCCTTGTATTGCACTACTTGGTTACCTTCAAGCATAATGGCATGATCTTCCACCATGTGAGAAGAAACATAGTCAGGAAGCTCCGGAATCTGGGAGACGATATCGTATGTTTGCCGAAGCGCTTTCCTATACAAATCATCCTTGGTGGATACTATTGCCTCCTTGGTTGTTTTAATGACCTCCTGAGTTGTTTTGATTATCCCGCCTATGCCGGGGAGCCGATGAAACAAAGATTTTGACTCGGGGGCTACTTGTTTTTTCTCTTCCGTAGCGAGGCTCTCTTTCAACTGCCTTTCCAAATCAGCCTTGAAGTGCTGCACAACATGATTTGCACATATATGCAATGGGGTCCACCAGTGTTGCCCGACTCGAGGATGCACTACCTCCATCAGCTGCAGCATTGTTTTACCCGTCATACACTCATCCACGAAATCATCACCGGGAAAACTCCGCATTTCTTCACTCATTTCATTCAAACGAGCCTCAGCACGAGCCAGCGTTGCCGCAGCATCCGCCTCGCCGTACGGCGACTCGTATACAACATACCGTGCTTCGCTTAGTACCTCGCCATATTCCACACGGAATAACGGACTATTCCAATCCTCTGATTGCGGTTTTTGAACAATCACCCTACCATTGCCACCCCACACGCAGAAATAGAAACTTTCAGAAATTCCACCTTCCAAAAACCCTTGTTCTGAGTCAATGACGACTAAACAAGTTCCGGGAGCCAATGTTTCCAACTCCGATGCCCCCAAAACACGAGCCGTCCCGCTATTCCAATTTTTTAAGAAATGCCCTAACATGACAATGTAAACAGAAACTATGTTGCATCTGATTATGCACAGTCGCCCATCCTTTTCAAGCATTATTTCCCTCAACAACGCAGCAAATGATATTTTATACCATTTTTACATCAACCCAAAGATACAAAATCGAGAAAAATAAGCCCATTTCATCATTTTTACATTATTCTTCCTCCCTTTTTCGCCGCGCGCGTGTATCTTTTTTTTTATTTTTGCAACCTTTTCAGCTTGACTTCCTATACGTTTTTTGTAGAATAAGGTTGACAGCCAACGAGCGCATCTCTCCATATGTTAGGATATTTCATGAGCAGCTTAGCCGGCAACGGTAGTATTAAGTTCACAAGCATACCGGTAAACACCCTCAACACACTCCCGGAGGGTACGCTGTGCGTTGCAGTAGAACACGCCACGCATCTGAAAAACACCGGTCTTCCCTGCCGGATGAAATTCGGAATTCTCACAACAAACGAGCAGATTATTCTGCAGGAATGCACGAAAGAAGACATTCACTCCGCCCATTTCAAAATCAACAAGGTCACAAAAGAGAACTTTTGCCCGGCACTATGGAGTCTGTATGTGCCGGAGAACGCAACAGATCTGTACAATCTGAAGCAAGCACACAGAAAGGCGCTGCAGGAGTTAGGCACCTTACACCAATATTTGCGCAGTTATCCGGGAGATGATTTTACCGCGGAGTGCCTGTTCGGCGAAAAGAGCGTTCTGGAGTACATACGCACCGGCAATACCGGGCAGCACTGGTGGACCCCGCTGTATTACAAAATAGACGAAATACAGCAAGAATTAACGTCCGCCATCAAGAACTACACACGTATTAAGTTGCCTACATTCAAAACACCGGATAAAATGAATGTGGAACTGCTGCATTTCAAACATCACGGTATCACCATCGAGGACAACTGGGTTATCCATTTTGCGCGCTGCCGTGTACCGGATAACAACAATCAGATTAAGCTGGACACCCTGCAAACCTTCTGCGACATTACACCCAACACTGAACCCGGTGCCGCCTGTGAATACAAAAATGAAACGGAACAAAAAAGGCTACAGCACCGCAACCGTGCCGTGTGGCACCTTTTCCACGCAGAGCAAATAGGCTCTTACAATTTTCTGTGGAACAACTGCGAACACTTCTCCCGCTTGTGCAAAGTGGGCAAGAAGCAATCCGCTCAAGTCAAAAATGGCACCGTTGATGCCGTGCTGGCAATTCTTCCCTACCTTATCCCCGTAGGCGGTATACTAGCAAAGATAATCGCCTCCCTCGGACTACCGATTGCGAAAGAAAAGCTTAAACTCAACGCTTAATCCCCCCCCTCCCATACCATGAACAGAAAAACCACCATCGATCAGATTATCGCTACGCGTCAGTCTAAGCAGGCTGAGCTGAACGCCAAGCACCAAGCTCTCTCAGACATCCGCAACGCGCTTAAAGATTTGAAAGAGCAAAGTCAGGTATTGCAAAGCAAAATGCCTGACGACATCGTTACCTGCCGCAAACTGCAGGAAGTCAGCACCAAATTAACAGAGGCTGAAACCAAGACAGAAACGCTGAATAAAGAGCTGCGCATTCTCAAAGAACGCGCCGGGCGCTCTACGCTGAACATCGGCATCGTCGGTGTACCCAAGCAGGGCAAGAGCACCTTCTTGCAAGCTCTCACCGGCTTGGATGAAGCCACCATTCCCACCGGCAACGACTATGTAACAGGTGCTTGTTCCTATCTGCGCCATGATCCGAATGTTCCCGCAGGTGATGCGTACGCCATCATCACCCCCTACACGGAACAGGAGTTCTTGTTCGAAGTAATCAAGCCGTTTTGCAACATCTTCAAGCTCGACATCACCTCCGTCAGTGAGCTCCCCTACTTGGATTTGCCGGATAAATCCAACATGTTAGAGACAGATAAGCGCATCTTGGAGCGCTTAGAGCATCTGAAAGCAGATTACGACGAGTACAAGCGCTGGCTGGGGCAGCCCTCCTTCCGCATTGAGAAGAACCAAATCAGACAATTTGTGGCTCAGTGTGATGAATACTGCTCCGTCAAATACTCCAACTGGTATGCCATCAAAAAGGCAGAAATCCATTGTCGTTTCCCGCAAGAGGACATCGGCAATATCATGATTTGTGACACACCCGGTCTCGGTGACTTCACTCCCGGCGCCAAGAAGGCGCTCTTGGAGAAACTCGGCGCAGACATGGATGTTATCTTCTTCCTCAAGCGCCTCACCACCGGCGACCAGACGATTTCCGAGCGAGACACGGAGTTCCACGATGTGGTGAAGGAGGCTAACCCTCTGTTTGACGTTCGCGATTGGGCTTACATGATTCTCAACTGCGGCAACGGCGACACGCCGGACTCGTTCTTCGTGGAGAACCTGCGCACCAAGCTCCCGACCCGCCAAGGCGTGCACTGCATAGACTGCAAACAAGAAGAGGAGGTCAGCCGTGGTGTTGATTCCATCCTCAGTGATATCGTTTATCAGATTCCCACGCTTGATGAGAAGCTCATGCGCAGCTACTACACGCAGGTCAACGAGCTGAAGCTTGTCTTAGACTCCGTCAAAGACTGCGCCAGAAGAGTATTCCCCGGTGCAAACGGCGCAGGCTCCACCATCGACATCGGCAACAAGGTGGACGGCATTATCGATTCCGTTTTCAGCGAGTTTAACAAACTGAAGAAGGAGTTAAGCTCCGGCACGGGCAGCATTGCTGCTGATTTGGAGGGAATCATCAACAAAATGCGTGGCAATACCCCTGCTCTGGAATATTCTGAGTTTGATGCCTCTCAGCCCGGCAAATGGTTCATGGAAGGAAAGGACAAACTCCGCGCCCAATTCTTGGCGGATTTCTCCAACCTCGACGAAGTACTGGAAGCCATGTTCAGCAAAATGCGCGATAAGCTTGCAAGCATCCTGATGTCTGAGAACGGCGGCCGATTGGCTTTCGTTACGGAAGGAGAGGAAGGCGCCTGCTTCTGGACCACGCTGAAAGGGCTCTTGCTATTGGACTTGGGGGATAAAGCGCAGCACATCATCAAGGGTATCGACAACATGCTTGACTTTAAGATGGGCTTCCGTGCATTCATCTTGCCGCGACTGACAAAAATCACTAAGGTGCTGAGCAATGAGCCCCTCAATGATGACAGAGAACTCTCTCGCTTTGCCTTCAATCCTACGGATGACATCAACATTTGCAAAAACAAGCTCATCTCCGCATGGAGCTACACCGCTGCTGCCTGCGAAGACCAATTCGATGACGAAGAGGGTGAATTAAGGGACATCAACACCACACCCGCTGAGGCGATGAAAGCGCTCATCGATGAGTTCTTCCTGCTCTCTTACAAATACAATGGAGAAATATACGCAAGACGCATTTGGGAGGGCTTCTACAAAGCCCATGCCAACGAAATCTGGCAAGACAAAAACGCCAACTCTCACCAAGCGTTGGCTCGCCGCTGGAACAACGCCGTAGCAACCTTCACCGGTAGTACTGAAAAACTCGGCTGAATTCACCCTTTTCACAACCAAACATTCTCACTATTATGATTACATTCGACTACAATTCCCGTTCGGAATTAGACTACCATCAGACCTCTGTTCATGAGTTCACCCCCATTCCGATTTGCTTTGTCGGAGCCCGTGGTGTAGGCAAGACTTCGCTCTTGGCCTCCATGCATTACGAAATCAAAAAGGGAGGCGTTGACAGTATTTCCATCGATCACGTCAACTCCGAAAAAGGAGCGGAGACCCTCATCGCGCTCGATGAGGCCTATATGGATATGCTGGAGATGATTGAAGACACCGAAAAGGGACAAATTGTGGATCTCGAAGTAGGCATAAGCGGCTCTCAAGATCTCAACATCTACGAGTTCATAGGAAAATACAAAATAGCAGACGACTCGTTGACGGGGGTACTTTTCGGTAACCCTTTCAAAGAATTCCGCTTTCCTTTCCACTTCATTGATTTACCGGGCGGATGGTACACAGATACAGAATCCCACAAAGACGAAGTAAATGAGGTGTTGGTAAACTCCGTTGCCAGTTTCGTGGCTGTTGATACCCCTGCTCTGATGAAGGGTGTTGCCACTTGCGAAAGGAACAACAAGATAATGAAGATTGAGTCTTGGTATGATAATTTGAAAGATGTTTTAGCAGCCAATGGACATGCTGTAATATTCGTGCTTTCGAAAGCCGAAAAATACTGGGATGATTTTGAGTGCTTGAAACAGAAAATGGAAGAATGCTACGGCTCTCTCATTACTAAGTTGAAAAATGCAGGCGTAGATGTGTACGCTACCAAAATCAAGACATTAGGCGGCATCGTGTTTTCTCATTACGACAAAGAGCGCAAGCCCTCTGGAGAACGAGTAGACCACGCTCGATTCATGCGCACCGGCAACTACAAGCCGGAAAACTGCGCCACTCCGCTTCAATTGGCGCTGAAACACGGCTTAGTTCAAGTTGCCAAAAAACTGCCGAAAGGAGCTTGGGATGTGTTTGTAGAGATTCTTGGGATGTCAAATCGAGAGCTTGCCATAAAAAGCGCCACAGCTTTGGCTCAAGATTTGCACGACAGAGTTCGTGCCGGCGAGGACTTCAGCTACATCAAGCTGTAAAAGGATATGAAGATTTACGTACAATCTGCCGGCTCGGATGAATGGAACGATTACGCTTGGAAAGGAGATTTTTCCGCAGCGGCCAAATCCGTAGACGCCAATCCTCCAATTTCTTGGCATTGGCATCTGAAAGAAGGGGATAGAGCGCTTGCCCTGCTGGCGGGCTATGCTGATGGGACATGGCATGTGGAATACCGCAATCTCATTCTCCCCGGCGTCACCGATTTCAGAGGTCGGCAGATTGTACAGAATATCATCTTCAGCGGGCTGCAGAGCAGCGATGAAGTCCGAGCGCTCGTACATGCCTATTTGGACATTGAGCTCCAATTCAAAAACTCCGGGCGACCCGTAGGGAGAATATGCCCGGAATTGGCGGCATGTTACTCCGCTACAGATGATGGTGATTTTGCCTTCGACTGTCGCACGGCAGAAGACTGGGCAAAAAAAGCAATTGATGCATACAAGCCCGATGCTCTGCGAAAAACAAAATCTCAGAGCATCCAAGGCTGTTTTAACCCCACCAGCGAAGATGAAATTCAACAGCTCCACGAGCTAATCGACTCATTAGAGCCGGTAGCGTCAAACGGCTTACAAATTGCGTTCAGTCAAGTTTCCATCGTCAGAGAGCCATCTCTCCGACTGAACCTGATCTACACAAACTTCAAGGGTGCATGGAAAGAGATAGAGCCCCAGAAGAAAATTTCTCCCAATCCAAGCACAAGCAAGACCTTAAACATAGACCAAATCAAAAGCAAAGTAAATGAATTGAAAGATAAAACGGGGAAAAGTGTGAAAGAATTATGCACCGGAGTCAGTCGCATCATCAAAAATCTGTCAAACATCGGAGAGCGCCGTAGCTAGACCGTAACATTCGGCAGAACAATCACATTCTCCATCCAAACATTCACCCCATTATGATTACATTTACCTACAAGCCTCGACCTGCATTAAACTACAAGGACACAAACGTCCATGAGTTCACCCCTATACCGTTTTGCTTTGTAGGGCCTCGAGGTGTGGGCAAAACATCGCTTCTCGCCTCCATGCATCAAGAAATCAAAAAGGGAGGCGTTAAGGGCATATTCATTGACAACGTCAACTCCGAGAAAGGAGCAGACACCCTCAGCGCGCTGAATGAGGCTCATACGGATATGTTGGAAATGATTGACGAAACGGAAAAGGGGCAAATTGTACAAAGTGTCGGTATAGGGGGCTCGCAAGGCCTCCACATCTTCGAGTTCATGGGGAAGTACAAAATACGAGACAAATCTCTTATTAAATTTTCAAATTTCAAAGAGTTCCGCTTTCCTTTCCACTTCATCGATTTTCCGGGCATATGGTATATGGAGAAGGGCTCTAATAAAGAAAAAGCAACCGAAGCGTTGAAGAATTCCGTTGTTAGCTTCTTAGCCGTTGATACACCAGCTCTGATGAAGAGTGGTGCCACGTGCGCAAGAAAGAACATGATAAATACCATAGAAAGTTGGTATGATTCTTTAAAATATGTTTTAGCAGCCAATGGACATGCCGTGATATTCGTGCTTTCGAAAGCCGAAAAATACTGGAATGATTTTGATGGGTTAAAACAGAAGATGGAAGAATGCTACGGGACTCTCATCGCTACGTTAAAAAATGCCGGAGTAGGTGTATATGCCACCAAAATTAAGACATTAGGTGGCATCGAGTTTTCTCATTACGACGAAAAAAACAACCCTAAATTCATGCGCACCGGCGATTATAAACCGGAAAACTGTGCCACTCCGCTCCAATTGGCGCTGAAACATGGCTTAGTTCATGTTGCAAAAAAAATGCCGAAGGGACTTTTTGATGATTTTTTGGGGTTTCTTGGGCTATCAAATCGACAGATTGCCATAAAAAGCGCCGAAACATTGGCTGAAGAACTGAATAAAAAGCTTCAAGCCGGCAATGACTTCAACTACATCAAACTGTAAAAGGATATGAATATTTACGTACTATCAGCAGGCTCGGATGAACTGAACGATTACTCTTGGAAAGGGGATTTTTCAGGAATAGAGAACTCATCAGACACTAATCCGTCTCTTTCATGGCACGACAATCTAAAAGAAGGAGATAAAGCGCTTGCCCTACTGGCGGGGTATGCGAATGGGGCATGGCATGTGGAATACCGCAATCTCATTCTCCCCGGCATCACCGATTTCAGAGGTCGCCAAATTGTACAGAATATCATCTTCAGCGGGCTGCAAAGCAATGATGAAGTCAGAGCGCTCGTACATGCCTATTTGGACATTGAGCTCCGATTCAAAAACTCCGGTCGCCCTGTCGGGAGAATAAGCCCGGAATTGGCGGCATGTTACTCCGCCACGGATGATGGTGATTTTTCCTTCGACTGCCGCAAAGCTGAGGCATGGGCGGAAAAAGTCATCGATGCCTACCAGCATGATACTCTGCAAGAAGCAACATTGCAGCGCATCACGGGTAACCTCAATCCCGCCAACGAGGATGAAGTTCAACAGCTCCACAAGCTAATTGACACCTTGGAGTTGGAAGAGTCAGAAGGCTTACAAATTGCGTTCAGTCAGGTTTCCATCGTCAGGGTGCCCACTCTTCGTCTGAACCTGCGCTACACAAACATCGCGGGGGCACTTACATGCGAGGAGCTACGTCGCAGAAAGAAACAACCTACCCCTACACCCACGACAAATGCCCCAAAACCAAGCGTCGGTCAAACAAAACAGGGTAAGTGGGAACGAGTCAAAGACAAAGCAAAAGAGCTCGAAGACAAAGCAAAAGAGAATCTCGTTAAAATATCAAAGCCTACAAAGAAAGCAGACAACAACTTTATCGGTAAAACCATATTTGTCATTGTTATGCTTCTGGTGGTAGGCGGGCTGAGCACATACATATTCTACCATTTTTCGACAAAAAACGATAAACATAGTGCAGTAAAAACCACTCCGCCGGCTCCATCAACTACACACCCCAAAAAGGGGGAGAAAAATCAGGATAAAAAGCAGGCTACAGCCGGCGTTGTCAGTGAAGAACAAAATACAGACAAAGACACACCGGCAGCAGATTCACCAAGTAAAGTCGAAAACAACTGAAGCTTGCCGGACGGGGGGTTGACAGATGTTGGGGGGATTCTAATAAGTCTACCCATCTATACTAACTCCGCCAAATGGGAATTCCGCTCGCTATCGCTCGCAAACACCCCGCCAACACTTCCGATTTCACGGGAGGCGTGAACATAGGTAGACTTATGGAAAGCCCCCGTTCCGTTAGCAGGGAGCAATAAGGGCTTGCAATGACGGGAGAAAGGGTGTAGAATGGGGGTATGAAGACGTGCATCGGAGTGTTGTTAGCGATATTTGCCATTCTATCCGTGGTGGCAACGCTGACGTTCCATGCCTCGGTAAATGGGACTCTGAGCTTTGAGCAGCAAAGAGATAATCCGGATTACATCAACACCAATCGCTCATACCGCCCGCCGAAGGTCGTGCCTCCGAGCAGAACGGGTGGCGCAACACAAGTCAAGTTCCGGGATGATGATGAGCCGGAAGTTGTAGAAGAACCGAATTCCCCCGGCGCATGAGTTTAGAATCCCCCATCATCGGTTACACGCTGGGAGACCAAGCGGGCATCGGGCCGGAGGTCATTCGCAAGGCGCTGGAGCAGTGCTCCGGCAGCGCGGAGTATCGACTCATAGGCGCAGCGATAGACTGCCGACCGGGGCTGCCGACACAAGACACGGCAAAGGCTGCTTTGGAGCACTTGGAAATGGCGGCGGAGGCCTTGCGCAGTGGCAGTATAGATGCGGTGGTGACGGCCCCGGTATGCAAGGAAGGCCTGCACCGCGTGGGGTTCGCCTACCCGGGGCAAACGGAGTTTTTTGCGGATAGATTGGGGGTGAGCAATTTTGCCATGTGCTTAACCGGCAAGCGCCTGACGGTGGCGCTGTGCACCACCCACCTGGCTTTGGCCGAGGTGCCGGAAAAGCTGACGAGCAGCGAGATAGTGCGCATCGGTGGCTTGCTGGGCGATTTTTTGCGAAAACAGGGCAAGCCCACCCCCAGACTGGCGGTGGCAGGGCTTAACCCGCACAATGGCGAAAGTGGTGCATTCGGTGATGAAGAAAGCCGCATTATTGTACCGGCCGTGCAGCAGCTGCAAGAGCAGATGCAGTGGTGTGCTGTGAGCGGGCCTTGCGTGCCGGACTGCGTGTACCGAGATGCCGCGGAGGGCGCCTACGATGGCATCATAGCGCCGTACCATGACCAAGCGCTCATCCCCCTCAAGTTGTTGGATTTTGATAACGCAGTGAATGCCACCATAGGCCTGCCGCGCCTGCGAGTCAGTCCGGATCACGGCACGGCATTCGGCATTGCCGGCAAGGGCATCGCGAACCCATCCAGCACGATACGAGCGTTCCAAGTAGCGCTCAGCAGCGTGAGTTAGCGCAATTTAAGCTACGGAGTTACGAAAAATGTTAAAAGCTGTTTGACTTGGCTCAAGCAATGTGTTAAAGTTAACTCCACAGAAAAACTAAACCAATCATATTTGTGAGCGGAAAACAACGACAAAAAATGGCAGACCTTGCTGAACTCATCAAGGGTGGTAAGCGTTTGCCGGACTGGCTGATCCTTTGGGGTGAAAAACGCCTCGGCTTGCATGCTCTCAACGTAGCGCATGCGAAGATTGAGGACGATTGGGATGAAGGCAGCACCGATAATTTCTTCAAGCTTGCGTGCAAATACCTGAACCTCCAATATGATTTGGAGGGGCTGGAAAACATCCCCAAGGAGGGTCCTTGCATTATAGTCAGCAATCACCCGCACGGCATGTCGGACGGCATCATGTTCGGCGACATAGCCATGAGGGCGCGTGAGGACGTGCGCATCGTGGTCAATGAGTTCCTGCACTGCGTGCGTGGCATGCGTCCCTACCAAATTACGGTAGATGTGTACGGGGGCGAGGCCGCCAAGCGTGCCAACATGAACGGCATGCGCGAGATTCTTCGCTGGCTGAAGGGTGGCCACTGCCTGCTGGTATTCCCCAGTGGCTCCGCCGCTACTTGGTCATGGAAAGATGGTCGCGTTATCGATGACCCGTGGCAGACGAACATTGCCACCATTGTGCGCAAGACCGGCGCCACGGTAGTGCCCATGCACTTCTCCGGGCATAACGGTTTGTTCTTCCAGACGATATCCGTGCTGGCCAAGGGCATACGCTCTAACTTCTTGGCACGCGAAATCATACGTGATGGCAAGACCCGCCACAAGGTACGCATCGGCAAGCCCATTTCCCCGGCAACGCTCGGCTTGCTGGAGACGGATGAAGCGCTGTCCGACTTCATGCGCCTTAACAGCATGATGCTGCGCTACCCGAGCACGGTGGATGCCCCTGCGGCTGCCACAGATACTCGAGAAGAGATTGAAACGAGTGCCCCGGCAGAGGTGCTGCAGGCAGAGATTGACGCCCTGCCGGAGGATTGCCTGTACGTACAGAACACCCACTCTCACCTCAATGTATACGCAGCAGAGGCCTCGCAAATACCGCAGTTGCTGCGCGAGATTGGTATTCAGCGCGAGCATACGTTCCGCGCCGTGGGTGAGGGCACCGGTAAATCGCTTGATTTGGATGAGTATGACCCGCACTACGTGCATTTGGTGATGTGGCACACGGAGCAGCGCCGCTTGGTCGGTGCCTACCGCATCGGCCGTACGGACCACATTTTGAAGAGCAAAGCCGGCGTGAAAGGCATTTACAACGCCGCATTCTTCAAGTTCAGCAAGAAGTTACAGCAAGTGCTCAGCCATGGCATCGAAATGGGGCGCGCCTTCATCTGCCCGGATTTCCAGCGCCACCCGGCCTCACTGGATACCCTGTGGATGGGTATCGGCCACTACTTGGCACGCCACCGTGAGTACCGCTATATGTACGGTACGGTGAGCATCTCCGGGGAGTACACACCGGCCAGTCGCTCGCTGATACTGGATTACCTGCAGTGCCATGAGATGAACCCGGAGCTTGCCAAGGAAGTGAAGGCTTACTATCCGCCCAAGAAGCTAGGGCTTAACAGTGAGGACAAGCGCCTGCTGCCGGCAGGGTTGCCGGACATACGCCTGTTGAACAACACGGTTTGCGCGTTGGAGAAGGATGGCAAGGGCATCCCCGTGCTGCTGCGCCAATACCTGCGCTTGGGCGGCAAGATGATTTCCTTCGGCATTGACGAGGGCTTCGGCGGTACGTTGGATTGCTTGGTTGTGGTTGATATGGTCAACGCCCCCCAGCGAGTCCTGCATCGCTACTGCGGCAAAGAGTATACACCACCTAACATATAGGCCTCGTACTGTTAGGATTTCCTCATGATTTTGCCCCCGATAAATGAAAATTTATCGGGGCAATTATTGTGGACGGAGCGAAGCCGGAATTTGATACCGACGCAACAGTGCCGGGGTCGACATTTACGGTTTATTCGGCAGCGACCAAAATCAACGTAAATCTTCAGTCGCGTCTTATCTTACTTCCGAACTTGACTTTCAAACATAATTCGTTATACTGAAACGCACCGAACGCAGAGCAATATACATGACGGGTAATTCTTCACATTCAACAGGCGGTGGCATGGAGCTTCCGTCGGGGCTGATGTTAGGGCATTACCTCCTGCAGCGAAAAGTCGGCAAGGGTGGCTTCGGCATCACCTACTTAGCGGAGCATACGTTAAACCACGAACTGGTGGTCATTAAGGAAAATTTCCCCATATTTTACGCCTACCGTGATAAAGACACATTGCAAGTATGCCCGCGGGATGAGAGCGCCGTCGCGGATTATGCGCATACCCAGCAACGCTTTGTGGAGGAGGCACGCACCCTCGCCCGCCTGAATCACCCGAACATCGTGCGCGTGTACGAGGCATTCGAAGCTTTCGGCACGGCTTACTACGTCATGCCGCTCGTCACCGGCAAAGAATTACACAAGGCCACCCCGCCAATCGTCAATGAGGAGTGGCTGCTGCCTATCCTCAAATCCATCCTGAAAGCGCTGGATTACCTGCACGGGCAAAATCTGTTGCACCGCGACATCAAACCGAACAACATCATCTTGCGTGAGGACGGCACGCCCATCCTCATCGACTTCGGTACCGCGCGCGCCTTGCAGTCAGAGCACTCCGTTACCTTAATAGGAACCCCCGGCTATACCCCCATCGAGCAGCTTTCCCCGAATGGTAACCGCGGTCCGTGGACGGATATTTACGCCCTGGGCGCTACCTGTTACCGACTTATCACCGGAGCATGCCCTCCGCTGGCTACAGAGAGAATTGACGATGAAGATGCCTACCGCGCGCTATCCGGCCACGCGGAGCTGAAGAAACGATTCTCCGAAATACTGCTGCGCAGCATTGACAAAGCTTTGTCCCTGCGTACCAAAAACCGCTGGCAAAGCGCGCAGGATTGGCTGAAGGAACTGAAAAAAATCACCCCCCGGCGCACACACTCCCGCACCATTCCGACAACCGTCATCACTGCAGCCACTGCACAACCACGGATGATGAAGCCCTCGGCATCCGGTATCTTCACGCAAGTCTTTATCGGTCTTTTTGTTGAGGGGATGGTTGCCATTTCCTACAGTGCGTATACACATCTGAGTGCTGCCGAGCCCACCCACGACACGATTCCCGCCTCGCAGCTGTCAACCCTGATTATCCTTTTAGTGGTATTGGCTGCCGCGGTATACGGTGTATATTCCTACACTCACACATCAACGAAAAAACGCAGGAGTGAAGAAATCACCCAAGAGAAGAAGAGTCGCAAAGCCGAGAAAAAGGCGCAGAAAAAACTCGCTGCTATGGGTATTACCGACTACGACTCAGCGATTCTCGAGGCATACGACAACCCGGAAAAACTCGCTCTATTGATTACCGCCGGAGCAGATGTCAACAAGGAGAATAAATATGGTCATACTCCTCTCTATTGGGCGGCGGACAAAGGAGACACGGAGTGCGTGAAGCTGCTGTTGGCTGCTCCCGGCATTGATGTCAACAAAGCGGATAAATATGGCTATACTTCTCTCTATAGGGCAGTGAGAGCAAACCACACGCAGTGCACGAAGCTACTGCTCGATGCTCCGGGTATTCATGTCAACAAGGAGAATGCGTATGGAGTGACGCCTCTCTCCAGGGCGGCTTACGGAAACCTCACGGAGTGCGTGAAGCTGCTGCTGGCTGCTCCGGCCATTGATATCAACAAGGCGGATACGTATGGCAGAACGCCTCTCTATTGGGCAGAGCGAAACGGACACACAGAAATCGTAGAACTCCTGCAAGCCGCGGGTAAGAAGAAATAGCCCCTGTTAAAGTTTATGGTTGATGCCACTATTTGTTCTGCTCGATAAATCGGAAGTTGAAGAATAGATTGCGAGCCGTAGGCGAGCGGAATTCAAAGCCCCGCAAAGCGGGGCGACAGACGTTAGGCAGGGGTGGAGCGGCGAAGCCGCGCAACCACTGGTAGGCTCCCCCCTAATATTCGAGCCCGGAGCGACGGAGCGATAGCGACAGAGTGGAGGCCGACAGAATGCGATGCTTTGTGTATATGGTGTTTTTGTGGCGATTCGCAATAACCGCAACTCATTAACAACAAAAAGATACGCGCCCATCCCGGCTTCGCGTCTCGCTGCGCTCGCTTGCTACGCCGTGGCTCGCCGGTCCTCGCCATTGTCTGTCGGCCTACGCTGCGTCGCTTCGCTCCGTCGCTCCGGGCTCCATTTTCTTTTT
>CAJGCY010000017.1 GCA_904501955.1 uncultured Akkermansia sp. | reverse complement strand
AGCACGTAAGTGCGAAGAAATCCCGTATGCATCAATTCGTCTTATGACATCGCATTATCAATGGGATATTAACGCACAAACAAAACACGCGCCACCCCGGCTCGGAGCTCCCGTCTTCGCGTCTCGCTTCGCTCGCTTGCTACGCCGTGGCCGGCCGCTTCGCTCCGGTCCTCGCCATTATATACCACCCCTCCGGGGTTCGCATTTATTTTTGTGGCCGGTTCCCGGGGTTCCGCCCCTTACGGGGCTCCACCGCCGGGCTATTTTATGGCGCCCCTCCGGGGCTCCGAATTCCGCTCGCCTGCGGCTCGCAATCTATTCTTCAACTTCCGATTTATCGAGCCGAATCGCTCTCCCCCTTTCTCTCCTCCATGCGATGCCGGCCGCCGAGCTGATAAAAAACGCAGCCGAGCAGTAATGCTCGGCTGCGTTAGGTGCATTAAATAGAGTGAGAGATCAGGAACCGTAACGGACCTTCATCATTTCTTCGCGAGCCTCTTGCAGAGCCTTTGCTACCAAGTACAGCGTCGTGATGACGGCCTTCTCGCTCAGTACCATGTCGTCAAAATCCATGGCGTTCTGGACGAATACGTCGCCATCCTCATCCAAGTAGTACTTGAGACGGTACTTGCAGTTCATCTCGTTGAGAATACGCAAGGCCTTGTCGCGCTTCTCCTGCGGTACTGCCGTTCTGGCATAGCCACCCACGTTGAACGTTTTGTTTTCATCATTAGCCTTAATGATGATAACGCAATCGTTCTCCCATTCCGTGTAAATTTTGTCGCCTTCTACCGTGAACTTCACGTCCTCAGCCTTGAGGGCGGAGATAGCGGTATCCTGAGAGTCAGCCATTGCCGTGGAGGCAAAGGAGACCACTGCTGCTAATGCTAAAGCTGTTTTCTTGAACATTGTAGTGCTGGGTTAGTGTTAATGCAGGTTCAATTATAACAAGATAACCAAGCTCTGTCAAATACAAAATGCTGCATGTCACGACATGATGACAGGGAGCGGTAATCAGCAACTCACGCGGGGGCACAGAGCGGCGTCAGGATGTCCGTGAGCTCTTGCAGAGAAGCAACGCGTGAGAGCAGGGGGCGCAGCGGTTTGGTGCCGGGAATCCCCTTGGCATAAGCCAGCAGGCGGGCACGCATAGCGCGCATGGTGACGAGCTCATCACCGTAGTGCTCACTTGCAATGGCCATACGTGTGTGGCGCAGCATAAAGTCGATGCGCTCTCGGGCGCTCGGCTCCTCCGGAATTTCGCCGGTGGCAAGGTAGTGGCGGGCGTGAGCAAAGAGCCACGGGGCGTTCATGGCGGCGCGGCCAATCATCACGCCTGCTACGGCTGTGTTTTCGCGGGCGCGTTTCACGTCTTGCGGGGTGCAGATGTCGCCATTGCCCACAATGGGGATTTGCACGGCCTTGGCACAGGTGTCAATGATATCCCAATCCGCCTTGCCTCCGTATTGCTGGGAGCGCGTGCGCCCGTGGATGGTAACGGATTGCACACCGGCATCTTGCAGGCGTTGGCATGCCTCAAGCGCGCAGATGTGCTCGGCGTCCCACCCGATGCGGATTTTCGTGGTAACGGGGCAATCCTCCCCCAGCTCGCGCACCACGGCTGCGGCGATGTTCTGCAGGAGCGGCAGGTCTTTGAGCAGTGAGGAACCACCGTTTTTACCGACCACCTTGGGCACGGGGCACCCGGCGTTGATGTCCAGAAAATCCGGGTGCATGGCATCCACGATAATGCGGGCTGCCGCTGCGGCGTGCTCCGGCACGGAACCGAAAATCTGGATGCCGAGCGGGCGGTGCTCTTGCTCAAACTCTACATAGCGGCGGTTGCGCTGCCAAGCTTGCAGAACTCCCTCCGCCGACACGAACTCCGTCTCCATCACATCCGCGCCTGCCTCTTTGCAAAGCGTGCGGAAGATGGGATCTGTCACCCCCGCCATAGGCGCGAGGAAAAGCGGAAATTTGTTCTGAAACCACGGTAAACTCATGGCGCCAGTATACCATGCTTTTCCCCCATTGGCAAGCGTGGGAAGTAAGTGCGGCTGCTTGCTTGATGTGTATTTTCGGTAATAGCTGGCAGAGTTTTTTGTGTGCTGAGTAAAAAAGTGGATTTGTTTTGAAAAAAAACTTGATTTTTCAGTATGCAAAGCTATAATGAGAGTCGTATGAATGATATTAAAGTAATCAGTATGAAAGATCGCGAGTTGAATGAGTGGAAGAGTGATAAACTACTAAAATTGAGAGTCGAGTTGCAAGTTGTTGGGTGTGAGTGTCAGGATGTGTTGCGAAAAGACGACTCAGCGAATCAAGAAGATTGTAATTCTTTAGCCTCTTTGTGGCACTCTTCGTGGAAGGGATGTGAGGATATTATTGCACGAGCAACTTTGGACACAAAAGAACAATGCAGCTGGTTGCTTGATAAACGATTCCATCTTCGTAAAGAGTTAGAAGAATATGGAAAAACCGGATTAACTGAATTGACTAAGGCTCTCAGCGGAGATAAAGAAGTATTGGCATTGGTTGACCAATGCTGGCGTGAGTCTTGGAAGAGCTCTTTGGAACTAATGTCTAATAAATAATATTTGTATGAATTTTCAGTTTCAGAATATCGCCTTGTTTGAGACTCATAAGGAAACTTATGACGCTCTGTTGAAGGAGGCTGCTGCGCTGCGAAAGGAAGCCAGGGAAATGGCGGGGGCTTATGCCCAGTTGCCAAGCGAACATCGCTCTGATGAGATGTTCCGTCTCTTTCTGCGTGATCTTCATGTTGCTCATGATGAGCTGAACGCTCGATTGCATAATATGAATAATGAAATGACGAATCGAGAGTTGCAGAATCGTGATAGGAGTATTGAACAATTGAAGGCGGTGAATGCGGAACTCTTCGCACAAAGAGAGCGCTTGGAGGAAGAAAAAGAATGCTTGGAGCGCGAGCTCGAGACTGTTCGTGGTGAGTACTCTTCGTTGAAAGATACTTTCAACTCTGCTAGTTCTCATGTCAAAGATTTGCTGAACCCAATATTCAATGATTCATGTGAGGGGTGGCAAACTGAGGAAAAGCTGCCTTTTAAAAGTACGCTCGAGTTCTTGTATGTCCTGAATGATTGGATTATGAGGGACGATGGCGATCTTGACCGCTTGGAGAATGGCGTTGTAGAATTAGGTGAGCGCTATGCAAAGAGTATAGAAGATAAAATAAAAGCCATGTGGCAGGCTAGTGGGGAGATGCTAGTTAAGGCTCGGGAAGTTGAAAACGATAATAATGCGGGATTGGCGGCTAAAGACCGTTTATTCGGCAGAAGCGGAAAAGATGCATTCTTTATTTCTAGTTCAGTGCATATACAAGAGTTGAACCAGCATCATGATGAATTAAGACGCTGTTTAGAGACTGTTGTTAATGAGTTAAAGGCATGGAAGGATGAATTGTTGGCGAACGTGAAAAATGCGTTGAGCGTACCTCGCGATAAGAATGAGCCGATTCGAAAGAGAGTTGATGAAAATTCTCCCCTGTTCAAGCTAATCAGTTATTTGCGTGATAATTGCTAATTGAGAATGAATACCGAAACTCTCGTAGAGCTGAGTGGCAAATTGCGTGCTCGTTATGGTCTTTGTTTGGATGCGTTGCGTGAGACCGGCGTAGATTGCGCTAAATATGATAACGTGTTTTGGGGGGCTCCGTCTGACTGGGCGGAGACGACTGAGGCTTGTCAATATACTCTTGCAAATCTTTTGTTTACCCTTGGTTCTCCTGATGAGTTGACTCCCCCGGAGGAATGCGAATATCCCCGTGTCTTTGCTTCATTTTTAGATGGTTGTTATACGGTATTCGGACATGCCGGGGCGCTGACTGATTGGAAAGAATATAAAAAATTGGAAGCGTTCCAAGAAAATGACTACCGAATCAAGCTAAGTGGGTATGCCGGTAATTCTCCTGAGTCTGCGCGATGGATTCTTGTAGGAGCATCGAATGCTAAAGGACATCTGCCTCCCCGGTTTGGAGGAAAGCCTCGAGTTATAAAGCGTAGTACTCCCTGCTTGGACGGAGTTGCTTTGCACGTAGATTTGACTTGGGATGCATTGTCACTGCACATCAGAAGTGCGGATGGTACTCTTCGGAGTTTAGTTTTACCTCGATGGGGGCTGGGTGAATATTTGAAATCAATATCTGAAGACTTTGTACGCATTGAGAATGCTAAGGATATCAAAGAAAAGCTATTGGCAAAAAAAATGGTGATATCCATTCCGGGAGAAGAGTGCCCGCGAGGGGTTCAGCCCTCTGAGTTAATGTTAGATGCGTATGTTAATAGGCTTCGGCATCTCTTGCCGTATTCCCCGGAATCTGATATTCGTCTAACCGGTTGGTTTGCCGGTAAATTATTACAAGAAGAGGTAGAGGCGCAGCTAGGGCGCCGATATGCAAATATTACATTCGGGTATCCTTACAAGAATTGGAAATATGAGTAATGAACAACAATATGGTGTGAGTAATCAGGAATCATACGTACTAAATACAGATGATTTAGGGTATATTTTCAATCGCCCTGTATATGATATGCAGGCGGTGATGAAATGCTCTACCATGGAGGAGGGGGCGATAAGTAGGGAGGTATGGAATAAACTTGCTTTTTTGCAAGTCGACTCTATTGCATTCCGCGATAGACGTGATATTCGCAAGGCTTTAAGTCAGTTTTACGGAGTACTGCACGCCATGAATACCCGTTTTTGGTACATTATCAAAGGCGATAGCTGTGAAGGTACCATTAAACTGTACTTAGGAATTATATCGGAAGATGGAACTGATGCGCGTGAACTGACTCACAGTTTGTTGGGTATTATGCCGGGGTGCCAGGTTGGCAAAGGCCTTACGAATGCCGATCAACAAGCGTTAATTGGAAGTTTGAACAATTTTTCTAACTACTGCTTGGTAACGGGAATCCCGACGTGTCATGTTGCGTGGGAGAAGCGTGACCAGTACCAAGAAGAAGAAAAAGCACGTACGGGCATAGAGCGAATAATCGACTCGTTAGCAGGAGAGGATTTTGCGCTTTCTATTTTGTGCGAGCCTCTTTCCATCAACGAATTGAGGGAATATCGCAGTAATGTGGCAGAATTGTATAATATTATCAAGCCCTTAGCTAAGTATCACACCAACATTACGGAAGGAACAAGTCAGGGTGGCTCTCTTTCTATCAATATGAATGTGACGCGAGGCAGCAGCGTCAGCATTTCCAAAGGTGAAAATGTGAATGTATCTGTCACTGAGGGAGAAACGGTAGGGGATAGTGTTAACCGCTCTGTGAAAGATGGTAATGTGTTCAGCCGCATTGGGCAGACGGTGAAAAGCTTTTGTTTCGGTGGTAAACAGGCTACATACAGCACCAATGTGCAAAAGAGTACGAATCGAGCTCGCTCTGTTTCGAATGGTCAGAACATTCAGGAAACCCAAGGGGAAAGCCAATCGACCAGCCAAGGGACGACAAGTACAATTAATATCAACGAGTCTCACTCAATCGGCGTCAACCGTGAGGTCTCTAATATGGAGCTTTCCGCGCTTTCTGAGCAGTTGGGCAAACTGCATAAACGTCTTGTCAATGCAGAGGGGCAAGGTATGTGGAAAACCTGTGTTTTTTTCCACACCAATAAGCCCTCTACTCTCCAGCGTGCGGCGTATGCGGGAATATCCATTTGGAGTGGCGATGACAGCAGCTGTGACCCCATGCGTTGCATAGCTTTGAGTAAGGACGATGCGATCCACCGTAACCAGCTGCAATTGCTGGAACTTAATTTTACCTCTGTTAATGAGTATACTGCCGATCATGAACCTGTTCATCCGCTGGGCGCTTCATATAGCAATCTGTACACCTGCTTGACGCATAACGAGCTTGCTCATATCGCTGATATGCCGCACTGGGATTTGCCCGGTATTACGGTGCAACAACTGGTAGAATATGCCCGTTGCTCTCCGAAACCCAAAGCCGATTCTCCGACCATTAAAATGGGAGGATTGATAGACCGTACAGTGAACCGTAAGGCTCCGGTAAATGAAATTATTTCCAGTGTGCGTTTGGGGTATGATCAACTGAATAAACACTGCTTTGTATGTGGTGTTACAGGGTCCGGCAAATCCACAACAATGAGGCGTTTGTTGCATGAAGTCGCACTTCACGAAGAGAAACCCGTTAATTTCATGGTTCTGGAGCCTGTTAAGACTGAGTACAGAGCTTTGGAAGCAGTGGAGAAAATGAACTTGATTCGATTCTCTTTGGGGCGTCGTGGTTGTGACTTTACTCTGAATCCGTTCTCGTTCCCAGAGGGGGTTGCTTTGTTCTCTCACTTGGATTTCTTGAAAGCAGTATTCAATGCTTTACTTGGCTCTTATTCCAGTATGCCGTTTATTCTGGAATCGTTGCTGTGCAATGTGTATGAACGAAAAGGGTGGGATTTGGAGACCGGGGAGAACATGGAGATGGAACGCAGGCTTGTCTCATGCTTCAGAGCTTCCGAAAGATGGAAGATTCGTGAGAATTACATGCCGCAGATAAGAGATATGGTTGACTTGGTCGATCCTGTGCTGACGGATTTCTTCGGAGAAGATAAATCTGACTATCGTATCAGTCTCCGCGGTGCTCTGCGTGCTCGCTTGAGTTCTCTTTGCTGCTCGCTTAAGGGAAAATTGTTGAACAGTATCGAACAACAGAACTTTGCTGACTTGTTGAAAAAGAATGTTCTTTTTGAACTTGAGGCATTTTCAGATAACGATGAGAAGTCTTTCATCATGGCGTTGTTGCTCGGTCGCATCTATGAGCATCGCCAAGTGGAATATCAGCAAGGTAAAGTTCCGAAAAATACTTTGCGTCACATTGTGGTGCTGGAGGAGGCTCACCGTCTATTGGCGAAAGCTGAGGGTAAGGGTGAAACCCAGGCAAGCCCTCGTAGCAAATCTGTTGAGATATTCAGTGATATGTTGGCGGAGGTTCGAGCTTATGGTCAGGGGATGATTATTGTGGATCAGATTCCGTCGAAACTCACTCCTGAGGTAATGAAGAATACGGAAGTAAAGATTGCACATCGGTTGCTTTCCAAAGATGACCGTGAAGCAGTTGGTGCCACGATGAACCTGAATAAGGAACAAATAGAAGATTTGGCTCGTCACGATGCAGGTGAGGCTACCATGTATTTTGGCAATCTTGTTAATGCGTTGCATGTAAAGATAGAGGAAATAAAGGAGGGTTGATTATGTCATATGATATAAACGATAATATAGCAGCGTTCTTTCCGGAGAACGTAGTTCCGAGTAACAATAGCAACTGCTTAAGGTTGCCGATTGCTTGGGCTTTGAGTGGCAGAAATGCCGAAGATGCTCCGCAATGGTTAGTGGATGTTTGTGCGTATCAAAACATTGGTCGAGATGAAGAACTCGCTGCTCTCTGTACCGGCTATTATAGACTGGCGGAGGTTTTCATAAGCGAGCTTAAACTGGTGAGTGGTCAGGAGCGGGAACAGATGATTCGAATGCTTAGTGTTCACTGCAAGTATCATCTGGCTGCTTTGGAAGAGGGCGCAGTTGATTTTCCTCCGTTGGTGGCTTTGCCGATTTTGAGAGATGGGGCTGCTGAGCTGTTTTTCGGTGAGGGATGGAATGAGACAATGCTTTATTTTTGTGCCTTGGTTTATTGCTCTAAGGTACATGGTGGACTATTGCACGATTCATGGCTGGACGATATGGCAACGGCACAAAGAGCGCTATTTTCGTCGCCCGGTGATTTAGCTGCTGAAACAGTATGTATGTTATGGCAACAGCTGATGAATGTGCTTTTGCCGCAGTCGTTGCAAACTGCTGCGTTTGTAGAGAATTGTTTGTATTGTACAGCCATACTCTTATCTGCAAAGTATGCAGAAGAAGCGGAAACTTGGACCGAGGTGGCACAATCTTTTATTAACACAATGACGATTGAGGAGAAATAATAATGTCTGTGCTTGGAACAATGGTCGCAGGTACGAAGATGGTCGCAGCCGGGCGGATGGTTGTGGATGCGGTGAATAATTTCGAAAACTTTTCAGGAACCTGCTTGCCTCAACTTGTCTTGTTGGGGATGATGAAGTACGCCGGGGCAAATGCTGAACAGTTAGCTGATCTTACGGCGAAATTAGAGGGGGCTGAGAGAGCTGCTGCAAATAAAACTACTGCTGCGGTGATAAAGCCGCAAGGAGAATCTGTTTCCAACGAGCCGTCTCAGTTTGAAAAGCATTTGCCGAATGAACAAATATATGATGTAGGAGGTGTTAAGGTAGATGAACATGTATCTGATGACGGTACGAAATCGGAGAAGGTAACAACACTCAATTTTCGCACAATTGATAAGGATATCAGCTCTTTCGTTAACCTCAAAAATGTGTTTAACATGGTTAAGGAAGGAAAGATGCCTGATTCTCAGCTCTTATGGAGAGCTTTGCTTGATGTAGTGGATATCTTGGATTTTGGTATCTTTGGTGAAGACTTGACCAAAACTCGTTTGGAACCGTATGTCAAAAATCGAAAAATTACAGTAACAGACACGGTTACTCACGAGAATATTATCTCCCCCGTCAAGATTAAAGAGAACTTGCAACAACTTCAGCAGTCGACTCAAGTTCAGTCTCAGAAGGTGACTCTTGAAGGCGATAATATTGATAAGAAAACGCTGTCTGAGGAGGAACTTAAAGTTAAAGAGACCACTCTGCAAGAAACGACGGAGTCTGAGAGAACATTCTGGGAAAAGGTTTTGGGAAACGAAGTGCAAGTGACTCAACGCACGTATGTGAAAAGTGAGGTTTCTCACACGCGTTCCGAGCTAAATGATGCCGGCGAGTTGAAACCGGTTTTTTCGGAGTCTAATACGCAAACGAATGAAATTTCTAAATTGATTACCAAGGATTGGCGCGCCGGCTATATCAAAATATTGCCGGTAGTGGGATCCGGTACTGACATTGTTCGTAGATATCAAGCCGGAGTAGAGGTGACCGTTGGAGACTGGATTTCTTTTGCCCGAGAGACAGCAGTTACCGCAATGTCGGTATATTGTGCATGGGGACTCGTTGGTTCCATGCTGAAATCCGGTGCGTCAACGGTGACGAGAGTTGCCACCAAGCAGGCAGGAAACAGACTTGCTAAAGCTACTCTTAACTCTAAGTCTGCAGCCGGAGCCCTGAAGAAGTTTTATGAGAATCCTCGTCAGGTGTTCTCTCCTGAACGCATCGCTGCAAAGACGAGAACAGTGGCGCATAATCCCATGAAGGAAAGCCTTCTTAAATCTGTTGCTCATCTTAGCAAGTTAGAGCAAAAAGGTGTGAAAATAGGGCCTTATCTTCGCAAGCAATTTGCAGACATGGGGGCAGAAGGTAAATTGATTGCGGATTCCTTGACTCGTAATCTTCGTTATTTGAAGCAGAATAAATGGTTGACTCCGGAAAATATAGCTCGTATGGAAAAAGGATTGAATCCTTGGGGGTATATTAAAGGTACTGGAAAGTTCCGTCTGGATGTTGATCATATTATTCCGAAGAGTTTGGATCCTGCGTTGAAGGCTCATCCGGGTAATTTGACGTTCTTGCCTCAGTTAGACAATATCCGCAAGAGTAACAATATCATGCGTCATGTTGTTCAACATGTTGATCGATTTGTTCAAGCAAAGCCGGATTGGAGACCTTCAACTGAATTGTTGGATAAAATAGGTGTATATGTTAAAGATTTGCCTAACATAAAGGTAAGCCCTGCTTTGCAGGATATTTTGAATAATATCAAAAGCCCCTCTCAAACGTTATCAGGTTTTGTTTGTTATTAACTTTTCTCGTAGTTCGAGCCCCTTTATAGGGGCTCAATCTTGTTCAAGTTAACGGTGGGTATTGAGTAAGTTTATTATATGATTGCGGATTTCATTATTGCCCGGTGGCAGAGGAGGTAATGGGGGATGACGCTCAGCAAGATGCCGAGGCAGATTACGGCGCCGGCTTGGCATAGGCAGGCGGAGTATGCCTCGTAGTCGTAGCTTGTGGGGCGTGAGTCGAGTACGGAATCACACCATATTAACAGGAGCAGTAAGGGGAAAACGGAGAGAATGCAGCGCTCCCACGCGTGGGAGATGCCGGCTCTCTTCATGCGTCTGATGGCGATAACGGAGCAGGCGATGTACCACGCGCCGAAGGCGATGAGGGCGGCGTAAAGGCATTCGATAATCGTCATGAGGTTGGCGGCTTCCATTTTTTGCCGAATCATGGCGGCTGATTCGGAGTCAACGCCCATGGCTTCTTGGTATAGCTCATGGTATTCTACGCCGCTGTTGCTCAGACTCCATGCTGCAAAAGCGCCCCAAGCGAGCAGAGAAGCCACGCTGATGCAGCGTATGGGATATTTCTTTAATAAATGGCACATAAGGCGATAATCAGTGCGATGAAAGATGCTAAGTTATTCTGACTCAGAGCGGAGGAAAAATCAAGCTTTTTTTCTCCGATGTTCGGGGGCAAAAAAGTCACGCCGTGCTGAGGAGCAGGGCGTGACGGGGTAAAGGGAAGGTTGCCGCTTGCTTATTGTGCGCCACCGAGCACACCACCGAGCATGATGATGGAGGAGATGAGGGTTTGAGACCCGAAGAAGGCGGGGTCTTCTTGCTCCAGACGCTCGACTTGCTTAGCCATTTCTTCCATGATGTGCTCACGCTCTCCGAACCAAGCCATGATTTGCTGCTCGAGTTGCGGCTCGGGCATGGGGAGGGATAAGAATTGCTTAGCGGCATTATCGAGCTGTTTCAGGTGGGGGAGGATGGCCTCGCCTGCAGCTTCGGCGGTTTCTTCGTCCTGAGCGGAAGCCAAGATGGTGTTGACTTGCTCAATCACGGAGAACATTTGCTCCAGCGGTGCGGTGTATTGCTCGAGCGCGGATTGCTGAGCAGGAGCGGGCGCAAGAGAAATATCCTGAGCGGTGGCAAGGGGAGCAAGCGCGAGGCTGCACATCAATGTGAGTGTGAAACGCATGTTCATGAGCGGATAATATCATGAAAACGGGGGCTTCTCAAGCCTGCTGTATGTCAGAAAAGGGGATAAAATGCATCATACGGGTTTTTTCTGCTTCACATGGAGGCAAAAGCGGGTATAATAGCAGCGTTCAAGTTTTACATTACATTCATATCATGAAAATCTGGTTTGATGGCAAATTGGTTGATCAAGAGGAGGCTAAGGTTTCCGTTTTTGATCACGGTGCATTGTATGGTGACGGCGTGTTTGAGGGCATCCGCTTTTACTCCGGTAAGGTATTCCGCCTGCAGGAGCACATTGTGCGCTTGTTTGACTCCATGCGTTACCTGATGATTGATTGCCCGTGGAGTTTTGAGGAGGTGTGCGCCGCTACGGAGGAAACCGTGGCTGCCAGCGGCCTGACGGATGGCTACATTCGCCTGGTGGTGACGCGTGGCGTGGGCGATTTGGGGCTTAACCCCCGCAATTGCCCGAAGCCCAGCATGTTCATCATCGTGCAGAACATCGCTCTGTACCCCAAGGAGATGTACGAGAAGGGCCTGAGCATGATTACCTCTTCCTTCCGCCGCCCGAACCCGGATATCCTGTGCCAGCAGGTGAAGAGCCTGAACTACCTCAACGGTATTTCCGCCAAGATTGAGGCGGTGCAGCAGGGTGCCGGTGAGGCGCTGATGCTCAACCAGCGCGGCAATGTGGCTGAGTGCACCGGTGACAACATCTTCATCGTCCGCAATGGCGTCGTGATGACTCCTCCGCTTACGGAGGGCGCTCTGGGTGGCATTACCCGCCATGCCGTGATGGATATTTGCGCGGAGCTCGGTATTCCCTGTGAGGAGCACGTGATGAACCGCTTCGATGTGCTCAGTGCAGATGAGTGCTTCTTGACCGGTACGGCGGCTGAGGTGATTGCCGCTACTTCTCTGGATGGTCGCACCATCGGTACGGGGCAGGCAGGCCCCATCACTCGCCGAATTTTGGAGCGTTTCCACACCTTGGTGCGTGAGTAAATCTCTGTAAAATCCCCCGATAATAGGCGGTAGGGGGTGAAGTTACCCCCTACCGCATCTTGTTTTTATGGAAACCTTATACGGCGGAAAGTTTTTGACCCTGGTGCGCGAGGGGCGTTGGGAGTACTGCGAGCGTGTGAATAAAACGGGCGCGGTGATGATTTTCTCTTGCACGCCGGAGGGCAATGTGTTGCTGGTGGAGGAGTACCGCCCGCCCATCGGGCAGCAGAGCCTGTGTTTCCCCGCCGGTTTGAGTGGGGATGAAGGCCCGGAATCCGACGCCGTGGCAGCGCAGCGTGAGTTGTTGGAAGAGACCGGCTATGAGGCTACGGAGATGCGCTACCTGTTTACCGGCCCCTCCTCCCCCGGGCTTACCAGTGAGACTGTGTCTTTCTATTTGGCTACGGGGCTGCGCAAAGTAGCGCAGGGTGGCGGAGTGGATAATGAGAACATCACCGTGCATGAGGTGCCGCTGGACACGATTGATACTTGGCTGGCGGAGCAGGTGGCTCAGGGTAAAGCTCTGGATCCCCGTATTTACACCGGCCTTTATTTCCTCAAAACTCGGAATTGATATTGTTACTGAATGCTATGAGTGAGAACCGAAAGATCTATTACATTGTAGCGCCGGGCTCTACTGCACCCAATGGCCCTTTTAGCTTGGCTGAGTTGCGTGTATTGATGCAGCGAGGGCAGGTGACGGATGCTTGGCTGTATGTGGTGGACGGCATGAATGAGTGGCGCCCCCTCAGCACGCTGCCGGGCTTATATGCCGCGCAAGCTCCCGTGGTGGTGCCTATGCCGGCGCCGTCTGCTCCGCCTGTGCCCGCTACGCCGGTGATGCCCCCGAACGCCATGTACTATCTGACGCCTCCGGGGTCGAACCGCATCAAAGGGCCGTATACGCTGGAGCGCATAGCATTGATGCTGAACCGCCGCAAGATAACCTTGCAGTGGAATTATTCGGAGCCGGGCTCCGTGCAGTGGCGTCCGCTGGCGGACATGCCTGCGCTGCGCAATCAGCTGCTGCCGAACTGCGGTGGGGCTCCCGCACCGCGCCGCCCCGTACCCCAAGCGACGGAGCCTGCAAGCAGTGGCATGGTGTGGAGCATCATCTTCCTCTTGTTGGGTGTGTGGCCGGGTCTGAATATTATCTGCCTGCCTGCGGGTACGGTTGCCGTGGTGATGTCCATCCTCACCATGGTGCACAACTCCCGCGGTAATTACAACTTGTCGCACCGCTTTGCCGCGCACTCACGTGCATGGCGCATTGTCGCGATGATTCCGGAGGGTATTTTCTATACTGTTTTGTTGATTGGTGCCATCGGTGCTGCCGATTAAGCGTCATATGGAATCCCCCTCATATTACATCCTTGCACCCGGTGGGGTTACACCCATCGGGCCCCTGACGGTAGAGCAGGTGGATGCCATGCTGGCGCAGCGAGCCATTACGGAGGATTACCTGTACTGCACCGTCGGCTCACGGGCTTGGTACCCCCTGACCGCCATGCCCGGCATCAAGGGGCGGGGAGCCTCGCAAGTGTGGACCGCCCGCAGTATGGACGGTAGGCCGTTGCAGCAGGCCTACAGCGGGCTTGCGTGGAGCATTGTGTTGACCATTTTGTGTTTTACGCCCTTGGGGATTGTCGCTATCGTGCATTCTGCAAGGGTGAACGCCTATAACCGTAAGGGGGACTATGCTCGTGCCGCAGCGGCGTCCGCAAGCGCTGCCCGTTGGCGCAATGCCGCCATGTTGGTCTGCGTGTTGGGCTATGTGCTGTTTGCTGTGTGCCTGGTGGTGTAAGCTTCCGTCTGTAGAGATTGCCCGGGGGGCGTAGAACCTATGTCATGTATATCATTGACATGGGGGGTAAGTGTGGTATAATACGGGGAAAGATATGATTCATGCCTTAAAAAAGATTTTCAAGGGTGACAATGATGCCACGCCTGAGCAGAAAGCGGAGCGGCGCTCCAACAAGCATCTGCTGATGTTGTCTGCCGGCGGTGTAGCAGCCCTGTGCGCGTTGGTATACAGCGTGCCGGATAACGCCCTGTTGGGGATGTACCGCATGGCCTGGGTAGTGTTGTGCTCCTGCGCTCTTTACGCTTTTTACATATATGCCCGCCGCCATGACAAGCTGAACTTTCGCCCCGCCTTGCTGTGCGTGCTGGCGATATTGGCGCAATTGTTCTTGACTCATTTGACTATATCCGGCTGGTGCCGCTGGTACCCTGAGGCGCCGCAACAGGTGCTGCTGGTGTTGCCGTATTGCTTGGCCCCGGCTATGACCGCCGCACTGGTCAATAGGTCCGTGGGTGTCTTTGTGGCACTGAGTTGCACCTTGTTCGGGGCGGTGCTTTTCCCCGTGAATTTTACCTTGGCCTTTGTGGCTGATTATTTGGTGGTAAGCCTGTTGGCCGGTGTGCTGACCGCCGGTATATGCGGGCACTTGCAGAAACGCCAGCAGTTGCTTTATGCCGGTTTTAAGATTGGGGCTGTAGTGTTTATCAGTGTGCTGTTGCTGCTTTGCCTGCACTCACTGGGCTCGGGTATGGGGCTGCCGGATAATGAGGAGCCCGTCAGCTGGTTTGTGAAGGCTCTGATGTCCATTGGCGTGTACTTCTTGTTGGGTGTGATTGTGAACGGTATGATGCCCATGCTGGAGAGCATTTTCCGCGTATCTACCCACATTACGTGGCTGGAATGGGCGGATATGAACCACCCGCTGATCAGAAAATTGCAGATGACCGCCCCCAGCACCTTCCACCATTGCCTGTGTGTGCAGCGTTTGGCGGAGAGCGCTGCCGAGGCCATCGGGGCGGATGTGACTCGCGCCGGCGTGTGCGGCCTGTACCACGATATCGGTAAACTTAATAACCCGCAGTACTTCTCGGAAAACATAGTGGACCAGTCGCTCAGCCCGCATGCCGAGCTTACCCCTGAGGGCAGTGCTCGTATTATTCTCGGGCATGTTGCGGATGGTGTGGAGCTTGCGCTGCAAAATCGCCTGAATCCGCAAATTGTGGATGTGATTCGCGAGCACCACGGTGTAACGACGGCCTATTTCTTCTACCGCAAGGCGCAAGATACCTATGAGGCGGAGCGTAGCCGCTTTGAAGAGGGCTTGACGGATACCTGCCCGGATGAGGTGGATAAGAGCATCTTCACCTACATGGGCCCCATACCGCAAAGCCGTGAGTCCGGCATCGTGAGCATGGCTGATGCCGTGGAGAGTGCTACGCGCTCCCTGCAACACCCCACGGAGGCTGATATACGCAACATGATTGACGGCATCTTCAAGGGGCGTATTTTGGATGGTCATTTGCAGGATAGTGGGCTGACGCTCGGTGAAATTGCTAAGATGAAGGAGTCTTTCTTCCAGACGCTGCGCACAATGAACCACAACCGCATTGCTTACCCGAAACCCAAAGAAAAGGATGCTGCGGATTTGGTGGCGCAAAAACGCCAAGCTTCAGATGTGGCTGAGAAGAAAGAGAATGCCTGAAATCACCCACTGCCACGCGTATGATGCAACACCTGCGTAGTATCTGCATGGTATTGGCCTTTGTGGTAGGTGGCTTGCTTCATGCAGAGCTGAGCCCCTTGGCTGCTTACCTGCCGGTAGGTATTACGCTGATGCTGTGCATCACCTTCATTGGCCTGGATACGGCACAACTGCGCCCCACGTGGATGCACTTGGTGCTGCTGGTCGTGCTGCAGCTGATGGGGCTTGGTTTTTGGTATGCTGCCGTGCTGGCGGGCTACCCGGTGCTGGCGGAGTCTTTGTATTACTGTGCCGCAGCTCCCGTGGCCTCCGCCGCGCCGGTGATTGTGAACCTGCTGCGGGGCAACACGGCCTTTATCACCACGGCTATGGTGCTCAGCCAGGCCATGTTCGGGCTTGTTACGCCACTGCTGCTGCCCTTTGTGGTGCATGCCCCGGAGCTGGGGTATGTGGATTTTTTGCTGCTGGTGCTCTATCAAATCTCCTTGGCGCTGGGGGCTCCTGCTGTTATTTCTTTTTTACTGCGCATTTGCTATCCTCCGTGCAAGGCTTGGGCGCCCAAGTTGCGCGATTACTCGCTGGCCATCTGGATTATCAACCTGACCATTGTTTCCGCCGCCGGTACGCACCGCTTGGTGCAGATGAACTACTCTTTCCAGGACATTTGGCCCATTGCTCTGGGGGCAATGACGATTTGTGCCCTGGGCTTCTTCGGCGGCTACTGGTTGGGCTATCCCCGCCTCAAACGTGAGTGTTCTCAAGCGCTCGGCCAAAAGAATACGATTCTTACCCTCTACATTGCCAACCAAAGCTACGCCACCCCCTTGGCCTACATCGGCCCGGTGTTTTACGTATTTTTCCACAACGTGGCCAATGCCATCCAGCTCTCCCTCGCCCTCCGCGAAAAGAAAAAGGCTGATGCCGTGAAATAGAGGCTGTTCTCGCGACTGCTCGTGGCTCGATAAATCGGAAGTTGAAGGGGTGATTTGTAACATTCATTCACTCGGAGCGAGGGACTTTAGTCCCTCTTATGGATAAGCCCCGCGCGTATTTGTGGGACCAAAGTCCCACGCTCCGATAGATTTTGTTGCCCTTCAAATCCCGATTTATTGAGCTGCCAGCTTACGCAAAAATCCCCTTCTCGCCGGGCGGGAAGGGGATTTTGAGACGAGGGGGGGATGGATTCTCCTTATCGGATACCACCGCTGAGCATGGCCTCCGCCATGGCGTTGCCGAGGGCGGCAGCGTGCTTGAGCGCGGCCATGGCTTTGTCCGTGTCTTTCTCCAACAGGCGACCCTCGATGAGGCTCATGGCCAGCACAAAGAGCGCTACATGGTCGCCGGACTGGGCTGCTGCCTCCAGGTTGGCGATGTCGTCGCGGGTCTTTACCTGGGCAAAATAGATTCTGGCGAGCTGGTTCTGCGCCTCGGCATGACCGGCGAACGCGGCGTTGCGGAGGTGCGCTGCGCCCTCAGCCGCATGACCGGCCTTGAACGCAGCAGCCCCGAGCTCATATTCTTGTTGCGGCTCCATCACTTGGTTTCAGGGTCGGAGAATTCAACCTTGAGGCTGTGGACCTTGCCCTGCAAGGATTCACCGAGGGTCTGCAGCGGCAGAATGAAGGTGGAGCGAAGCCCCTTGGTGCGGTTCTTCCAACCATCTTCGCGGTCCTTGTAGCTCATGAGCGTGAGCGTGCCGATTTCCTTGCCGTCTACCAACAATTGGGTGGACTGGGGCTTGCCGATGAGCTCGAGCTTCACCTTCTTACCCACGGGGAGCTTGCCGCCGAAGGAGAACTCCATGGCGTCATTGCGGCGGAAGCCGACGGTACCATCCTTCATGGTAGCGAAGAGCGTACCCTCCGGGCCGCTGAGCAACACCTGCTCCGTGCCCTCGGGGGCAGCAGTGAGCTCGATTTCTGCGGTCAGGTGGTAATTCGGGCCTGCGGCCTGCTCGTTGAGCTGCATGGGCAGGGCGGTGGGGGTGATGCAAACGGGGGCATCACCCGTGCGCAGGTAAAGCGGGTTAATGCTCGGAGCCTCACCGATCTTGCTCACCAGTGCGCGGTGCTGCTCGAAGGTTGCAGGGTTATGCTCCGTGCCCCACATGCGCTGGCTGAGCACATCTGCAGAGCTGCGGAATACCTCCCACACATCATACATGCCGTAGCCGGAGTGCTTGAGGTCCGTCATGTCATTCCAAATGGCAAAGGTAGCGCCGATGAGGTTGGGGTGACCTGCGGGGATATGAGCTTTGCCCACATAGTTGGGACGCCAGTTGTTGTACACCCATTTGTGGTTCTTGTCCATGCGGTAGTAGTTCGCAAAGGGCACGATGTAGAGGTGGCCGTCATTGGTGTTGATGAGCTTGAAGCCATCATTCATCGCCTCGATGGGGTCTTGCCACTGGGCGCTCCAGAGGTTCATCTGAACGCCGTCGGATTCCACCTTGGTCTTGCCGGGCTTGTGGGTCAGGCTACCCCAAATACGCGGGGTATAGCCACGGCTCTTCACGTGCTTGAGCAAGCCGTCCGCATACTTGCGGTATACCTCAGCCTCGCCGTAGAACTCATCCGCACCCACGTGTACCACGCAGCCCTCCAGCACCGGGCGGCCGAGCTTGGCGTCGTGCAGCAGGTATTCATCCAGCACCTCGCCCACGAACTTGAGCGTCTCAGGGTTCGCTGCGTCGATGTGGTCGGAGCGACGGCCGGGGTGGTTCATCGGGCCTTGGTAAATGAGATCCGGGCGCACCTTGGTGAAGGACAGAGCGTGACCGGGGGTGTCGAACTCCGGAACGATGTTCACACCGCGCTGCTTGGCGTAGTCAATGAGCTCGCGGAACTCAGCCTTGGTGAAGTAGATGTCATCCGCCGTCAAACGCTGGCCGTTGGCGCCCACCATGTCGCTTTCCAAACGGAAGGCGGTGTAGGCCTCCTTGAGCGGGTCATGACCGTCCTTTACATATTCCTCCAAGAAGATGTAGTTGTTGTTAATGACGAGGTGCAGGTCGTTCATCTTGTACCAAGCCATGGCGTCGATGACGTCGCGCATATCCTTGAGCGTGTAGGGGGTGCGGGCGATGTCAAAGAGTACGCCACGCACCTCGTAGCGCGGTACGTCGTATGCCACGCCGCAGGGAACACTGCCACCGGTCTGCTTGAGAATCTGCAGCAGCGTGCGGGAGCCCCAGAACTGCCCCTTGGCGGAGCGGGAGGCAATGCGCACGCAGTTGGGCTGCGTCATCATGGTGTATTCCTCATCGCAGTTACCCTCCGGGGTGCGCATGAAGATGATGTGGGCGCTGCCGGAGGGAACTTCCGTAATTTGCGTGTCTGCACCGAGCACGGCGCGCAAGTCCTCCATGATGATTTCCGCCTGGGCACGCGGCATGTCGCCGAAGTAGATTTTTACTTCTTTGCCCAGCTTCAGCTCACCCGTGGTACCCTGCCACTGCAGCAGGGAGGGCACAACCTGCGGCTTGGGATTACCGGCTTGGGCAGCCTTTGCCACCTTTACCAAGATTTCGTAATCCTTACTGAACGCTTCTTTACCGTCCTTCGTTACCTTGAAGTTGACGTTAACGGGCGTATCACTTACCACGTAGCCGATGGTGCCATCGGCGTGGATGATTTGCTCATAGTCTGCACCGAGCAGCTCAACGGTAGCGCCGTCAACAGTCGGTATCTCCAACTTGGTGCCGCATACCAGTTCGGTCGGCACCTGAAGGCTATCGGCAATCTGCTTGGCATCTTGCCCCATCAGCGGGGTGGCAGCCATGGCTGCCAGCATCATCAGTGTTGCTTTTGTCATAAATGGTTAGGAGTTTAAGGGTTCTTGTAAGTTATGAGATATGCACCCAAGGCAGGCGGTGAGCGGCGGGTGCGCAGTGCAGTGTGGTGTTAAGCTGTAGCTCCGTGAGGGTTTGCTGCATGCAGGCTGTGGCAGCTTGCGGTGTGTTGCAATCTTGGCTCAGGTGAGCGAGCACCAAGTGCTGTAGCCCGCTGTGGGCAATACTGCGCACAAACTCGCAGGCTTGCTCGTTGGAGAGGTGCCCGAAATTGCTGGCAATACGCTCTATCAGGTACAGCGGGCGACCGGAGTTGCGCAGCATGGCGGGGTCATAGTTCGACTCCAAGTACAGGGCATCCACGCCCTGCATCATTTCAGGAACTCCCCTGGGAATCTTGCCGGTATCCGTGATGTAGCCCAGCTTTTTGTTTCCGTATTGGAAGAGGTACCCCACGGGATCCGTGGCATCGTGGCTCACGCTGAAGGGCGTGACGCTGATGTCCCCTATCTGCACGGGGCTGCCGGGTTCCAGATAGGTGAAGACGGCATTGGGCGCAACGGGGCGTAGCTCTTGCCCCATGTAGCGCGTGCAATAAATGGGGAGCGGGGCCCGCTTTGCCAGCTGGCCGAGCCCGCAAATGTGGTCTGTGTGTTCGTGGGTGAAGAGCAGAGCATCGATTTGACCAATGCCCAACTCACATTCTTCTAAGCCTTTGCGAATGCGCAAAGCGCTGATTCCGGTATCCACAAGCAGGTGGGTATTGCCACCGGAAATGACGGTGGCGTTACCCTTGCTGCTGCTGGCCAATACGGTAAAACGCATTTACTCTGCCGGTGAGGGTTCGGGCTGCGCGGAAGCTTCTGCCTGAGCCTCAGCCTTGGCGCGAGCCTCCTCCTCAGCCTTGATGCGAGCCTCTTCCTCGGCCTTAGCGCGAGCCTCTTCCTCGGCTTTGATGCGAGCCTCTTCCTCGGCTTTGATGCGAGCCTCTTCCTCGGCTTTGATGCGAGCTTCCTCCTCAGCCTTAGCGCGGGCTTCTTCCTCGGCTTTGATGCGAGCTTCCTCCTCAGCCTTAGCGCGGGCTTCTTCTTCGGCTTTGATGCGAGCTTCCTCCTCAGCCTTGGCGCGAGCCTCCTCTTCAGCCTTGATGCGAGCCTCCTCCTCAGCCTTAGCGCGAGCCTCTGCCTCAGCCTTAGCGCGAGCTTCTGCCTCAGCCTTGGCGCGGGCTTCTGCCTCAGCCTTGGCTCGGGCTTCTGCCTCAGCCTTGGCGCGAGCTTCCTCCTCGGCCTTGAGTCGGGCGGCTTCCGCATCACGCTTGTCCTTAAGGTAAATGTTGTAAGCCTTAATGGTATTGGGAGCAATATCGCGCATGGTGAGTTGATCCAAGGGCTTACCATTGTATCGACCGGTTTGTGCTTGCAGGAATGCCGTTACATCCGCCACCATACCGTCTGTGGGAGTTATGTTGCTTTGCGTGTTGAACATGATGCGCACGGCATCCTCCAGCTTAGCTACGGAGCCGGTGTGGAAGTACGGAGCTGTCAGCGCTACGTTGCGCAGGGCAGGCACGCGGAACATGTCCTTATGAGCCGGATTCTTGGTGTGGTCCATCAATCCGTATGCCCCTTCTGTGTAATCTTCCGTGGCGAGGTCGCGCAGGTCGGCATCGGTGTTAATGTATTCGAAGCTCTGACCACCCAGGTTAGCGCCGGCGTGGCAGGTAACACAGCCGTAGTTGCGGAAGGCTTCCATACCGGCGATTTGCTGCTCCGTGAGGGCATCTTTCTCACCGATGAGGTAGAGATCAAAGGGAGAGAAGGGGGTGACGAGCGTCTTTTCAAATGCTGCAATGGCATCCGTAATTGTTTGTGCGGTAATGCCTTGCTCCCCGTAAACTTTAAGGAACAGGTTGCAGTAGATGGGCTCTTCACTCAGCTTGGCAACAATCTTCTGCCAGTCTTCGGGTGTGGCATAACCCATCTCCACCGGGTTGAGGGGCGGGCCGCCTGCCTGCTCCTGCAGATTGGCTGCGCGGCCATCCCAGAATTGGCGGATGTGCGTCTCCGCGTTGTAGACGGAGGGGGCATTCACGCCACCGAGCTGGGGTTTGCCATCCGCTCCGGGCACACCTTCAGACTTGGCGAGGTTGTCCGTACCACCCTTGGTCAGATCGTGGCAGCTGGAGCAAGAAACCTCGTTTGTGGTAGACAAGCGACCGTCAAAGAAGAGCATGTGCCCCAGCAGAATGCGGAGCTTTTCCTTCTCTTCCGTTGCTGCCGGAGCCGGAGCAATCGGGGCGAAAATCTCTTTTTCAATGCGCTGGGCATCATAGTATTGGCGCATGATGGCCACGTCCGCATGCGTCAGCTTGGAGCCCGGGTGCATGATGGTGTAAGCAGTCGGGGGCATGCGGCGAGTGCGCAGCACGTAATCCATCTTGGCTTTGTCTACCAGTTCGCTGCGCACGGCAGGATCCGGTGCAATGGTGAATGCGCGCTGTGCGCCTTCGATATCACGGCGAATCTTGCCGAAGGAGAAGAAGTTCAGGAATCCGCTGTAATCCGGATTGACACCGTGGCAGGCTGCGCATTTTTCATTCAGCACGACCTCAGCCATTTCTTTGGCTGCATTGTCATCAACAGCGATGGGAATCTGCTCCTCAGAGGGCTGCAGAACAATGGCGGAGATGACACCTGCTGCTGCGATGGTAACCGCTGCGGTGCTTACGCCATAAATGTAAGGAGTTATTTTTTTGTTCATATGTAACGCGTCGTATGTACTGTATCAGTTTAGCAGATTTCCCCCATACTTCAAGCAGGAATTGCGCGTGCACGCGTAAAAAAGGGCTATTTGCCCCAATTCGCGGCTTGCCTCCGCCCCGGATGCAGCCAAAAAAACGGCGCAACGTGAGTTGCGCCGTGTGTGGTAAAAGTGGAGCTGTGGCAGCCTTACATATTCATGGCGTCCGGGTTGTCCATCAGCCCGGATTTCTCCAAATAGTAGTCGTACCCACCGGCGTAGGGGGTGACGGTGCCGTGTGAAATGTGCAGCGTCTTCTCAGCCAAGGCGCGGATGAAATGCACATCGTGCGAGATGAATACCAAGGTGCCTTCATAGCGCTTCAGCGCTTGGGAGAGCGCCTCTACGCTCATGATGTCCAAGTGCGTGGTCGGCTCGTCCATCAGCAGCAGGTTCGGCGGGTTCACCAGGAACTTCACCAAGCTCAGGCGTGATTTTTCACCACCGCTGAGCACCTCCACGCGCTTCTCGCAGTCCAGCTTGCGGAACATGAAGGAGCCCAGCACGGCACGGGCTTCTTCCTCGCGCAGCTCCGGGTCCGCATTCATGATTTCTTCCAGCACGGTGAAGTTCGGTGTCAGGTTCTCCGAGCGCATCTGGGAGAAGTAGCCGATGCGGGTGGTGGTGCCGAGCGTGCGCTTGCCTTCATCAATCGGTACAACGCCGGCTAAAATCTTGAGCAGGGTGGATTTGCCTGCACCGTTCGGCCCTACCAGTACGATGCGGTCACCGCGCTCGATGAGCAGGTCCAAGTTCTTGTAAATACGCTTCTCACCGTAGCTTTGTCCCACTTTTTCCAGCTCAAGCACGCGCTGCATGGCTCGCGGAGGCTGAGGGAAGATGAACTTGAACACACGGCGAGCTTGTTTGGGCTTCTCGATGCGGCGAATTTTCTCCAGCTGCTTGATGCGGCTCTGCACCTGAGCAGCCTTGGAGGCTACGGAGCGGAAACGCTCGATGAAGAACTCCATGTGGGCGATTTCTCTCTGTTGGTTGCGCCATGCGGCAAGCAGAATCTCGTAGCGTTGCTCTTTCAACTCCAAAAATTTGGAGTAATTGCCCGTGTAGCGCACCAACTCTTGGTTCTCAATGTCGTACACGGTCTCTACCAGCTCATCCATGAAGTCTCGGTCGTGCGAAATCATGAAAATCGCCCCCGGATAATTCATCAGGTAGCGGCGCAGCCACAGCAAGCTCATCAGGTCCAGGTGGTTGGTGGGCTCATCCAGCATCAGCAAGTCCGGCTCTGCCACCAGCAGCTGCGCCAAGTGCGCACGCATCACCCAGCCACCGCTCATTTCGCGCGCCGGACGGTGAAAATCCTCATCCTTGAATGCCAGGCCTTTCAGAATGCGCTTGGCCTTGGGTTCCAGCTGGTAGCCGTTGTTGGCGATGAAGATGTCCATGGCGTGGGCGTAGTCATCACTGCTGTTGTCGCCCTTGGCATCGCACAGTTGAATGGTGCGGATGGCTTGCCCCATCTCCGGGGTGATGCTCATGGCTATCTCCAGCACCGTGCGGTCGCTGGGGTCGCCTGCCTCCTGCGGCAGGTAGCCTACGATGCCGTATTCATCCATCACGATTTGACCCTCGTCCGGGGTGTCCTCACCGAGTATCATGCGGAAAAGTGTGGACTTGCCCGCACCGTTCGGGCCTACCAGAGCTATGCGCTCACCCCAGTTTACGATGAGTTCCGTCTCATAGAACAGGGTGCGCCCCGCGTGTGCTTTTGTCAGTTTCTTGATGGTCAGCATGCGCGAACAGTATACACCCTTTTTGGCATTTTGCAACCTTATTCGCACCGGATTACGGAGATGTCGGCTTTTTTCCCGCTTTTGGGATAAGGAAACTTTTAATAAAGTCATCTGTGTGCGATAAATCGGAAGTTGAAGGGGGAAATGAACAACATTGATTCACTCGGAGCGAGGGACTTTAGTCCCTCTATGGATTGGGCTCACGTGTATTTATGGGACTAAAGTCCCATGCTCCGATAATTTTTTACCCTCCGCCGACTTCCGATTTATCGCGCTGTAGAGACTAATCAGAAGCCCCGCTATAACGATACCTGATGCTTAAAATCGATTCTCCCTGCGCCGTGACGCAGCGTGTGTTTGACAGCATGGCGTCAGTTTGCTACAATGCCTTGCGATGAATATTTTCCGTGAGAGTGATGCTGAGTTTGCCGCTGCTGTGCAAAAGATGAATCGTCGCGCGATTCCCGGAACTGAGGTGCGCGAGGCCGTGGCGCAGATTATTGATGCCGTGCAGGCACGCGGTGACGCCGCGCTGTGTGATTTTGCCGCCAAGTTTGACCACGTGCAGCTGTCGCCGGAACAACTTCGCGTGACGGAGGCTGAGCTGCTGGAGGCTCAGGCCGTGGTCGGTGATGAGGTGAAGGCTGCCATTGCTGCCTCTTTGGAGAATATCACCTACTTCTCCCACCAAAGCATGCGCAAGGACTGGAGCGGCGTGAATGCCCAGGGCTGTGAGGTCGGTGAGCGCTTTGTGCCGTATGACCGCGTAGGTATTTATGTGCCGGGGGGCAAGGCTCCGTTGGTATCCACGGCTCTGATGACCGGTGGCTTTGCCAAGGCCGTGGGGGTGCCGGAGATTGTGGCGATGACCCCGTGCGGGCCGGATGGTAAGGTGAATCCCGCCGTACTGGTGGCTTTGCAGGCTGTTGGCGCAACGGAGATTTACCGAGTAGGCGGTGCTCAGGGCGTGGCTGCCATGGCGTTGGGCACGGAGAGCATAGAGCCCGTGCAAAAGATTTTCGGCCCCGGTAACCGCTTTGTGGTGGAGGCTAAGCGCCAGTTGGTGGGGGCTGTGGCTATAGATTTGTTGCCCGGTCCGAGTGAGGTGATGGTGCTGGCAGACCATACGGCCAACCCCGCCTATGTGGCAGCGGATTTGCTAGCGCAGGCGGAACACGGTGGGGATAGCGCCATTGCTTTCGTGACCACGGATGAGGGCTTGCTGCGCGCCGTGCAAGAGCAGATTGCCCTGCAGGCTGCCACCTTGTCTCGCGCAGCCTACCTGCAACAGGTGCTGGAGGATAATACGGATTGCTTCCTGGTTTCTACTGTAGAGAAGGGAGCGGATATTGTGAATGCCTTTGCGCCGGAGCACTTGGTGCTGGTGGTTGAGCCTGCTCGCGAGGAATCCGTGCTGGCTCGCATTCGTACGGCCGGCGCCATTTATGCCGGCACCTATTCCACCGTGGCTTGCGGTGATTTCTTGGCGGGCCCGAGCCATACCTTGCCCACCGGCGGTTCAGGGAAATCTTTTTCCGGTATTCGTGCGGACCAGTTCCAGCGCCGCACGTCTATTGTGCGCATGAGCCCGGAGGCTGCGCGCGCTTCTCTGCCCTTTGTGCAGACCTTTGCCCGTGTGGAGGGCTTGGATGCACACGGTCGCTCGCTGGAGCTGCGCACGCTGGATTAAGCCCGAGCCGGTGTTCGTTTATACAAAAACACCCCACCGATTCTGCGGAATGCGGTGGGGTGTTTTGTGTGATGGGTGAAGCCTTACTTGGTGTAGCTGAGAATGCTACGCAATGTGGCGATTGTCAGCTCAACGCAGGAGTCCAAATCGCGGTCATCCAGAATGCCGTTGTGGGAGTGGATGTAGCGCGTGGGTACACCGAAGACGATGGCCGGCGTGCCCTGCCAGTTCGGGTATGATGCTGCGGCATCCGTGCCACCTGTGCGGCGCACGGTCGGCTGGTGGGTGATGCCGTTCTTGGCTGCGACATCCAGCACGAAATCCGCCAAGGCAGGGGGCGTGATGTTGGTTGGGTCGTACAGGCGAATTTGCACGCCGTTACCGAGCTTGCCCTGGCGGCAAACGCCACTCTGGCCGAAGGTGTCGTCCGCGGGCGGTCCCTCCAAGATGATGGCGAGGTCCGGTACCCACTCTGCGGGCAGGGCGCGGGCGCCGCGGGTGCCTACCTCCTCTTGCACGGTGGCAATGGCTCGTACGGTGCAGGGAAGCTCCATGTCTTTAATGGCCTGCATGACGCTGATAAGGCAGTAAATGCCGGCGCGGTTGTCGAAGGCCTTTCCCATCCAGCGGTGCTCAATGGCGAGCTCTTGCACCTGAACGTCCGGCACTACACAGCAGCCGAGGCGAATGCCCAGTGCCTCCACCTCCGCCTTGGAGGAAGCGCCGATGTCCACAAACAGCGCGTCATCCGGCATAACCTGCTTGCGTTGAGCCTCCGGCAGCAAGTGCGGGGGCTTGGTGCCGATTTGACCGGGAATGCTGCGACCATCGCGCGTTTGTACAATCACGCGCTGGCTGGGCAGGGTGTGGTTCCACCACCCGCCGAGCGGTACCAGCAGCAGGAAGCCATCATCCGTGACGCCTTGTACCATGAAGCCGATTTCGTCCATGTGGACGACCAGGGCAATGGTCGGCGCGCCCTCCGGCCCCTTTTTCTCGCACATGATGTTACCGGAAACGTGCTGCGTGATGGTGCCACAGCCTTCGAGCTCTTGGAGAACCACTTGGCGGATGCCATCCTCAAAGCCGGAAACGCCGGCGGCGTTGCTGCATTTTGCTAAAAGATCTTTGCTGAACATAGTCGTGCTTATTGCTGGTTGCGGTGCCGCGGGGGCACTTGTTGATGCCGGGCTGTAACTGCAGAGTGCTGCTATGACAGCACAGTGTAGAAGTCGTCTCATATATGCCATTCTACCATGTTCTCCCCCTCAGGCGCAAGGCTAAAGTTCGGCATGCTT